>CAYVMS010000078.1:0-13351 GCA_964452615.1 uncultured Occallatibacter sp.
ACGTTATGACGAACACGACCTTACTGATCGTGGATATGGGCATCCTGGTGGGGATCTTTCTGCTCGGGTTGCTGGCCAAGATCTTTCCCAAAAACAATCACAAAAGCAGCTCGAAACAGTAAGCAGAACCGGAAATCGAGCTCCTTACAGCACTGAATGTGACTCATCAGTGGCTGTATCAAATTCGTAGATTTACTGCGGAAAGGACGCAATGCGAAAGACTCTTACAAGCATTGGCTTGGCGGTTCTGGCTCTCCAGGTTTGGGGGTATTGGTGCGATTCATTCGGCCCAAATCATCTGCCAGATCGGATTCCTGTCCATTTTGATGCAGCCGGACATCCCAATGGCTGGGATTCGCCCTCGTCCATGATTTTCTTGCCGATTTTGAGCCTGACGCTTTTTCTGTGTCTCACGCTGAGTGCGCGCTTAACATCGATGTTCAAATACCCGGTCGATGTAACGGAAGCGAATCGCGAACTGCTGCAATCGCTGACGATCGACTTGCTGGCGTGGCTCCGGATGGAATTAGTCTGCACGTTTGGCTTGGCGCAGTGGATGACCTCGCATCTGGCGCGTCATCCAGAACCGGTGACGTTCTCACTCATAGTTCTTGCGCCGGTTGGGATGATTTTTGCCACAGTCGCTTGGTTCATAGTAGCCACTTTGAGGGCAGGGCGGGTGCAATCGGCATCTTGATTCCCAATCCCTGAACGAAAACCATCAACCCCATACCTCCCGGATGAAAGGGCCGGGATCTCAATGGACGAAATGATCATTCTTTATGTCGGACTAGGTGCGCTCGCGCTGGTCTTCGTACTGGGCATCTTGGCCAGGATGTATCGCAAGGCTGGACCCAACGAGGCCCTGATTGTCTATGGATTTCGCGGCCCGCGCGTCATCAAGGGTCACGGCACGGTGATCTTCCCCATGGTGGAGAACTGCCGCGAGCTCAGCCTCGAACTGATGAGCTTCGATGTGGCTCCGCAGCAGGACCTCTACACAAAACAGGGCGTGGCTGTGACAGTTGAAGCTGTGGCCCAGATCAAGGTACGCAGCGATCAAGCCTCGATTTTGACCGCGGCTGAGCAGTTCCTCTCTAAAACGCCGCCGCAACGCGAGGGCCTGATTAGGCTGGTGATGGAAGGCCACCTGCGCGGAATCATCGGTCAGTTGACGGTGGAGCAGATCGTCAAGGAGCCGGAGATGGTGGGCGAGAGGATGCGGGCCACCTGCGCTGAAGATATGAGCAAGATGGGGCTCGAGGTGATTTCGTTCACCATCAAGGAAGTCCGCGACAAGAATGAGTACATCTCGAATATGGGACGGCCCGATGTTGCGCGCATCAAGCGCGACGCGGAGATGGCCACAGCCGATGCCGAGCGCGACACTGCCATCAAGCGCGCTACTGCTCTGAGAGAGTCCGCTGTAGCCAAGGCTCAGGCAGACCAGGAGCGGGTGATTGCCGAGACGGCCTCGCAGACGCGCCAAGCCGAGGCGCAACGCGATTTGGAGATCAAGAAGGCCGAGTATGCCGAGCAGAGCCGCCGCCAACAGGCCACTGCCGACAAGGCATACGAGTTACAGACCAACGTGATGCTGCAGCAGGTGACTGCCGAGCAGGTAAAGGTGCAGCAGGTTGAGAAAGAGGGCCAGATCAAGGTGCAGGAAGCTGAAATTCTGCGCCATGAAAAGGAACTCATCGCCACCGTGCTCAAGGGCGCCGAAATCGAAAGGCAGCGCATTGAGAATCTGGCGTCCGCAGAGAAGGCACGCCTGACCACTGAGGCTGAGGGCCGCGCATCGGCTATTCGCGCACAGGGCGAGGCCGAGGCCAGCATCATCTTCCAAAAAGGCGAGGCCGAAGCCAAGGCAATGAGCGTGAAGGCCGAGGCCTACCAGGAGTGGAACCAGGCTGCGGTTGTTGACAAGCTGCTGACCAACATGGCCGATGTGGTGCGCGCCATGGCCGAGCCGCTCTCGAAGGTGGACAAGATCACCATCGTATCAACAGGCAACGAGGATGCAGCCGGGGCGCACAAGATCACCGGCGACATGACGCGGATCGCAGCGCAAGTGCCTGCTTTGTTTGAGGCGCTCAGCGGCATGGACATCAAGCAGTTGATGTCGAACGTGAAGGCGATCAAGACGAAGCCGGAAGAGAAGTAAGGATTGGGTGCCCCACCCTCGCCGCGTAGTTGTTTTTGCGGCTAGGGTGGGATACCTCAAACCCCAAACTGTTTTGAAAGGGCACGGCTTCAGCCGTGCCGCAGGAGATGCAATAAATAACGCGGCTTTAGCCACGGAGGGATGCAAGCAGTTGGAAATGCACTCCCTCAGGGGCTAAAGCCCATGATCCTTCTTCTCGATCGTTGGCGCGCCTAAAGCCGCGCCCTTTCAAAGCAGATGGAGGGTCACAAGGAACTGGAAGCGAAGGACAAGGAGGATCGTCATGGCACTTTTAGAGAGAGTGAGCACGTTGCTCCGCGCAAATCTGAACGACCTGGTGGAGAAGGCTGAGGATCCGGAGCGGCTGTTGAAACAGATTGTTCTGGACATGGAAAATCAGTTGATGCAGGTGAAGACACAGGTGGCCATCGCCATCGCCGACGAGCACCTGCTGGGAAAGAAGCGCACTGAACAAATTGAACATGCGGCGGAGTGGCGGCGCAAGGCTGAACTGGCCGTCGAAAAAGGCCATGACGACCTGGCCCGCGCAGCATTGGAGCGGGCGCTGAGCCACGACCAACTGGTGACCGGCTTCACCACCCAGGCCGAGGATCAGAAGCACGAGGCCGACAACCTGCGCCAGGCGCTGCGCAAGCTGGAGCAAAAGCTCGGCGAGACGCGCGCCCGCTGCGAAATGCTGATGGCCGAACATCGCCGCGCCAAGGTTGTGGGACGCGCTACGCAGGCTCGCCAGATCGTGGGCAACAATCAGGAACACGCGCTGGGCCGGATGCAGACCAAGGTCCACGTCAAGTCCGCTGAAAACGCTGCGGCCAGCGAAGTATTGGTTCCAGAGTCGCTGGAAGACCGCTTTCATGCGCTGGAGAGCGAAGACAAGGTCGAGCTGATGCTAAAGGAGATCAAGAGCCGCCGGGCCTTGCAATAGGGGGCGCTGGCGGGACTTCCAACTGCACGAGGTGCACTTCGCGTCCCTCGAGGCGGGATTTACGTCTAACTCGATAGAACATTGAATGCAGGATGAAATCCTGCCCCCCGCGCCGTTTAGACGGCGCCAGTCGCATCGGCGCAGAAGCGGGGTGATTTACCCTTGAAGGAGCCCTCTTGGTTTCGTCCAGCCGTTTCATGAGATGAACAGGCTGAACGCGATCCAGGCGGGCGCTAAAATTCGCGACTGGTGAATGAATGCTACGCTGTAATTCTCTTTGTGCAACATTTGTGACCGCGTTGGCTTTGTTAGTGTTGTCTGGTCCCGCTTTCGCACAGGAACCGGGTGCGCGCCTGTCCGCTGTTGCCGAGCTTCCTGAAGCACCTCAGGCGCAGATCGCGCTGGCTGCGCCAGAGCCTTCGCCGCAGCAGACACAGGGCGGGCAAGGCCAGAGTCCCGCACAACCGGTACCCGCTGCCACGTCTACCCAAGCGCAACCCGGTGCCGCTCAAGGCAGTTCCAGCTCACAAACGACCACTCAGCAGCCTGACGCGGTAAAAAGCCAGCGCGAAAAAGCGGAAGAACAGATCAAAGAGCAGGAGCAGCAACGGCTGGTGGGCGTTGTGCCTCAATTCAACATCTCCTATCGTGCCGACGCCGTCTCCATGACCGCAGGACAGAAGCTGCGCTTGGCCCTCCGCTCCACGACCGATCCGGTGGCCTTTGGCGTGGCATTTGTGGTTGCTGGTTATCACGAGGCAATGGACGACGACACGGGATTCGGGTGGGGCATCGAAGGTTATGGAAAGCGGTCGGGTGCGGCCTATCTCGACGCATTTAACGGAAACATGATCGGCAACGGTATTCTGCCGGCCATCCTGCACCAGGATCCACGCTACTTCCGCCTGGGCCATGGAACCGTCACTCACCGGATGCTCTATTCGCTGGCCACCAACGTCATGTGCAAGCACGACAACACACACAAGTGGGAGCCTAATTACTCCAACGTTGGCGGCAACATCATCTCGGGCGCGATCTCCAACCTCTACTATCCGTCCAGCAACTCTGGGATAGGTCAGACCTTTACCAACGGGTTCATTGTTACAGCCGAAGGCGGGCTAGGTTCGATCTTCGACGAGTTCTGGCCGGATGTTTCGCGGAAGATACTTCATCGTGATCCCACGCATGGGCTCGACGCTCAGGCGCGCGCGGCCGATAGGGCCAAGAAAGAAGCCCAAGCAGAACAGAAGTAGAGCAGGCGAGAAGTTCGCTTGCTCTGGCCTGTAGGTTACGCTTCTCTCATTAGCTCGCGGCCCCGTGCGAGAGCGCGCTTGTTCAACTCCGTCCAACGCGGATTCTTGACGAGCCGTTGAAGCGCCGCTTCGACGTTCACGTCCTGCAACACGCCTGCGATCTCCAGCAGCGCGCCCAGCATCACCATATTGCCCGCGCGCGCATCGCCCAGGTCATTGGCGATCTGCGTGAAGGGACGGGCCAGCACATGGACGCCTTCCTGCTTGCAATCAGCCGGGAACTCCTCGCCGTTAAAGAGAATCCATCCCCCCGCAGGCACGTTCTTCACAAACTTTCTCAGCGAGGGCTCGTTCATTGCAACCAGCAGATTGGGATTCGTCACCATCGGCGAATCGATGACCTCTCTGGTCAGCCGCACGTGACAGTTGGAAGTGCCTGAGCGCATCTCCGGCCCATACGACGGCAGCCATGAGACCTCAAGACCCGCATCGAGCCCAGCCTCCGCCAGCACTTCGCCGAGCAGCAAGACCCCCTGTCCGCCAAAGCCCGCGACGCGCACGCGAAGGTCCGGGTCAGCCGCGTCTTGCGTTGAAATTGGATTGCCTTCAGGCAGACTCGCATTGTCGACGCCAAGGATCTGAGGAATCCGATCGAGCGCGGGCGAGGTTTCGTGAAGCTGTTCCAGGCGTGGCTCTTTGGTGCGATCACAAAAGACGCCAAGCGGGAATGTCTTCTCCATGACATCGCGTACCCAATGCTGCGCCTGCACCGGAGTCATCTTGAAGATGGTTGGGCAAGGCGAGAGCACCTCGATCAACGAGAAGCCAAGCCCGCGCACCTGATTTTCGACGGCCCGCTTGATGGCCCGCGTAGCCTGCACAATTTGCTTGGTGTCTCCCAAGCCGACGCGCTCGATGTATACCGGAGCCTCGAGCGTAGCCAGCAACTCGCACACATGCAGTGGGTAGCCTTCAGTCACCGCGCTTCGTCCATTCGGCGAGGTTGCGCTCTTCTGCCCTAGCAGAGTGGTCGGTGCGGCCTGCCCGCCGGTCATGCTGTAGATGGCGTTGTTGATGAAGATCACCGTGATGCGCTCGCCGCGATTGGCCGCGTGCAAAATCTCCGATGAACCGATGGCCGCAAGATCCCCATCGCCCTGATAGTCGATCACGATGCTCTCAGGTCTGCTTCGCTTTGCCCCTGTAGCCACGGCGGGCGCGCGTCCATGAGCGGCCGATATATTGCCCACGTCAAAATAGTTGTAGGTGAAGACTCCGCAGCCTACTGGGCCGACGAGGATCGTTCTGTTTTGAATGCCCAGCTCATCGATGGCCTTGGCCAGCATCTTGTACACCTGGCCGTGGCCGCAGCCGGGGCAGAAATGAGTCTGATGTTGCAACTCGCTCTTGCGCTCGTAGCGTTCGTAAAATGATTTCGCCTTGCCATGCGAAACCGCGTATTCAGCAATCGTCTCGCTAGGCATGGGCCACCTGTTTTTCTTCCGGCTGCAGCACCGACGAAATTCGCCGCGCCTGTTCCAGCACAAAGTCGAGCACCTCATGGTGTGACGGCACATTGCCGCCGACGCGGCTGAGGAACTCGACGGGGCGGGCGCCGTTCAGCGCGAGCTGGACATCTTCAAGCATCTGGCCGTTGCTCATCTCCACCACGACGAAGAGCTGCGCGCGCTCTGCCAGGCGTTTGAAGTGCAACTTCGGAAACGGATAGAGCGTGATGGGACGCAACACGCCGACCTTGAGTCCATTGGCGCGCGCCTCAGCCGCCACGGCCTTTAGAATCCGGCCCATGATTCCGTAGCCGGTGAGCACAATCTCTGCATCGTCGGTACGCCACTCTTCGGCACGCACTTCGCACTCTTCGGCACGGCGGTACTTCGCTTCGAGATGGCCTTGGTGCGCTTCCATGTCATCAATGTCGAGATGCAGCGAAGTAATCAGATTGCAGCGTGTCTCCTCCGTGCCCGTAACTGCATACGCGGGTATTTGCGGCTCGACTGCGGTCTGCGGAAAAGCGACCGGCTCCATCATTTGCCCAATGAATCCATCGGCGAGCACGACAACCGGGTTGCGATAGCGGTCAGCCAGCTCGAAGGCAAGCGCTGTAAGGTCCGCCATCTCCTGCACCGAATGCGGAGCCAGAACGATGGTGCGGTAGTTGCCGTGGCCGCCGCCCTTCACCACTTGGTGATAGTCGCCCTGCTCGGCTGCGATGTTGCCCAGGCCCGGCCCGCCGCGAGTGATGTCGGCGATAACGCAAGGCAACTCCGCACCTGCCATGTAGCTGATGCCTTCCTGCATAAGGCTGATTCCCGGTCCGCTCGATGCCGTCATCGATCGCACACCCGTCGAAGCCGCGCCATAGAGCATATTCATCGCCGCGACTTCGCTCTCCGCTTGTAGAAAAACTCCGCCCGCCTGCGGCACATAGAGCGCAGCGGCCTCGGCGATTTCGCTGGCAGGCGTGATGGGGTAGCCATAAAAGGCGCGGCATCCGGCGAGGATCGCGGCCCTGACAATCGCTTCGTTCCCCTTCATCAGTTGCTTGCGCATTGGCTCGCTCCTGCATTGCCTGACTGGCCGTCGCGCAGCTCATCGCTTGCTCGGGGCACGATTCTCAACACCGTAATTGCTCCTGGCTCGGGACAGACCATGAAGCAGATGCCGCAAGCCGTGCAACTTACTCCCGTGTATGCTGCTGTGCGATAACCGTAGCGATTTAACCGCTCATTCAGGACGATCACCTTCGGCGGGCAGGCATCCACGCAGAGTCCGCAGCCCTTGCACTCGTCCACATCAACCCGCATCTGGCCGCGGTCCGGTTTCGCTGGATCTGCCATTTCAATTCCTCTTCCCCGCTGTCATCGACTCATTAAATAAAGCGCCGGGGCCACTCTGATGGAGGTTATCCCTCAAACCATTCATTCTCGGCCCCTTAAATTCGTCCGGCAGTGATACGCATCACCTTGGCCTCACGCGACCTCTCAAAGAATAGGCTGTCGGAGGTTGAAACAAAATGGTTTGCAATCCAACCAAGCGGCCTGCGCACGCGTTCTCGTGCTAAGTTACTTGCTGATTCCGGTCTTCGGATTCTGGAAGACGGCATAGCATTGCGCAGCGGCGAAGCTAGAGCCGGCTCTGTTGGCCGCGCGGGCGTGATGAACCACCCTAGCTGCAAGAACAAAAACGCGGCGAGGGTGGGCACCCAGATTGTGATCGTTGAGAAGCTGTTCTTGACTCTTAGGGTTTGTGTTCGTGAAAGACCACTGCGGTAAAGCTGAAGATATCAGTATTTTCATCTTTCCAGCAGTCGGGGCTCATACCCGCCTTTCGGCATGTCTGCTCAAGGAAGGTTTGCCGGTCCCACTTCTGCTCGACTGGAACCTGCGGAAGCAATAAGCCCTCGGAGCCGCCATTCTTCATTAGCAGCCCATGCTCGCCTATCTTGATCTGTTCAATGTCTGTTACGCGGCGCAGAGGCGAAAGGACTGAAATCTCGTATGCAAGCTGTGGTAGTTCCGAGGCGCTGACCGCTTGAAAGCGCGGATCGTGCAGAGCTGCGTGCGTGGCCGTGTCGCGCACCGTCAAATAGAGCGGCTTCACGGCGGATGTGTAGCCGATACATCCGCGCAGATCTCCAGACTTGGTGAGGGTCACGAATGCGCCGCGCTCCTGGTTGAGTGCTGCGCTAGCACTCGCGGGCGGCTCATAGAGTTCATTCTTTTGAACCACATACTCAACCGACTTGCGTGCCAGCGCAAGCAATTCGTTCTTATCCTGCTCGCTTAACGAGAAAAGGGTCTCGGCATTCTTTCCGGCCGGAGCTTTCACAAAGACATCTGCGCTGTATCCCACCACGCGCGAATGATCGCCTGTAACGTCGCCGGAGTTCTGGTACTTCAACACATGGGCCTGGTTGGCTCCCATGCGCTCGGCGTAAATCATCGTGGCAACGATAGGCGCGCCGCCGCAAGCCTCCCACACTCGCGACTGGAAGTTGCGCGACATGCTGAAGTAGTCCCACGACTGCAAAGCGTTGAGCGTCTTATGGTCGATCTTCACGGCGTCATCGTAAGTGTGATAGTGCGAGAGGTCAGAGCTGGCTAGGACGAGCGTGTCGCCTTCCTTGCCTTCGCTTTTGATCAGCCTTGCCAGCGCCACACCCAGCACGCGGCTGCTCTCGTAGCTTTGATCTCCCATGACGATAGGCACGAGTTCAAAGTTGCCCAGCACCTTTTTCAGCCATGGTAACTCGACTTCAATCGCATGTTCGCCGCCTTCTGGCGTGGGATCGTGACCCTTGGTCGAGAGCTGCATGGTGGAGTTCATCTTGACCAACTGACGCGCGAAGACTTTGTCCACCGGCACGTTTCCCAACGGTGTTGCGTAGGCGTCGCCATCATAAATGGAAGTGAATCCGAAGCCTATATAGTGCGATGGCGCGATTACCACGACGCGCGAAAATTTGCGCCCCTTCAATGCAGCATAGGTGTAGGCGGCCACGGGGCCGGAATAGACGTAGCCTGCATGTGGCGCGACTGCGGCGAGAATCTGATCGGTGACTGGCGGCCCCGAGGCGTGGGCCAGTAGATCGTCAATCATGGCCGAAAGCTCTTTCGGATCGGATGGATAAAAGCTTCCGGCGACCGCCGCTTGGCGTACCCTTTGCGAGTCGCTGGCATCGACATGTTTGAGCGGCGTGAAGACCAGCAGAGCGAGGAGCGGCGCAGTGATCCAATAGGCGTTCTGGCTCATGGCGATAAGCATGTGCGAAACCTCTCTGTTGCTTCACGCGTGCCAGATGCCCGCGATCGGCTGCTGGCAAAACGGGCAATGGTCCTTCTCGATCAGCATCCGGCTAGCCGTAAACCCCACGCGCTCAACCAACATCTTGCGACACTTGGGGCAATAAGTGTTTTGCGCCGGATGGCCCGGTACATTGCCAATATAAACGTAGTGCAGCCCCTCTGCATCGGCAATCGCTTTGGCGCGTTCGAGGGTCGCTACCGGGGTGATGGGAAGATTCTTCATCAGATACTCGGGATGAAACTGCGTGAAGTGCAAAGGCACGTCCTCACCCAGATTCGCCTTGACCCATTGCGCCAATCCGCGAAATTCCTGATCGCTGTCGTTGAGCGTGGGCACTGTGAGGTAAACAATTTCCGTCCACTTGCCCAGCTTGCGCAGATTGACGAGTGAATCGAGCACTGGCTTCAACTGGCCTGTAACGACCTGGCGATAGTAGGACTCGGAGAAAGATTTTAGATCGATCTTGACCGCATCCATCTTGCCGTATGCGGCCTTTAATGCGTCTTCCTGCATGTAGCCGTTCGACACTACAATGCTGCGGATGCCGGCCTCGTGCCCTGCATCGGACGCATCCATCAAGTATTCGCTGAACACCACCGGCTCGCTGTAGGTGAAGGCAATGGTGGGACTGCCATACTGCTTAGCGAGTTCTGCGACGCGTTGCGGTGGAACGTATTGGGCGGGAACCTGCTCGGGTTGCGATTGGGAGATGTTCCAGTTCTGGCAAAACTTGCAATTGACGTTGCAGCCGGCTGTGCCAAGTGAGAAGGCGGTCGTGCCGGGAAGATAGTGGAAAAGCGGTTTCTTCTCGACAGGGTCAACATTGGCCGCTGCCACCCTCGAGTGAACCAGTGAGTAAAAAGTCCCGCCCCGATTTTCGCGCACGCCGCAATAGCCGCGTTCGTTGTCTCGCACCGTGCACTCGCGCGGACAGAGAGTGCACTTAACCTTGCGATTCTGAAGCTTCCGGTAGAACCTGGCCTCGACAATATAACGCGCATCGTCTTCGGCCGGGGTATCCGCGGTGGCGGGCTCGGCAATACCGGTTACTGTCGCCGCTCCCGAAGCCGGTGTGCACTTGAGAAATGAACAGCGATCCAGCGGTGGCTGGCCCTTCATGGCACCCTCTACATCTAAATTACAAAGCATATTCAACCTCTTCGCAACTTGCTTCGCTAGACCCTATGAGCGAATTATTCTTCGGGTCGTTCCTGCCCAGGCGGTGCTCGGCATCATTCGCAAACTCCGCTGGCCCTGCGCCCTTCTGCGGGGATCAGTTCATGGAGGGGGGAAGGCTTCGGCGGCTGCGATCAAGCTGCTCAAAAGCGAGGCGGAGATCCTCAAAGCCGGCCCATCTTCCAGTCTTCGGGCGTACATTGCCTCAACTAACGCTTACGGCAGTTGGCGGAGCTTTGCTGTGATGGCAGGCACTTGAGAGAGAAACTGGCCGGTCGCGCCACGGCTAACTCTGAGGGGAGGAGCCACTAGCAAAATTCCATAGAGTCTGCAAGAAGTGTCAGGGCACGATTTCAGTGGTGCCGAAAGAGCAACAAAATCATGTTGGGCTTTGGCCCCTGCAGTTTTGTTTTCAGTTATTTGCAATTCCGCAGCGGCTAAAGCCGGAATCTGAATTGGCCATTTGCGGCACTACTAAACAGGCTGCGGAAAAAACTCGAAATTTCCGGTTATTGAGGCAGAAAACGTCCCTCCGCGGCTAAAGCCGTCACTCGTTTTGCGGGCTTTTTTGCGGGGGTTAAAAGTCCCGCCTCCCTCCGCATCGGGTTTTTCCGCAGCCTGTATAGTTGTGCCCTGACACGATCTATGGCATGAAGGTAATTTCGCAAGTCGCTCCATCGTATATTCATGTTGGATTGCACTTTGCCGTCTGTGTCGGTAATCGAGACTCGCTTGCAGGACTGTGCCTTCGGCACTTCTGACTTCAAGTACTGATAGCGGGCAACGGCCTTGCGAATGGCGTCTGCCTTGCTGCCACCGCTTGCCAGATTTGTCAGCGTTCGTTGAATTGATCGTAGATGTAGATTGTGAACCTTGGCATACTGCACCTCCACTGCATTACTACTGCAAATATGCTGCATTAAAGCATGAATGCAAGCAAAGAAGAACGGCGCAACCTTGAGCGGGATGCGCCGTTCTTGCTATTCAGGTTAAGGAGCGACTATTTGGCAGTAGGCTTCTTCGCACTTGCCTTGGCGGCTGGCTGGGGCAGCGAGGGGGTGTCGGCGAGGGCCTGGTCAATGGTTTTGTAGAGGTCCTGGTCGGGGTGCTGGACCTCAATGTAGGGCGCGCCTTTGCTGTTAGCGGTGACGATGAAAACGGTGGGGGTGTGATCGATGCCGGTGCGACGGCCGAGGTCGCTGTCGGCCTTGACGTCAGCGGCCAGCTTGCCTTGCGGGTCGATGGCGAAAGGCAAAGCGATGCCGTGGCTCTTGGCGAACTTTTCAGTAAATTGGCGGAGCACGTCGGGGGTAGCGATGGACGACTGGTTGGCAAAGACCTGATCGCGATATTCGTCGCCGAGCGCCTTGCTCTTGGTATCGAACCAGCGAGCGTTGATCGCGGCGATGGTGCTCCACGCGTGATAGGGGATGATGAAGTCGTGGCGAACCCAGGGGATCTTGTAGCTGGCCGCGGCGGCCTTGATAATCGGGTTCTCTTTGCCGCAGACGGGGCACTCCATGTCTCCGAATTCGACGATGGCTATGCGCGCTCCGGGGGGCGGCTTGAGAGCCGAAGCGTCGTGGACCGCGGTTCCTGGCGCGGGCAAACTGAACTGGGCGCGGACGCTGGCCGGGGCAATGACGAACGCGGTGAATGCGAGGAATAGAGCGACTGCGCCAAAACGATTGTGGACAGAGCGGGCCTGTGAGTTACGAGCATAGAAGCTGGACATAGCGGTTGGGTGGCTCCCTATCGTTCATTGTACCGGGAAGTGCGGCAGCTACTTGGTTGCTGACTTCTTTGCTGCTACGGACTTTACTGCGGTGGACTTGGGCGCGGAGGAGGTGTCAGCCAAAGCCTGGTCGATGATTCGGTAAAGATCCTGATCCGGGTTCTGGACCTCGATGTATGGGGCGCCTTTGCTGCTGGATGTAACGACGAAAATGGTGGGCGTCTGAAAGATGCCGGTGCGCAAACCGAGTGCTTTATCGGCATTGACGTCTGCGGCCAACTTGCTCTGCGGGTCGATGGCGAAGGGCAGGGCTACGTGGTGTTCGGCAGCAAACTTCTGGGTAAACTGGCTCAGGGCTGGAGGGCTGTAGATCGAGGCTTGATTGGCGAAGACCTGATCTCGATACTCATCACCCAGACCCTTGCGCTGAGTGTCGAACCAGCGGGCGTTGACTGCTGCGATCGGGCTCCAAATGTGACCGGGAATCAGAAAATCGTGGCGTATCCAGGGAATCTTATACTTGAGCGCAGCTTCCTTGACGACCGGGTTTTCCATGGCGCAGCGAGGGCATTGCATGTCTGCGAATTCGACGATGGCCACGCGGGCGCCTGCAGGCGGCTTGAGGACGCTGGAGTCCTTGACCTGGGTTCCGGCCGGCGGCGCGCCAAACTGGGCGTGGGCGGCGGAGCAAAGAAAAGCGGTGAGGGCAAGGCTTAGCAAGAGGCTGGATGGCTTGCTGAGAAGGGAAGAGCGGCAGGCAAGAGCGAAAGAACGAGACATAACGTTTGGACGTCTCCCTGTGACTGATTGTATCGAAAGAATTTCGGTAAATTTGCGGACTACTGACGGTCGCGGCGGCGGGCAGCCATCCATTGGCGCCATTTGTAGTCGGCGATCAGGGAAGCGGCGACTGCGAGGACTGCGAGGATGCCGAGGAGGATCTTCATGGTGACTTCAGGATCGCATGAATTGGGTGGCGGGGGGTGGGTACATTGTCTCCCAGGTCCCAAAATCGGGGCCCGGGGCACCCAGTTCATATAGACAGAAAGCTATCTCTGCGCGATCTGGACTGGCTTTAGCGCGGCGGGCGCTGGTGGATTTACCTGGGCGTTGAGGTAGTTGGTCAGGTCGTCGATGTCCTGCTTGGTGCCTGCCATCGGCGGCATGAAGCGCGTGTAAGGCGAGTCGGGTTTGTAGTCGTGGAGCATTGTGATGAAGTTGCCGATATTGGCGCGGTCGCGGCCGGC
>CAYVMS010000079.1:0-12950 GCA_964452615.1 uncultured Occallatibacter sp.
ACGCTGCGGCTCTATGCGGATAACATCACCGACAAGCGCTACTGGAAGGACACAGGCGCGAGCTATGGCGACACCTTTATTCACCTTGGCGCGCCAACGACAGTGCGGCTCTCGGCGCATTACACCTTCTAGCGTTAGCGAACAAAGGCAGAGGATGCACAAGGGATGAGTACGGCAGCAAAGGCGCATGGCATGGACGGCAGGCTGGTCGAGGCTGACTGGCCGCCGCTCACGCTGCCCGAGGTGCGCGCGCTGCTTGCCGGGTTTCCCGAGTTTAGCGAGCCGCTGGAGATTCTCACGGTGAGTCCGCGGCCGCTTTCGACGGCGAGTGTTGTGGCGACGGGCACGAGGCGTGTCTTCACCAAACGGCATCACCGAACGGTGCGTGATCGGGAAGGCCTGCTTGAAGAGCATCGCTTTATGGGGCATCTGCGAGCGCATGGGGCGCAGGTGCTGCGGGTCTTCGCGTCTGCCGCGGGCGAGACAGCGATCGAGCGCGGCGACTGGACCTATGAGGTGCACGAAGTGCCCGATGGTGTGGACTTGTATGAGGACGTGCAGTCGTGGACGCCCTTCCACTCGACGGCACACGCTCGCTCTGCCGGAGAGACACTTGCGCGCTTGCACCTAGCCTCGCGAGGATTCAACGCGCCGCGACGCAAGACGCAGCCTCTCGTTGCCGGCTTCACGATCTTTGCTAGTGACGACCCCGTTGGCGGGATGGAGAGTTACTTATGCGCCCGGCCCGCGCTGACCGAGGATGCAGTCACGCTTGCCGCCTGCGACGAGGCGCTTGAGCTGCTGGCGCCGTTTCATGCGGAACTGAAGCCATTGTTGCCTGCGCTTGATCCGCTCTGGACGCACAACGATCTGCATGCCTCCAATCTGCTGTGGAGCAATGCGAGCGATAGCGCGCGGACCATGGCGGTGATCGACTTTGGGCTGGCCGACCGGACCAACGCAGTTCACGATCTGGCGCAGGCGATCGAGCGCAACATTGTGGAGTGGCTCGCTCTGCACGAAGGATTCGAGGAGTCGGAAGACGTGCCTGTGCACATCGATCACCTTGAGGCGCTGCTTGATGGTTATGAATCCGTGCGCCCGCTGAGCGATAAAGAGGCCGCTGCACTCACGCCGATGGCTGCACTCTGCCACGCGGAGTTCGCGTTGACTGAGGCGGATTACTTTTTGAGTGTGCTACATCTCAAAGAAAAAGCGCGGGTGTGCACGGAGGGTTATCTTGTGGGTCATGCGAAGTGGTTTCGCGGAGCGGGCGGACGGAAGCTGCTGGATGCGATTAGACGATGGGCCGCGGAGCGGAAGGGAGTTGGAGAACGATGAGCTTAGATTTGATCAATAGATACATCCTCAATAACTGGCTGGAGATCATTGGCGCGGTTACGGCTATCCTGAGCATTTGGCTGACGACAAAGCGAAAGATGACGTGCTGGCCAATTGGGATTATCTCCGATCTTGCGTACCTGGCGATCTCTTATCATGCGCAATTATTCTCCTTTGCGCTGCTGCTCGTCGGCGGGCTGCCGTTGACGTTTTATGGATGGTGGCACTGGGCCAAGGGCGTGCACGAGGAGGGCGAGGTGCGCGTCGTTCGCTTGCCTCAGATGGAACTGCTGATGGGCGTGGCCGTTGGGGCAGTGGGCGGACTCGCGCTGGGCGCATGGATGGATCACTACCACGCTGCGTTGCCATATTTGGACGCGCAGCTTGCGAGTTTCAGCGTTGTGGGCGGCTGGTGGCAAGCGCGCAAGCACATCGCCAACTGGTGGCTATGGATTGTGGTGGATGTGATCTATGTTGGCGAGTTTCTCTACGAGAACCTTACGCTAACGGCTTTGCTCTATGCGGCCTTCGTTGGGCTGGCGGTGGTGGGGTTGAGGGACTGGAGACGGGCTCCTTCCCACGTCTCAGAGGTGCAACCTGAGGCAGCCAATGCTGTGAGCTAGATTGCAGCCTGAACTACGTTGAGCAGCGGTTCGCCGTTGATGTAGCGGCGCAGTTCGTCGGCAGCGGTCTTGAGCGCGCGCGGCGCAAACTGCGGACTCGATCCGGCCAAATGCGGGGTTAGCAATAGATTGGGGCAACTCCACAGCAGATGGCCCTCCGGCAGCGGCTCGGGATCGGTGACGTCGAGAGCGGCGCGTATGCGGCCGGAGTTTAGCGCCTCGACCAATGCATCAGTGTCGACGACAGGCCCGCGTGCGGCGTTGACGAGCAACGTGCCTTGCCGCATCAATGCAAGCTGATGCGCCCCAATCAGATGATGCGACTCTGCGGTCGAGGGCAGGATGAGAATCACGATCTCAGCCTGCGGCAGAAGGCCGTCGAGTTCGCTGACCGCATGAACGAGCGGGCCAGAACTCGCGGGGCGTGCGGTGCGTGCGACGCGCACCAACTCCACGTGGAAGGGTTCGAGCATCCGCTCGATCTCCTGGCCGATCTCGCCATAGCCCACCAGCAACACGCGTTTGCCGGTGAGTTCCTCGATCATCACGGGTGGATAAATCGGCCGTTCATCGCCGGTGATCTTCGCGTAGCGCGCTGGGGCTTCAAAGCGGCGTTTCCACAGGCCGGAGCGCTGCACATCGAAGTAGAACGGGAAGTACTTCAACGAAGCCAGAATGGCGCTGATGGTCCATTCGGCCGTAGAGATGTTGTGCGCACCGCGAGCCTTCGAGATGGTGACATGCGGGCCGGCCGCGCCCGGAATCCACTCCGTGCCGGCCATCAGCGAGAGGATCAGGCGCACGCCGCGCAGATGCGGCCAGATGCGCAGAGCCCGCGTAGGGTAAGGGTCGGGAAGCCAGACATCGATCTCGATCTCGCCTTCGAGACCATCCGGAAGAGGAACTAGCTCGACCTCTGGTGGGAAGCCGCTCAACAACTCTGGGGCTATGATGGCAGGGTATCCGACTCGCAGCATGTGGTTTTCGCCCTAGGTTTCAGGCTCCTGATTCCTATGCTATACGGACAGGCCGGTCCATATTTTTGCAAAGTGCACTTCGCCGTTTTCCACCCCTGCTTCGGCAAAAAGCGCAAGGATGGGGCGCGCGGCGGAGGCGAATCGCAGTCTTCCTCGTGAACGAGGCTGGTTGAGATTCGCGATATTCCAGGTCCGAAAATCCGGAACTGGGTTACCCAGGTCATTAGTTGGATGCGCATCTCGGTCGCGGAAGATCTTTCGGGCTTACAATTAGCGGTAAGGCACAGGCAAATGATGACCAGGCAATTACGGGCATTAAAGTCCGCGATCGAGATTCTGGAATCGATCCAGAATGGTGCAGGCGATAGCATCGCTGAGCAGTTGGACCGTATCGAGGAGATCAAGGCCGCATACCACTGCGCCACCGACACGGCCGTTATCACCGCCCACCCGCATATGCAGCTTAAGATTGAAGTTTTCGACGATGAGCGGTGCGCTTACGCGGTCGAATCGTTCAACTCAATGATCGAAGCGCGTTCGTGGCTATCGCAGCGTGGGGTTCGTGATGAGTCCATCACTTTGAGGGTGGAACAGGCGTGTAATAAGCCCGCCGACGCCTCGGGCTACCTGGGAATCTTCCGGTGTGCTCACTGCAAGGATAGTTGCGTAGAAGAAAGCTCCACACCTCGCTCCCAAGACCCTGCCTAAATCCTGGGTTCGCGAAAGACGGCTGGGAAAGGCTCTTGGTCTCCCAGGTCTCAGAAGCGAGACCTGGGCCACCCGCGAAGTGCATCCCACAGGGGCTAAAGCCCGGCATTTTTTGTTGCGTTTACGGCACGACTGAAGTCGTGCCCTGACGCTTGTCGCAGCTACGCTGGTTTTTTTCCGCAACCTGTAAAGCCCGGTAATTGTTTTTGCGCGACTGGTGGCACGTCTGAAGCCGTGGTCTTTCAATACCAGGTTTTGAAACAGCTTCTAAATACCCCTTGCTTTGCTCAGCCCTGGTCGCGCCAGAGGGCTACGCCGCCCAAAATGCCGGTTTCGTTGGAGACTATGCTCACATTCGGTCCGGGCTTGAAGAGGATCTTCTTGGTGTTGCCGCCGCCGAGGTATAGGAAGTCCCAATTGAAGGTGGCCTCAGTCTGCTTGATGGCTGCCTCAAGGAAGTCGTTCCAGCGGGCCTTGCCGAAGCGGTCGAGGCCGCGCTGACCAATGTAGTCCTCGTAGGTCATGCCCTTTTTGCGCCAGGGGTGGTGGCCGAGTTCAAGGCCGGGGACGAGGTGGCCGTTGGTGAAGAGCGCCGCGCCCATTCCTGTGCCGAGCGTGAGCACCAGTTCGACTCCGTGGCCCTTGATGGCTCCGTAGCCGGCAACATCGGCATCGTTGCCGACGCGGACGGGCTTCTTCCATCGCTTTTCGAGTTCAGCTTGCAACGGGAAGCCCGCGGCCCAGAGCGGATGGAGGTTGAAGCCGAGATAGGTGCAGCCGTGCTTGACCACTCCGGGAAAGCCAACGGAGACGCGATCGAAGGCCGGCAGCAGCTTGCGCAACTCCTCAAGCCCGCCGAGAACGGCGTCGGGGGTGGGCACGGCCGGGGTGATGACGCGCTGGCGTTCGCTGACCGGCTTGCCGGCCGGGTCGAGCAGCATGGCCTTGAGCTTGGAGCCGCCGATGTCGATGGACATGGTGATGGGGTGGGCGGAGTTGGAAGATACGGGAGGCAGGGTAGCAGCGGTGGAGATTTGAGGTGTCATCAGCACGAATTGTAGCGCGAACGGGCGGGATTGCAACTGTTGAATAAGAGGTCCGGTTGTGGGTGGGGGTTGGAGGAGCGTGGTATCCCACCCTAGCCGCAAAAACACAGACGCGGCGAGGGTGGGGCACCCGGTGGGTTGGTGCGATGATGAGCGTTCGGCCCCCAATCCCCTACACTGAGTCTTGCCGATCATGCCTGCCTATTGCGAAGTCGCGTTGCCTGTGCCGCTTGACCGCTCGTTCACCTATGCGGTAAAGGAGGGTCAACTGCCGCAGCGAGGGGCGCGGGTGATTGCGCCGTTTCGGAATGAAAAGCTGATCGGGGTGGTAACCGGGCTGAGCGATGTGGCTCCGGCTGATTTTGAGGCGCGGTATCTGGAGGCGGTGCTGGATGACGAGCCTCTGCTGAGCGAGGCGCTGATGGCGCTGGGCGAGTGGATGGCGCAGTACTATCTGGCTCCGCTGGGCGAGGTGCTGCGGGGGATGCTGCCGCTGATGGCCGAGGTGCGGCGAACGGTGTATTACCGGATTACGGATCTGGGACGGGATGTGCTGGCGGATTGTTTGGAGGGGGGCGAACAGCTTCCTGAAGAGGGCGCTGCAGGGGCTAACGCCCACGGTGATTTAGACGCCTTTTCGGCACGACTGAGGTCGTGCCCTGACACAGAGCTGAGCTTTCTACCGGGGGCTAACGCCCGGGTTGATTCGTTGGACCCAGATGCTGAAAACTCCCCGGTCCGAAAGTCCGGTTTTGGGGCACCCATTTTTGGCCTCTGTGGAAAGGGCGGCACAAAACGAAAAGGCAAGCTCAGTCGCGAAGAGCAGGACACGGAGCGGCGAGTGCTGGAGCGGCTTGCATCGGGCGAGCCGGTGAAGGTTTCAACGCTGCGCACGGCTACGGCGGCTTCTCTGCCTGTGCTGGCGAGTCTGATGCGCAAGAAGTGGATTGTGCGCGAGACTGCGGCTGCCGAACGCGATGCGCGGCGGACAGAGCGCTTTGCGGTGCTGGTTCCCGAGACTCGTCTGCCCGCGCTGACGGCAAAACAGCAGGCAATTCTGGCGGAGCTGGCGGCCTGCGACGGCGAACTGCCGCTGGCCGAGCTGCGGCGGAAGGACTTGCCTTCGTCCACGCTGCAGACTCTGGTGCGTCGGGGGCTGGTGCAGATCGAGGAGCGGGCAGCGGCCTTTCGTATGGGCGGGCTGCAAGGGAATGCTGGGCCTCTGCGTCTTAATGAACCCCAAATGGAGGCGCTGGCCAGTGTGGCGTCGGCTTTGGGGGCGTTCCATCCGTTTTTGCTGCATGGGGTGACGGGCTCGGGCAAGACGGCGGTTTATCTGGCGGCGATGCAGAGGGCGCTGGACCGGGGACTGGCGTCGATTTTGCTAGTTCCGGAGATTGGGCTGACGCCGCAGTCGGTGGGGCTGCTGGATACAGCCTTTGGAGACAAAGTCGCGCTGTTGCACTCAGCCCTGACTGCCGAGGAGCGCAGTGAGCAGTGGCGGCGGATCAGGCGGGGCGATGCGCCGATTGTCGTCGGAACTCGGTCGGCGATCTTTGCGCCCACGCCAAATCTAGGGCTGATCCTGGTGGACGAGGAGCATGACCAGAGTTACAAGCAGGAGGAGACACCGCGCTACAACGCACGCGATGTGGCCGTGATGCGGGCCAAGCTGGAGGGTGCGGTGGTGGTGATGGGTTCGGCGACGCCATCGCTGGAGAGTTGGCAGAACTCCGCGCAGGGCAAGTACCGGCGCATCGAGATGAGCGATCGTGTGATGAATCGGCCATTGCCTGAGGTCGAGCTGATCGACATGCGGCGGGAGTTCCAGCAAACGGGCGAGGAGCAACTCTTCTCTCGCGCGCTGGTCGAGCAGACGCGACTAGCTCTTGATCGCGGCGAGCAGGCACTGATCCTGCTCAACCGGCGCGGTTACTCGTTTGCCGTAATTTGCCGGGCTTGCGGCGAAAAGCTGGAATGCGAGAATTGCGCCATCTCGCTGACGCATCACAAACCCGCAGGCGAGGACGCTGGAGTTGCGCGGGCGGGTCAGCGGCTGGAGTGCCATTATTGCGGCTACAGCCGCAAGGTTCCGGCGCGTTGCCCGAAGTGCGACAGCGAACACCTCTACTATCTTGGGGCCGGTTCGCAACAAGGGGAGGAGCGGCTGGGCGAGATCTTTCCGACGGCGCGCATTGGCCGGATGGATCGCGACACGGTTCGCGGGCGAGGCGATTTGGAGAGGCTGCTGGCGCGCCTGCACTCGGGCGAGATTAACTTGCTGGTGGGTACGCAGATGATCGCCAAGGGCCACGATGTTCACGGCATTACGCTGGTGGGTGTGGTGGGTTGCGACCACGCGCTTTCGATGCCGGACTTCCGCGCAGCCGAGCGGGTTTTTCAACTGATGACGCAAGTCTCGGGGCGTGCGGGACGGGGTGAACAACCGGGACGCGTAGTGGTGCAGACCTACTACCCGGACCACTATGCGATCCTGGCCGCGAGCCGCCACGACTACGCGAAGTTCGTCGAGCAAGAGTTGAAGTACCGGCGCTGGATGCACTACCCGCCATATGGCGTTCTGGCCAATGTGCTGGTGCAATCGGGCAAGCTGGAAGAGGCGGCGGGCTGGTCGGCCATGCTGGGCAAGTGGTTTCAGAAGGCCGCGCCGGAGGGTGTGCGCGTGCTTGGTCCCTGCACCGCGCCCATCGCGCGCATCAAGGGCGTCTATCGATTTCACATGATCTTGAAGGCCGCATCGCGCAGGGCGCTGAATGCGGCGCTGCGCGGGATGCTGGCGCACGTCGATGAGGCTGGAGTTCCGCGAAGGAATCTCGTGGTGGATGTGGATGCGCTGCGGCTCATGTAGCCACCTTCGGTGGGGCAAACGCTCGCTATTTGCTCGCAGGGCTTCTTTGACTGCGGGCCAACTACTTTTGGCTTGGAAAACGGGAATTGATAATTATCTGCAATGCGGCGGGGAGGGTTTTTCGTTTCCCACCCTTGAATCAAAAGCGATTCAAGGATGGGGCACCCGGCGTTGAAGAATGAACAAAGAGACCTCTATATGCCGTCGTGCATAATGTAGGCACGATGGGTCTTTTGTGGAATCCCGAGAGTTGGTCGCAGAGGCTGGCAGAGCTTGAGGCGCAGACGGGGGAGCTGAAAGAGGCTCCGCTCAGGCGCGATGTGCGTTCGCTGGGCATGCTGCTGGGCGAGGTGCTGCGCGAACAGGCGGGCGTGGACCTCTTCGCGCATGTGGAGGCGCTACGGCAGGGCACGATCAGGCGGCGAGACGAAGAGGCGCGGGGGCAGCACGACGAAGCTGCTCGGCATGCGGCGGCTTCTCTGGAGTTGGTGCATTCGCTGCCGGTGGAGCGGGCGATCCTGCTGACCCGGGCCTTTGCGTTTTATTTCGAGCTGATCAATCTGGCGGAGACGAACCACCGCAAGCGGCGCAGGATGGCTCTGCATATGAGCGGGCAGGCGGGCCGTCAACGCGGGAGCCTGCTTGGGACTCTGTGCGAGATGAAGCGCGTTGGGATCACCGCGGAGGAGGCGCTGGAGTGGCTTAAGCGCGTGCTGATTGTGCCGGTGTTTACGGCGCATCCGACTGAGGTCGCGCGGCGGTCGGTGATGTTCAAGCGGCGGCGGATCGGGGAGTTTCTTGCATCGCTCGATAGGATTCCGGTGCCGGAGCAGGAGATGGCGCGGCTGGAAGATGCAATCCGCGCGGAGATTACGAGCCTGTGGCAGACCGACGAGGTAAGGTCGAGGAGGCCGACGGTTTATGACGAAGTGAAGATGGGACTGGACTATTATGACGTCTCGATCTTTGCGACGCTGCCGAGCCTCTATCGCGAGATTGCCGAGGCGCTCAAGGGCGCGTATGGGCTGGAGATGGAGACGCTGGCGCTGCCGAAGGTGCTGATCTTCGGCTCGTGGATCGGCGGCGATCGCGATGGCAACCCATTTGTAACACCAGGGGTGACCCGGGATGCGATCCGGCTGGCGCGGGGGCATCTGCTGCTCCATTATCAGCGGCAACTCGATGAGATTATCGACTTGCTGACGACCAGCGCACAGCAAATCGGTGTGAGCGATGCGCTGCTGAAGCGGCTGGAGGCATATGTCGCGCTGGTGCACACACCCGAGGCGCAGGCCTTTGAACAGCAGTATGAGTTTGAGTACTATCGGCGATTTGCGATCTGCTTGAAGGCGCGTCTGCGGCGCACGCTGGATAAGGCGGCGGAGCAGCAGGGTGCGACGGCCGCGGCGTTGCCGGTGATGCCCTATACGCTGGCGCGGGTCGACGACAATCTGGGCAAACTGGCGAATGCGATGCCGGCGTATTGTTCGGTGCTGGATTTTATTGACGATCTTGAGGTGCTGCGCGAGTCGCTGGAGGCTAATCGCGGAGTGCGGATCGCACGGACGCTGGTCGATCCGCTGATTTTGCAGGTGCGGACGTTTGGGCTGCATCTGCATACGCTGGACATTCGGCAACATGCGCGGGTTCATTCGGCGGCTTTGCAAGAGGCGATTGCAGATACGGCCGCGGAGGCGCTGGCAGGTGAGTTGTCAGATGAGACGGCGAGCGTGCTGGAGACGTTTCGTGTGGTGGCGGAGATTAAAAACGGTTGTTCGCCGGAGGCTGTTCGGCAGTATGTGATCAGCGGGGCTTCGACGGTGGATGACGTGCTGGCTGTGGTGCGGTTGGCCAGGCTAGGCGGCGTGCGAGTGGAAGGGGCAGGGCGTGATCCGGGGCTAATGTCAGTGCCTCTGTTTGAGTCGATTGAGGATTTGCGGAGGGCTCCGGAGGTTTGCCGGGAGTTGTGGAGCAGGGCGGACTATCGCAGGCTGATGGCTACGTGGGATAACTGGCAGGAGGTCATGCTGGGTTATTCCGATTCAAACAAAGACGGCGGCATGCTGACCTCGACTTGGGAGATCTTTCGCGCGCATCGCGATCTGCATGTGGTGGCGCGGGAGTGCGGGGTTAAGCTGCGGCTCTTTCATGGGCGCGGGGGAACGGTGGGGCGCGGCGGAGGGCCGACGCATCGCGCGATTTTTGCGCAACCGATGAATTCGTTTGACGGGCAGTTGCGGATTACCGAGCAGGGCGAGGTTTTGAACTTCAAGTATGCCGACGAGGTGCTGGCGGAGCGGAATCTTGAGTTGATGATTGCGGCCTCTCTCGACGCATTGGCCAGGCCAAATGCGCGCGATCCCGAGGGGCATTTTACCGGGGTCTTAAAGCCGGAGTGGGAGGCTGCTCTCGACGAGTTATCGGGGATTGCGTTTGGGTATTACCGCAAGCATATTCTCGATGATCCGGGAGTGGTGACTTATTTTGAGCAGTCGACGCCGGTGGGTGAGCTGGAACAGGCGAAGATTGGGTCGCGGCCGTCGCGGCGGAGTGCCTCGACTAGACTGAGTGACCTTAGAGCGATTCCGTGGGTCTTTGGGTGGACACAGTCGCGGCTGCTGGTGCCGGCGTGGTTTGGCGTGGGGTATGCGCTGGAGGAGGTTCTCGCGCGGCCGGGGGCGCTTGAGCTGTTGCAGACGATGAAGCGTGAGCTGCCGCTGTTTATCGATCTGCTGCGGAATGTGGAGCTGGCGCTGGGCAAAGTGGATCTGGCTACGGCTCGGCTGTATTCGGCGCTGGTGGAGGACGTGGAACTGCGGGAGCGTATCTACGATTTGTTTGAGGCGGAGTTTCATCGTACGGTGCGCGCGCTGTTGGCGGTGACAGGACAGAGGGAGTTGCTGGAGTCGAACCCCGTGCTGGGCCGTTCGATCAAGCTGCGCAATCCGTATGTCGATCCGATGCATCTCATCCAAATAGATATGCTGCGGCGCAAGCGGGCGGGCGAGGATACGCCGGAGGTGAACAGGGCGATTGCCGCTACGATCAGCGGGATTTCGGCGGGGCTGAGGAATACGGGCTAAAGAGTTGCTGATGATTCTTTGTGGTCTCCCAGGTGTGAGAATCCGGACCTCTACCCCACGGACGAAGACCTGTCCGTAGGGACCCAGACCTGGGGCACCCGCTTTCTTGGATCACGGCGAGTTAGCCCCGCTGCGCGGGGTTAGCGAGTTAGCAAGTTCGCCGGGCACAAATGGGTGTCGGGGTGGAGCTTGCGCTGATATTTCTGTTTGCCTCCATCTCCTGCTTCACTGCAAGGAGATGGAGAGACTCGATCGGCGATTCGCATGGAAACTGAGGCGCGGTCCGAGTATACTGTCGGCAAGGAGGCGCACAAACACAGTTGCGCCGACTTTATGTGAGGTGCGTCTTCCGCAGGGACTCCGGTTCACTGACGTTCGACGTTCCACCCTCTGAGATTTCACGCTGGCGCGCTGTCGCTCGCGTCCTTCGAAGTCCAGTGGACGCCGTGAGTTGCGCCCTCTTTCCTGCCTGCTGTGCCCTCTGCGGCTCCCCACTGCCGCAGCTCTCTTACGCGCCAATTTGCGATGTTTGCTGGACGGAGATTGCCGCCCAGAGCGGAGATCTGTGCCCGCGCTGCGGCGAGCCGCTGGAAGAACCAATTCCCGGCGGATCAATGCCTTCAGGCCTCTGCCGCAGTTGCCGTCTTGCGCCGCCGCCTTTTGAGCGTGCGGTCTCTTACGGGCCCTATCAAGACAGGATGCGCGCGGCGATCCACGCGCTCAAATACGACCGGATGCACGGTGCGGCCAAGCGCCTGGGCCGCATGTTAGCCAAGGCCATTGGGCAACTTGCTGGCGAAGCGCCGGCCGAGATGCTGGTGGTTCCGGTGCCGCTGCATCGGACAAAACACTCCGAGCGCGGATTTAACCAGGCGCGTTCGCTGGCTGTGTGTGCGCTGGCCACGCTGCGCAAGTCGCATCCGAAGTGGCGGCTGACGCTTGGCGCGACGACGCTGATGCGGCTGCGTGCAACGGAAAGCCAGGCAGGGCTGACTCCTCGGCAGCGGCGCGAAAACCTGCGTAGAGCATTCACGGTTTCAGAACCACGGACGGTAATGGGGAAGCATGTGCTGGTGATCGATGACATCTTCACCACCGGCGCAACGGCGCGCTCGGCGGCCAAAACACTGTTGGATGCGGGAGCGGCATCGGTGTGGGTGGCCACGCTAGCCAGGGCTCGAATGCGCAATGGCCGTGCGCGAACAGCACAGTATGGCGATGCGGAAGGTGCTACAGGGCGAGAACGATCCCACCCTAGCCGCAAAGACAAAGACGCGGCGAGGATGGGGCACCCGGCTACGACAGTGGGGCACCCGGAGAGTTTGCAAGAGGAAAGCATTAATTCATAGCACGACCAATCATCTTTTTGACGAGGGGAAAAAGGATGTCGCTGGGAAAAGCCATGATTCATGCACGAAAGCAGAAGTCGATTGCGAGAGCCGCGGCCATCGCGGGGGACCAGATCAGCCTGCAGTCGGCTCACATTTTGCAGATGCCGGTGCTGGTGCTTAATGCTTCCTATGAGCCCATCAATATCTGCGGCGCACGGCGGGCGCTGGTGCTGGTGCTGAAGGGCATTGCGCGCACCGAAGAGGAGCACGGTCTGATGCTCCATGCCCAGCGCAGCCGTATAGCCATGCCCTCCGTGATCCGGCTGCTCGAATACCGCCGCATCCCCTACCAGACGCGCGCCCTCTCGCGCAAAAACATTCTGCTGCGCGACCGCAACACCTGCCAGTATTGCGGCGAAGTGTTGGCCCCTGGCGACCTGACGCTCGACCACGTAATTCCCCGCTCTCGCGGCGGCAATTCGACGTGGGAGAACCTCGTAGCCTGCTGCCACTCCTGCAATCGTCAGAAGGGCAACCGGATGCTGCACGAGATCGATGACATGATCCTGCTGCGCGAACCAAGACCCTTCTCACTTCACACCAGCCGGCAGATCATGCGCATGCTGGGACGAGGCGACGACCGCTGGAGAAAGTATCTTTTCTATTGAGACAGCTACTATTTCTTCGTCTGTGGGGCTGGCTGATTGGCGGGCGGCGTAATGTCTTGCCCCTGGTAGATGATCTTCATTGTCGAGCCGAATTGCTTGTAGTCGGTGTACTTGACCGTGTCGCGCATATGCACGTCCTGCGCCATGTATCCGTTGCCGCCGCTGAAGTGAAGGACGCCTTCGCCCTTGGTGTAGACGGGGAACCAATAATGGCCGTCGACCTGCTGCCGCCATGTCATGAAGGGCGGATGCAGGTCTTCGCTGCCCTTGCGCGTGTCGTCGGGAACCATGCGGCCGTTGGTGA
>CAYVMS010000080.1:0-12923 GCA_964452615.1 uncultured Occallatibacter sp.
TCGTGCAGAGATGTACTGATACTAATACGTTCTAATCAATCCCGGATTCCAATCATTGCCGCGCATTCAGGATCGATGTATCTTCGGTAGTGCACAGGGAACAAGGCACAAGCGTGCTTTGAACTAGGCGAAAGGAAGTTTGCCATGCTCAATATTCAATCGCTCCGTTCGGCCCGTTGCTTGCGATTGCTATTTCTGCAGGTGCTGCTTGTCGTCGCTTGGCATCCACAAGCAGCATTCGCGGAAAACAAGGTCGTAACCAATGCGGACAAGGGTGGGGATATTCATCTGAAGGTTGGCGACACGCTTGAGGTGCGGCTGAAATCGAATCCGACCACCGGTTTCGCGTGGTATCTCCATAAGGAATCGACGCCGGTGTTGAAGCTGGTTCACCAGACTGCGACCGAGCCGACGGATCAGTCCGCAGATCCGAGTGTGGGGCGGCCAGTCTTTCAGATCTTCAACTTCGAGCCAAGGCGTAGCGGGGACGGCGTTCTCGTGCTGCACTACGTTCGTTCCTGGGATAAGCCCGCACCGGACGAGGAGCGATTCAACATTCACGTCTTCATCGAGTAACGCCGTGTTGCACTTTACCAGATGGCGCGCGGATAGTGCTTGCGGATGGATTCGTCGGCGGAGATGAGCCAGGCGAAGCCGTTGGTCTTGGCATTGGCCACGATCATGCGGTCAAAGGGGTCGCTGCTCCACTTCTCCTCAATGGCCGCGCCGGCGATGGCTGCAAAGGGAAGTTCGCAGAGGCGGACACCGACTTCATGTTCCAGTTTGCGCTGGATATCGCGCGCAGGCAGCTTGATGCGCTTGGCCTCGTAGAGGTACTCAAGCTCCAGCAGCACGATGGGCGAGAGCAGCAGGTCGGTGCCCTCAAGCAGGTTGCGAGTGTTGGAGCTGAAGCGGCTCAGTTTTCCCGTCGCCAGCCAAACCACGACCTGCGTATCCAAATAGGCTGGCGCGTATGCGGTCACAGTTCCTCCCAGTCGCTTTCCCAGGCCTTTTGGATCTCCTCAAGCCTTTGATCCTTGAGTACGGGATCGAGCAGGTCGGGAGTCTCCGGATTGATGATCTCGATCGGCGTGATGCGGCTCAGGCGGCTCACAGGCTGGTCCTCAGGCACAATTTTGATGCGGCGTCCCTTGTGAGTGAACCAGACTTCCTCGCCCTCGATCGCCTGATTGGCGAGGGAGAAGATTTGCCGGCGAAATTCGGTGATCGGGAGTTCCATTGAAGCAGTGTACCATAACGTACATACTACGGTGTACGTTATGTACGTATTTAGGCCAATTTGAAGCCCTGCGCCGTCAACGCTTACAATTCTCAAAGAGAAGAAATGGCCAAAAAGAAGGAACAGATTTTCGAGGTTGCGTGCCCGGATTGCGGGGCAATGCTCCAGATCGATGCTGCCACTGGGCTGGTTGTGAGCCATACTCCGGCTCCGCGCAAGCGGATGTTTGAAGATCTGGAGACGGCAGCCCAGGCGATGCGCGAGCAGGATGAACGCAAAGAGTCAATCTTTCGCCAGTCGGTCGAGGCGGAAAAGAACAAGGAAGATCTGTTGGAGAAGAAGTTCGCCGAGGCGCTGCGCAAGGCCAAAGATGCCCCGGAGGGCAAGCCGCTGCGCGAGTTCGATCTGGACTGAAGACATGCTGGCGCCAAAAAACCGAAAGATTCAACCAGCTTTTCCGCCGTTTTTCTTTCTCATGAGCATGACGGGCAATTTAGAGCGATACTTGAAGCACAGTTCCCGCGACCCGAGTTCCGGGGCAAAAAGGAGAAGTGATGGTCGTTATCCCCCTTTCCGAGCAAGCGTATGAATCTAAGACCCGGCCGGTCGCCGATAAGTGCGATTCCATGAACTGGATCGGAATCACCGCGGGTACAACACTCGCCGTTGCCGGCCTGTTGCTGCTATCAGGCAATCGCCGCTCGGGCTTGGTGGCAGCTGCCGCTGGCACCACTTTGGCCGTGCTCGATCAGCAAGATGCGTTGCGCTCCTGGTGGGATGCTCTGCCAGTCTACATCGACCAGGTGCAAGGGCTTCTCGGCCAGGTGCAGGATACGGTCAACGAGGTTGCAGTCAAGCGCGAGGCTTTGCGGAGGGCTTTGGCGAGATAAGAGAACGCCGCGGCCGGGGGATGGCTGCGGCGCTCAGTTTTTCCGCTCGACCAGGTAGCGTGCTACGGCCTTCAAACCGTCGGCGCGGCTGCCATAGGGTTCGAGGGCGGCAAAAGCCTCCTCGATCAGGCGGGCGGCGTCGCGCTGGCTTTGTTCGATGCCGTAAACGGCCGGCCAGGTGGCTTTTTCCGTCGCCTGATCCTTCCCCGCGGTCTTTCCAAGGTGCGCCGAGTCCACAGTCAAATCCAGCACATCATCCACGATTTGAAAGGCGAGCCCGGCCTTTGAGCCAAATTGCGTCAGGCGAGCTACATCGTCTGACGCAGCTCCGCCATAGACGCCGCCTGAGACCACGCTCACACGGATCAGCGCGCCGGTCTTGGCGCGATGAATTGCCATGACCAAATCGGGCGTCGGCTTCAGGTGCTCGCTCTCGATATCTAGAACCTGACCGCCAATCATGCCCTCAACGGTTCCGATGGCGTTGGCAATGAGACCAATGATCTGCACAGTCGCCGCGGGTGGCGAGTTGAGGCCTGCCAGCACCTCGAAAGCGCGAGTTTGCAGCGCATCGCCGGCGAGGATGGCGATGGCCTCGCCGAAAGCAACATGGCAGGTGGGCTTGCCGCGGCGCAAGTCGTCGTTATCGAGCGCGGGCAGGTCGTCGTGGATTAACGAGTAGGTGTGCAGCATCTCGAGGGCCGCACCCAACCGCTCGATTCCTGCGGGCACTGCCCCGGCAATTGCGACGGCGGCTTGCTGCGCAAGCACCGGTCTGAGGCGCTTGCCGCCGGCAAAGGTCGAGTGGCGCATGGCACCGTGAATCGATGCGGGCACGGTCTCGGCGGTGGGCAGCAACTCTTCGAGCGCACGGTTGGTCAGCGCCGCGCCTTCTTCGATCAAAGATCTAACTTCGACGGTCATCTTTCTCATCATAAATGAGGCTGGTTCCGCCGTCGTTCCATGCGCCAAAGCCCCATGAGCAGCAGCACGGCCAGCCCGCTCAGCCAGCGTCCGGCGACGACGTCGGAGGTGGTGATCCAGTCAACAGTCAAAGAAACATTGCCCTGCAGCACGGGCACCTCGATCAGGCCATCCTCGCGCCGGGGCAGAAAAGTAACTGGCCGGCCATTGACCGCTACTCTCCATGCTGGATAACCGCGCAATCGCAAAATCAGGAATCCAGCGTGGCTGACGACACCACGCAGGAGTTTGTGCTCCGGTTGATCGCCCTGCCAACTCATTGTTGCCTCGCAACTTCCTTGCGTGGCATTCCATGCGGGAGTTGGATTGTCGGGATCTACGCCTTCCGGAACAATCCCCAATTTTGTTGTGGGATCGCTCACCAGGCAAGCATCCGGCAGGCCGGTGGATAGGAGTGAGTTATCTGCGCCGATGGGTTCGTACTCATCTGTCCCAATAAATCCTTGGCCCGATCGGTAGGTGTTTACCATGCCGGGAATTCCGTCTTCATCATCACAACCTTGAAAGAAATATCCTCCCGCCAGAGCGGTCATCGCGAGAAAGGCTGCTATGAAGCCTGCTGCAATAGCAACGCGCCGCCATCGCTGGCTAAGTTGGCAAGGCCACGCCGCCGCCGCAACGAAGATCCCCATCGGCGCTTCGAGAACCACCAGCCACCGCCAGGGAAACTGGAGGAAACGTAGATCGGGGAGCAGGTTCCACATTGGACGTGAGAGGGGCAACAACAGAAAAAGAACGGCAACCGGTGTAAAAGCAAGTGGAATCCACCAAAGGCGCTTTCCCGGTAAACGTCCGCGCAGCCAACACACCAACAGGCCTCCCAGCGTCAGGGCGATCATGCAGACGGCGATGATCGAAGCTGTGCGGAGCACTTGGTCGTGAAATGCCAGGATCGGATCGGCATGAATGGCAAAGAGCCAGCTATTCTCAAGCGTCTGTCCAGGGTCCAGGGTGACTTGGTGAATATCCACCCATCTTTGCTCCCAGGCCGCAGGGACGAGATAGGCCGCCACCACGCCTATTCCGAGCGCGGCACCGGCCGAGGCGCGCAACAAGGGCGCCCAGGAGCGCGAAAGCAGAGACGAAGCCAGAGCAATGGCCGCGAGAAGATAGCAGGCCATTACCCCGACCGTTGGGTTTGATAGCCATGAACCCGCGACGACCAAAGCCAGCGGTACGGTCGAGCCGTCCAAGGCGCGTCTCCATATCGATGAACCGTCAGAGACCTCCGGATCATGGAGTGCAAACAGAAGCACCAGCGGGATCCAAAAGCCGCCAGCTAGCTCGGCAAAGGCTGTGCGCTCGTATGCGGTGAAGAGCGCATAGCCTGAAAACAGAGCCGCACAGCCAGCCAGAGTCGCAGCACCCTCGTCGAGCGCTTGTCGCGCCAGCGCGCGTGTGGTGAGACCCGATCCAGCGAGCAGCAAAAATGTCAGCACAACCGGAACGAACTGCCACGGCAGCATCAGTCCCAGCGCAGCGCCCATCATCCAGGTTAGCGGTGAATAGAAGACAAAGCGCGGTTCTCCTGCGCCATGGTTGGCGCTCGCAGTCCAATGCGGATAAAGAATGCCATGCCGCCAGCTATGCAGGCAATCAAACCACGAGACCAGATGAAAGTCGAAGTCGTGGCCACATGAGTTTCCACGTAATAACTGCGGCGCAACCGCTGTTGCCGCTGCCAGCAGGATGACTGCCGGGCCGGCAAGCGAGCGCAAACGGGCTTCTTGTAAAAGCCTCATGGCAGCAGCCGCAGTGTGTGGCGCGTTGCAGCAGTTACTGCGGAAGAAGTGAAGGGCAAGGAAAAAGTATTGCCGCTGTAATAGTCATTCCATTGATCACGGAAGTAGGTCGAGTATGGGTTGCCGCTCTCGCCTAGGACAATATTCTCCGTCGAGCCATCCACATTGCTCCAGTCCATGGTGAAGCGTTGCGATGGGCCGAAGTCGCGATCAACTTGCTTTACGGTCGTTGTGTCGCCGCTTAGCGGCTGTTCGCCGGTTCCGGCTATGCGGCCTATCAGCGGCAAAAACTTCGCCAGCGGATGCTCGATAGTGACCTTATGCCAGCTTCCATAACTCCAGCGAGTATCATCCGCCGGAGCCTTGCCGCTTTTCATGCCCTGGCGGACTGCGTCAGTTAGCAGAGCGTCCCAGTTTTTGTAACTCGCTGGTAGCCACTCCGAGTTACCATGCATGATGATCTCTTCTTCGGCAAAGTCTTTCTCTCCCCAACTGTAGTAATCGGCATCCTCGCCTAACCTGGGCTTGAGGATCAGAGGCCAGAAGGCATATCTCGCCTGAGTTACAATTGAGGCCGCCGCCGAATCTGTGGTTAGCTTGCCGTCCCAACTGCGCATTAAGTCAGCAGCCTTTTGTAACTGCTCGCTGACTCCGGGCGTGTGGTCGATGGCGTAGGCGAAGCGATGGCCTAACTCCTGGTCTACCTCGCTATAGATGTCAGTCTGCACGGCCAGTAAGTCGGCGGGGGCGAGATGGTCACGACCGTCGAGCAATTTGTAGATGCGCTCGGCACGATAGGGGTCCACCCACTCGAGCGAAAGCGGATACGGTGAATCTACGGTCGTAACACGTGAATTTGCGGTGGCCAGGAAGCCCGACGACGGATCGACTGAGTTAGGCATCGAGTCATATGGAATGTAACTTTGCCACTCATGCGCGTTGCCCTTGATAGCCTTATCCGCGAGGCCCGACAGCCGTATCGGAACTCGCCCGGCTGCATGATAAGCAACATGTCCCTGATCGTCGGAGTAAACCACATTCTGCGTTGGCCAGCACCAGTTTGCGAGCGCCGCGGAAAACTCTGTCCAATTCGACGCGACATTCATTTGATAGAGAGGCAGCCCGTTCAGTGAGGGATCGTAGAGCGTCCACTTCAGTGCCATCGGACGCGTCTCTTTCTTGAAGATCGGGTTCAGCAGAGGCCCATGCGTAGTGAGTTGCACGTCTACTATTACATCCTTGCCGCCGCGCACTTTGATGACTTCATGGTCTATCTGGAGCGGCTTCCAGTTACCATCACTCGCTTCATAATTGCCCTTGCCGTCGAGTTGCTCCAAGTACAAATCCTGCACGTCAGCATAGAGCGCGGTGAAGCCCCAGGCAACATGCTCGTTGTGTCCGGCGATCACGAAGGGCACGCCGGGCAGGGTAACTCCAGTGGCGTGGAAGCCCGGCGCCTTCAGGTCGGCCATGTACCAAATATTTGGTTCGGTTAGCGGCAGATGCATGTCGTTTGAGAGCAGAGGCTTGCCGCTGGCTGTGTGCTGCCCGGCGACGACCCAGTTGTTTGAACCGGCTGCGCAGCCATCGCAGGAGGGTAGACCGAGGATCGCGAGCAATTCGCGAGGATCTTCAAATTCCTGGGGCAGATTTTTTCCCGGGGCTGAAGCCCAAGTCGATCTTGCTGGGATTTTGTACGGGCTAAAGCCTGTACCCTTCACAGGAAGCAGTCCTTTTTTAGATAGCGGAACTGTGCTGCTGGCCTGATTGCGGTCGTCGTCTTCGTCATCGTCTGAGGGCTGGTTAAGTTCGGGATGAGGCTGGCTCAGGTCGATGCGAATGCCGGTCGGAGGATGGTCGCGCCACGAGCCAACCGGATAGAGTTCACTCTCCAGCTTCTCGTCGTGCAGCCTGGCTGCAATTCGTTCCCGCCCCAGCTTCGAGTACCAATGCGTGTCCAGCAGATCGACCATCATCATGCCGATGCTGATTGAGTCCACGCCGGACCATGGTTGGGGCTTGTAGTGCAGCAGCCTGAACTCTGGCGGCAGTGAGTCACCATGCTGGGCGATGTAGAGGTTCACGCCGCGTGCATAGGCCTCGAAGCGGGCACGGTCCTCCGCAGGGAGGTTAGCGTAAACCCGCCGCGCTGTATTGCGAAACTGCAGCACTCTCTGCGCGCGATCATGCGCCACCAGGGAGGAGCCCATCACCTCAGCCAGTTCCCCGTTGGCGTTGCGCCGGGAGGCGTCCATCTGCCACAGCCGGTCCTGCGCGGTTACGTAGCCCTGCGCCACAAAGAGATCGTCCTCTGTCGCTGCCTCAATGTGCGGCACGCCGTGGCCATCGCGCCGAACGGTTACCGGGGCCGAGAGCCCGGCGAGATGGACATCGCCATCCAGCGCAGGCAGCGCGGCTATGGCCGCCGAGCGCAGCCACAGTACGCCCACGCCCGCGGCCAGCGGCAACAGCGCCAGCACTCCGCAAGCCGACCACAGCAGAAACCGCGGACCTCTGCGTTTGCGGCGGAGAGCAAGAGGTGTGGCGACGGGTGCGGGCGCTTGATTTCGAACTTCGGTGTCATCCATGGGTCTACATCAGGATAACGCCGCAGCCGACAGCGAGACACGAGGGTTCCCGGCTTTGGTGCGAAGGGAAAGGGTTCTTACCAGATAAAATGGTATTGTCGCGACGAATTTTTTCGAGAGGTCACAATGCAATTTTTAGTTCTAGGCAAAGGAAAGACCGGCAGCCTGGTTGCCGAGGTGGCTCGCGAGCGCGGCCACGCTGTCAGCGCGCTTGATGTCGATGAGAACCTGCACGCCTCAGCCCTTAGTGAGGCGACGCTTGCCGATGTAGACGCGGTGATCGACTTCACTGCCCCCGAAGCGGCCGTCGAAAACATGCGCGCCGTGCTCGCCCTTGGCGGCAGCATTGTCGTCGGGACCACGGGTTGGTACGAGCGCCTGGACGAGATGAAGTCCCTGGCGCGGCAGTTTGGCGGCGCCTTGCTCTATGGCACCAATTTTTCGATCGGCGTGCAAAAGCTCTTCCGCCTCACTGCGCAATTGGCTCAGCTCGACGGCTACACCTTCACCATCGACGAGACTCATCATGTCTCGAAGCTCGACGCGCCATCAGGCACTGCTATTACCTTGCGCGAGATCATCGAGGCCGCGCGCCCCAAGAGCAGCGGCGGCGCTGAAGTTTTTATCGCCTCGCACCGCTTGGGCGATGCCAAGGGTGAACACATCGTTACTGCGGTCAGTGATGTAGACACCCTCCAGATCCGCCACGATGCCCACAGCCGCAGAGGCTTTGCTCTTGGAGCTGTCCGGGGAGCTGAGTGGCTGGCTCACAACTCCGGCCCGCACGACTTCCGCGACATCTTTGATCAGTTATAGAGGCCGACGTCGCGGGAAATCCGATGCGAATGCACCGAAACATCCATGCGGCGACACCAGTGTGGTCATTGCAGCGGATATTGATTCTATTAGGCGTTCATTCAATGTTTTTGGCTCAGGCCCCGCTCGTTATACACTTTTCTTATCATGGAAACGACGGGTTGCGGTACTGCAATCGTAACGCCCTTCCGGGCGGATGGAACGGTCGATGAGCAGGCGCTGACTGCGCTTGTGAACTGGCAAATCGACTCGGGAATCGACTTTCTGGTGGCCTGCGGGTCAACCGGCGAGGCGGCTACGCTGGACGAGGACGAGTGGCTGATGACGGTCTGCATTGTGGCCGAGGCCGCTGCGGGCCGCGTGCCGGTATGGGCCGGATGCACCCACAATTCCACCCGCGCGCTGTTGCGCAGTGCGGCCCGGCTGAAGCAGATCCGCGGCGTCGATGCGGTGCTGTCGGCCAATCCCTACTACAACAAACCCTCTCAGGAAGGGCAGTTTCAGCACTTTCTGGCGCTCGCCAGGGCTGTGGCCCCGCTTCCCGTGGTGCTCTACAACGTGCCCGGCCGCACTGCCGTTAGCTTGGACCCCGAAACGGTGGTCCGCCTGGCCGAGGCAGCCTCGAACATTGTGGCCATCAAGGAGGCCAGCGGCAAGCTGCCTCAGATCGCCCAACTGGTCCACATGCTGCCGCGTGGTTTCAAGGTCTTCTCAGGCGACGACAACCTCGCTCTGGCCTCAATCGGCGTCGGCGCGCAGGGACTGGTCAGTGTTGCCTCCAATGAAGCGCCGGCCGAGGTTAGCCGCATGATTCATGCCGCGTTGAACAATAACTGGATCGAGGCCCGCGAGCTGGAGCGCCGCTGGGGCCGTCTCTTCGAGGCGAATTTCTGGGAGTCAAATCCCGCCCCTGTCAAGACGATTCTTGCCCTGATGGGCCGTTGCATCGACCAGGTTCGTTTGCCGCTGGTGCCACCCACGGCTGCTACTCGCGTCAGACTGGAACGGCTGGCCGGAGAACTCGGCCTGCTCAAGCACGTCCCTGCGCCGGATGGCCCTTCCGAAGTGTTTTGAGCGGTGCTGTCCTTGAAGCGACTCCAGGCACTTCGGAAGCTCGCTCATGCCCGCAACTTCGCCAGGGGGATCGTGTCTGAAAAGACATGTATTGTTGAGCCGGTTGCTTTTACTATTGGCGCTTGAATCTACTCACCGGTTTTTTCATGATTTCCAGGTTGATTGTCAAATTTGGCCATTGAATTGCAATAAAATGGTCCGAGTTTGCGCTATGACAAAGCTGCCAAAATAGGAGAGCAGTAGTCTAATAAGCTGTGCAGTGGCAGCGGCAGATGAAAGTGCTTACGGAGAGCATATTTCTCGCCGCCTTCTCATCTAAGTGAAGCGGAGGTACGATTTAGCCGATAGAGAAGGGGTGAGAGTTGGAAGCCAAAGCGGCGGTGTTTCTCGAATGATTGGAGATACATCAGTGGACAGATCGCGCGAAACCGGAATCTACCACCCGCTTGACGATAACACGTCAGGGCCAGGGGAGTGCGGTGAAGCGAAGAACCGCTGCGCATACAACAAAACAAGAGGATACATCCTTGGAGTGGAGATCGTCTGCGGAGATTTTTCTGCTTCGACCCTCGCCGACCGGCTGCCGGCGCTGACGCCCAAATCAGGCGCGGGGCTTTGGATGACTCCGTTCAGGGGAATCCCGGTGACATCTGTACCGGCTCCTCTCGATCTGATCTATTTGGATCGAGACCGACATGTCATCGAAACTGTCGAGTTCTTTCCCACCTTCCGCGTTTCGCCATCAAGCCCTCTGGCTTCAAGCGTTCTTGCGCTGCCCATTCACTCGATCTTTGCGTCTCATACCCAGCCGGGAGATCAAATTGCCTTCGGCAATGTCGAGGATGTGGAGCACGAGCTATCTCTGCTCTTCGGGTCCGGCGCTGCAGCCAATGCCGCTCACGAAGCGCTCGGAGAACGGCGAAACCTGGAGGCGAGCGTTGCACCTGCGCCTCCGAGAGATTTGTACATCGCTCCTGCTCCGCAGAGAGAGGCCGAGCGTCCCAGCCAGGAAGTTGCTCCAGCCGCACCGCCACCTGTGGTTTCCAAGCCTGAGCCGTGGAAGAACGACGTTCCAAAGAAGAAAAAGGGCTGGTTGCAACGGCTGCTCGAACCCGATCCTGTGGAACCAAGGAAGAATACGCGTGAGTCGGTTCCCGGTCTCATTGCGTATTTCTTTACCGGGGCCACTCCGGAGCCGCACACCGTACGGGATATCAGTTCAACGGGATTGTTTGTCGTGACTGAGGAGCGCTGGTACCCAGGTACGCTCGTCCAGATGACGCTCAAGAAGACCGACGAGGGCGCGGTAAGAGCTGAGTATTCCATTTCACTGACGGCCAAGGCGCTGCGTTGGGGCAACGACGGTGTTGGGGTTGCGTTTGTGCTGCGAGATCCACACTCTGGCAATTATGAGACTATCCATTCCCAAGGAGCAACCCGCGAGGAGATGGACCAGTTCCTCGCGCGGATCGGCCTCGCCCGAAGCTCACCCTCCTAGGGCCATCCGGACTAACTCTTCTTCACAATTTCATGGATGAGCGTGCCTTCTGTTCGAGTCCATCACTGAAGCTCGGACCGTGGGTGGCTTGCTTTGACGTCTTCCGCTTATCCCGAAGAATCAGAAAGGGGCGCTCTACGCAAAGATAGAGGGCTGCTGCAACGACGAGACAAGAGCAAGCATACAATCCCAGCCACTGCAGTACACCCGTCCGAAGGCTGACAGGGAAGCAAAGGTCCACGAGGTGGATCACTTCTTTGTGGGTGAGATAGAGGCTGTAGGCTAGTGTGGTGATCAGCTTCGCGCCTGGGACTTTGAATCGCAGCAGGCCGTTTGTACAAAGTGCCGACGCAACAAGAAGACCAAGGCCCGCGGAGAGCAATGGAAACCCCAAGACCACTCCAAGAGCCGAGGCTCCTGATACCGACTCCCACCGGTCCTTGAAGAGATAGAGTGCAGTGCCAACTAGAGCGATGCCCAGGCAGCAAAGGGCGTTTCCTCTGCGAGCTAACATGCTCCACCAGGCTGGCCTGAAAGTCTTGACGAGTGCGAGAGCAACGCCGGCGAGCAATCCATCGAGACGGCTGTAGGTCGGATAGTAGATTCGCTCGATGTAAGCGAGACCAAAGGGTTGTCCGGCGTTGGCCAGCGGCTTGAGCAAGTGGAAGAGGAAGAAGGCCCGGAGGCAGATTCCAAACAGCACCAAAGTTGCAAGCAGCGCCGTGGTTTTTCTGACGGAGGGCTTGCGCATCATCGCCAGGACAATCAGCGGCAGAAGGAGGTAAAAGTGCTCCTCGACGCACAGAGACCACACATGCGAGAAGGCGTGATCTACTCGATAATCGACGAAGAGATTCTGTGTGAACGTCACGAGCTGCCAAAGCGGCGGAAGGTGACCAGGATCTTCGCTCCAGATGGGCACAAAACAATAGAGCAGCAGAACGGCAGCATAGGCGGGCAATACTCTAAAGAGCCGCTTCCGATAGAAAGCCCACAACCCTGGACACTCGCCCACAAGATACGGGCGCAATATCTGCGTGCCGATCAGGTACCCGCTCAGGACAAAGAATAGGTCGACGCCTGCCCATCCCAGTCGCGCAGCGGGAGCGAGCAGCGCTGGGATGGATGCGTCATGACGGAAGATATTAACGTGAAAGAAGATGACGGAGAGGATTGCCACACTACGCAGCGTATCCAGTCCATGAGTCCGTGGGGCTGAGTGGGTCAACGATCAATGAGCCTCGGAGGTTTCATTCCCGATCTTATCCGATGCCGGTTGCCTCTTAACCCGCCAACGCCTTCTTCACCATTTCGCTGACTGTACGGCCTTCGGCGCGGAGGCTGGCGGCCTGCAGCTTTGCCTGGACAATCTTCATTACCTGGCCCATCTCCTTGGGCGTTGGAGCCTTGCCGCTGGCGGTTGTGACCTCGGCGATAGCCTCGGCGACCAGGGCTTGAAGAGCGGAGTCGTCAAGGGCCTTGGGCAGGAACTCCTCAATCACGACGATCTCGGCGGCCTCCTTGTCGGCAAGCTCGGGCCGTCCACCCTTGGTGAACTGATCGATCGAGTCGCGGCGCTGCTTGATCATGGTCGCTAGAGCCTGCTGCTCCTCGGCTGGGGTGAGCATCTCGCGCTTTTCGATGGCCTTGTTTTTGAGGGAATTTTTGATGAGACGTAGCGTCGTGGTGCGGACTGCGTCATGGGCCTTCATGGCCAGAATGATTTGTTGATTGACCAGATTTTCTGTTGTGCCTGCTTCGCTCATACCATTCATTCTAATTCGATGTGTTCCGGCATCGGATCTGAGCATGACTGGAACTGTGCCCTGAAGACCGAACCGGCCTGAGACTCTTGAATACGCGAGGAAGCAGGAATTCCGCCTATTTTGGGGTGGCCGATAGTTTTCCACAAAAAATAAAAACCACATAAACCACAAAGTTGTGTATTCTGTGATTGACCCATCGCCACAAGAAGCTGGACTGGCCTAGTCTCTACTCCAGGTCTGCTCAGCTCCGGCAGAAATCGAGGAGACTTTCATGATTCGCAAGACGCGCCTGTTTACACCCGGTCCGACACCGCTTCTTCCCGCA
>CAYVMS010000081.1:0-12707 GCA_964452615.1 uncultured Occallatibacter sp.
CTTCGCCAATCCGCTGGTTGCAATCGTGCAGGACGCGAACGGCAACTTGGTGCCAAATGCAACCGTAACCTTCGCGGGGACAGGCGTTAGCTTCCTCTCCAGTAACACGGTTGTTACCGGTAGCAATGGTCAGGCACTGATCTATGCTGTGCCAAACACACTCGGCGCTTTCACCGTAACGGCCAGCGTGGCTGGAGTCAGCACGCCGGCCACCTTCTCGGAGCCGGGGGCGGACTTTAGCTTCAGCACGCAGAATGGCACTCTGAGACTGAGTCCTGGCACTTCAGGCACATACTCATTTACAGTGGGTCCGACGAGTCCGGCAACCAGCATTCCGGCTGCTGTTACGCTGGCATTCAGCGGCCTGCCGGCTGGTGTGACGGCAACCCTAACCCCAAGCACAATCGCGTCTGGCGCGGGCACTACGACGGTCCAATTGACGATCAATGTGCCGACGTCGATCTTTTCGGCAGTTACTCCTGCGAACAGCTTGGGCCGCAGACTAGCGCCCCTCTCACTGGCGTTACTTCTGCTGCCCTTTGCAGGCCGCCTGCGGCGGGCTTCGAAGAAGCTGAATTGCCTGCTGTATATCCTGTTTGTTGGCGTGGGACTGGTTGCTGCAGCCGGTCTGAGTGGCTGCAGCAGATTGCCGAGCAGCTTACCTGGTTATAATGGTCCGCAATACTACACTGTGACCGTGACGGGAACATCCGGCGCACTGTCGCAAACAACCACTGTCACTCTCATCGTCGAGTAACAAGGAGAGTTTAGGAGAATCGAAAGCTGATCCTCAAAGGGGAGCCTCTTGTTAAGAGATGCTCCCCTTTTATTTGTTAGCTGCTGTTGCACAATGATTCGAAAAGAGAATTGTCCGTCCCTATCCAGCCTTATCAGTTAGTTCTGCCCAGCGGGCATAGAGGGCGTCGCTCTCGTGCTGCGCGGCGTCGAGTTCGATGAGTGCTTCCTGGAGGGCGGCGGCGTTGGTGGCTATCTCCGGATTCTCGACGCGGCTGCGGGCCTCGGCAAGACGAACGTCGGAGGCGGCTACCTTCTCTTCGATTACTGCAAACTCGCGGGCTTCAATGTAAGAGAGCTTCTTTTTGGCGGTGTTAGCGGAGTTGGCGGTGTTGGTTGAGATTGCCTCGCGCTGTGTTTCGTTCTGCTCGGACGCTCTTTGTTCGTCGATCCAGTCTTCCCATTGCGCATAGTCTGCGAAGTGTCCTGTGTGACCGCGGCCGTCCAGTCCCACGACTGTCGACGAGACGCGGTTCAGCAGATAGCGGTCGTGCGTGACGAGGACGAGCGCACCGGGAAAATCGAGCAGGTTCTCTTCGAGGATCTCCAGCGTCGGAATGTCGAGATCGTTGGTCGGCTCGTCGAGCAGCAGCACGTCGGCAGGTTCGAGCATGAGTTTCGCAATCAGCACGCGTGCGCGTTCGCCGCCGCTCAAGTTGCGCACCGGCTGGTTGAGTTGTTCGCTGGTGAAGAGGAATCGTGCGGCCCAACTTGCTACGTGCACCGGGCGTCCCTGGTGCATCACTCCATCGCCCTCGGGTGCGAGTGCACGGCGCAGGGTGAGGCTCTCGTCCAATTCGCGCATCTGGCTGAAGTAGACGAGCCGCAGCGCATCGGCTCTGCGAATAGAGCCGGCTGCCGGGTCGATTTCGCCGCGCAACAAACGCAGGAGCGTTGTCTTGCCGCTGCCGTTGGGGCCAACCAGGCCAACCTTCATGCCAGCGGTGAGGATGAAGTTGAGGCCGGTGAAAAGGCGGCGCGCTTCTGCGTTCGAGTCAGACGACGGCACATCGCAAGCAACATCGTTGAATTCAACCAGCCGCTTGGTCTTGCGCTGCGTGGCATCGAAGTCGATGCCGGCTGTCGAGACACTGGTGCGCGCGTTCATCTCTGCCAACTGGCCGATCATGGCGTTTGCCGTATCGATGCGAGCCTTCGATTTAGTTGTCCGCGCCTTCGGCCCGCGCCTGAGCCATTCGATCTCGGTCTTCACGACATTGCGCAGGCTCTCCTGCTGACGGCTCTGCGATTCGAGATAGGCCTGCTTCTCTTCGAGAAAGCGGCTGAAGTTACCTTTGACGCGCAACAGGCCGTCGGCATAGACGCGGTTCAGCTCGATGATTTCGCTCGATGTGGATTCGAGAAAGTAACGGTCGTGGCTGACGGTGACGGCGGCGAAATTAGCCGAGGTGAGCAGTTCTTCGAGCCACTCGATGCCGGCCAGATCGAGGTGGTTGGTGGGCTCATCAAGCAGCATCACTTCGGGCTCGCTGACCAGCGCTTCCGTGATGGCGAGACGCTTGCGCCAGCCGCCGGAGAGCGAGGCTGCCTGGACGCTGAGATCGGTGAAGCCGGCGCGGCCCGAGAGTTCACGGAGCCGGCCCTCACGTTCGCTCTCATTCACGTGCGCCGCTGAGAGAGCCCGTTCCAAAACTTCGCGAATGGACAAGCCGGGGGCAAAGCGCGAGTCCTGGGGCACGTAGGCGGCGCGGGCGCGCTTGCGCACCGCCAGTTCGCCAGAGTCCGGTTCGAGCTGGCCGGCGAGGATCGCCAGCAGTGTGGACTTGCCTGCGCCGTTGGGGCCAATGAGGCCGATGCGGTCGCCCTCGTCGACGGTGAGCGAAATGTTTTGGAAGAGCGGCCTTGCGCCGAACTGCTTGGTCACCGACTGAGCATTGAGAATTGGTGGCATCTCTATCAAGAGTAATTTGCCGGGCCGGAAGGTGGACGCGGATGCTGATGACTGATTTCGCGCATTCCGTTTTTTGACTTGACCGCCTATACTCTCCCCTATTGAGTTTTTTCAGAGGAAGTTCATCTATGTCATCGACTGCCGTAACTTACGCTCGAGAGAACCATCCCCGCTTTTTGAATGAACTGAAGGACTTGCTGCGCATTCCTTCGATCTCCACGCTGCCCGAGCACAAAGGCGACTGCCGGCGCGCCGCCGAGACGCTGGCCGCCGAACTGACCCGCATCGGCATGGAGGGTGCGCGGCTGATTGAGACCGAGGGCCATCCCCTGGTCTATGCCGAGTGGCTGCACGCTGCCGGCAAGCCAACGGCACTCTTCTATGGCCACTACGATGTGCAGCCGACGGATCCGCTTGATGAGTGGCTCTCGCCGCCCTTCGAGCCTGCGGAGCGCAATGGAAACATCTATGCTCGCGGCGCTGTGGACGACAAGGGGCAGGTGTGGGCGCAGATCAAGGCGCTGGAGTCTCTGCTGGCGGCCACGGGCAAGTTGCCACTGAATGTGCGCGTCATATTTGAAGGCGAGGAGGAGGTAGGAGGTGAGGGAATTGCGGCCTTTGTCGCCTCGAAGCCGGCGGAACTGAAGGCCGACTTCGCACTTGTTTGCGATACGGAGCTGTTTGCTCCCGGCCTGCCCACTCTCTGTGTTGGTCTGCGCGGCATGATCTATACCGAGCTTGAGGTGCGCGGCGCCAAGAGCGATCTACACTCGGGCATGTATGGCGGCGCGGCACCCAATCCCTTCATGGCTCTGGCGCAGATGCTGGCCCGTCTCAAAGACGAAGACGGCCACATACTCATCCCGGGATTTTACGACGACGTTATTCCTCCGAGCGCAAAGGAACTGGCCGCGTGGCGCAGCCTGCCCTTTGACGAGGAGCAGTACCGCATCGCCGAGGTCGGCTCGCGCTCGTTGGTCGGCGAGCCCGGCTACTCGGTGCTGGAGCGCACCTGGGCGCGGCCCACTCTTGACGTGCACGGCATTCCCGGCGGCTTTACCGGCGCTGGCGCAAAGACAGTGATTCCGGCCAAGGCGCTGGCCAAGGTCTCGATGCGTCTGGTTCCGATCATGACCCCGGCGAAGAGTTTTGCGCTTTACAAAGCTTATGTCGAAAAGATCGCTCCGTCTGGGGTTGATGTCGAGGTGCGTCTGATTCACTCCGGCGACCCGTGTCTCGTGCGCGTTGATAACCCGTATATTCAGGCGGCGACGCGGGCGCTTAAAGAGGTTTGGGGTAAGGAGACGGTCTTTATCCGCTCCGGTGGCTCGATTCCGATTGTTGGCGATTTCGACAGGCATCTGGGTATGCCCAGTGTGATGATGGGCTTCGGCCTGCCCGACGACAACATTCATGCCCCCAATGAAAAGTTCCACCTAAAGAACTTCGAGCTGGGGATCGAATCCATTGTGCGCTTCATGGAGGAGGCCGGCGGGTGAGCGCGGCCGGCGTCGTCGGTTCGACGGGACGAATAGAGGCTTTGCCGAATGCAGTTGGTTTTGTTTTGGCCGGGGGAAACTCCAGCCGCATGGGGACCGACAAAGCCTTAGTCAGGTTTGCCGGTCGGCCTCTCGTCGCTCATGCAGTCTCTTTGTTGCGCGAGGCCGGGTTCATAGCTTGCATCGCCGGGGCGCGTTCGGAGCTGGCGGAGTTTGCTCCGGTGGTTGAGGACTCCCAACCGGGAATGGGACCGCTGGAAGGCATCTGCGCCGCGCTGGCTTCTACTCCTGCGAGTTGGGCAATCTTTATTCCCGTCGATCTGCCTCTCTTGCCCGCCTCTCTTCTTGTTTTCCTGCTTCATCATGCGCAAACGACGTCTGCGGCTGTGACTCTTTGCTCGATCAACGGCTTCGTCGAGAGCTTCCCAGTTGTGCTGCGCCGGGAGACTCTGCCGCTGCTCAAAAGCGAGCTTGAATCAGGCCGTGGAGGCTGTTATTCCGCGTTCAAGGCTGCCGCAGCCAGCATGGGAGAGCTTGTGAATGTGCTGCCGGTCGAATTCCTGGTTCAGTCCGGCCATGTGGATCATGCGGACGGCTTGCCTGCGGTCCGCTGGTTCATGAATGTCAACGATCCAGAAGAGCTATGGCGTGCCGAAAGATCTTTGTCGTAGAATTTCAACTTTTCAGTTCTTTGCGCTGAGCCGATCTGTCCAGGCTAAAGCAATTGGAGCTAGATCAGCAAAAGCGTCGTTGTGACCGCGACCGGGAATCGAATGAAACTCTCTCGGCTCATTGGCTGAGTCAAAAAGCTGCTTGCCTTGGGAGGGAGGAATGACCTCGTCATTGGTGCCGTTGACGATCAAGACCGGCACATGAATGCTTCTCATCTTTTTATCACTCTCAAAGCGGTCGAGAACTAGATATTTGGCGGGAAGATATGGATATTCGACCTGCGCCATTTTTGGAATCGAAGTATATGGTGCAAGCAGAATCAGTCCTCCGACATGGAACTCTTCGGCCATCTGCACTGCGACACCTGTTCCGAGAGAATGTCCAAAGAGAATAATGTTTTCGCTTTTGACACCGCGTGCCATGAGGGCATAGAGAGTTGCTCTCGCATCGGCATACAGGCCGGCTTCCGTTGGCTTGCCCGGCAATCCGCTGTAGCCGCGATATTCCGCTACGAGAAATCCATACCCCGCTGCGATGTAAGGATCGGCGACCTCTGACGCGCTAGCGAGGCAATCGCCATTGCCGTGAAAGAAGACGAAAGTAAATGGCTTGGTAGTTGCCGGTGCGTACCAGGCCTTCAAATCAAGGCCGTCAGCCGTTCTATCGGGAAGTTCCGTGAAGGATCGGTTTGCATTCGCGTCCTGCAAGGTGACATAACTACGACTGGGAAAATAAAGAAGGCTCCGCTGATAGACAAAGACGCCGATCAACAATAGGACATAAAAGCCGACAAGAATGCCGATTAACTTGCGGACTTTTGCGGCGACTCCATCTATCGGGAGCGATTGAAATGCCAGACTCAAGTTTAGCCTCAATTGTTGAGAATATACTGCCGCGCCCCCGGTCGCGTAAGCTAAAGCCAAGGCAATGTTCGATTCAACTTCCAACGAAGAGTTCTCCGAGATGCTGATTCCGGGAGGCCCCGACGATGGGGAACGGAAGGCGGTGGCAGACTCCTCGCCGAACGAGCCAATCATCTCTTTCAGCCATGTGAGCATCTCCTTTGACGGCCGGGCAGTGCTGGAGGATCTGAGCTTCCAAATGAATCGCGGGCAGACGCTTTGTATCCTGGGCCGCAGCGGCGTCGGCAAGTCGGTGGCTCTGCGTATGTTGATGGGCTTTCTCAAACCGGACTCGGGGTCGATCCACGTTGAGGGCCAGGAGATCACCGGGCTCGGCGAAGAGGGCATGCGGGCGATTCGCAAGCGCGTCACCATGGTCTTCCAAAATGGGGCGCTCTTTGATTCCTTAAGTGTGCGCGAGAACGTGGCCTTTCCGCTGCGCGAACGCGGCGGGCTGGATGAAGACCAGATTCAAGACCTTGTGGCTCGGCTGATCGGTATGGTGGGGGCCGAGGATGTTGCTGATGCACTGCCGGCCAGCCTTTCGACGGGCCGCAAGCGCGCGATTGCCATCGCCCGCGCCCTTGCCTCACAGCCCGAGGTCGTCTTATACGACGAGCCAACCACGATGGTTGACCCCATCATCGCCCGCCGTCTTGGGGATTTGATCCAGCGCCTCAAGCGGCAGCTAGGGTTCACTGCCATCGTAGTGACACACGATATGCGCTTCGCCGAACGGCTCGCGGACTTGGTGCTCTTCCTGCATCAAGGGCGGGCTCAGTATTTTGGCGCGTTGAAGGGCTTCCTGGATTGCCCCGACCCGCATATCCAGCAATTTCTTGCCCTGGATGCCTACGCGTTGCCTTTGGAATAACGCCAGGGGATTAAACTGATAATGTGAAGATTGCGCTAGCCCAGATCAATCCAACTGTCGGAGATTTCACCGGTAACATTGAAAAGATCGTCGCGGCGAGCCGGCGCGCAGCCGAGAGAGGCGCTCGGCTCACCGTCTTTTCCGAGCTGGTCATTTGCGGGTATCCCCCCGCCGACTTTCTTGAGAAGCCTAGCTTCCTGGCCCGCTGCCGTACGGCCGTCGATGAGCTGGCCGCCGCCACTCGCGAGCTGCCAACCGCCGTGCTTGCGGGCGTAGCTCTGCCCGTCGCAACAGAGAGCGGCAAGCCGGCCGTCAACGCCGCCGTGCTGATGGATGGCGGGCAAATCCTGCTCGAACAGCACAAGCGCCTGCTGCCCTTTTACGACATCTTTGACGAGCAGCGTTATTTCGCTCCATCGCGGTCTCAGCAGGTCGTCGAACTGGACGGAGTCCGGCTGGCGATCACCATCTGCGAGGATGCCTGGAACGACAAGAACTTCTGGCCGCGCCGCCTCTACTCGGTCGACCCCATGGAAGAGCTAATGCGCCAGCAGCCCGCCGTGCACATCAATCTCTCTTCATCGCCTTTCTGGCACGGAAAGCGAGCTGTTCGCCGTGAGATGCTGTCTGCCATTGCAAAGCGGGATGGCGTGCCCGTGCTGATGACTAATCAGGTGGGCGGCAATGACAGCTTGATCTTTGACGGCTCGTCTCTGGCCATCAATTCGCGCGGAGAACTGATTGCCCAGGCAGCATCGTTCGAGGAAGACCTGATCGTGGTCGATCCACATGATGCACCGGCGGTCGCAACCCCTGAAGACGACGACACCGAGGCCGCCTATCGCGCACTGGTCGTGGGAACGCGCGATTACGTGCGCAAATGCGGCTTCAAGAAGGTGCTGGTGGGCCTTAGTGGCGGCATCGACTCCGCGCTAGTTGCCTGCATTGCTGCCGAAGCCCTGGGTACGGAGAATGTCGTCGCAGTCGGCATGCCCAGCCCCTACTCGTCAGCGGGATCGATCGACGACAGCCGCCGCCTGGCCGCCAATCTCGGCATTCGCTTTGAAGTGATCGGTATCAGCGGCCTCTTTGGAGAGTTCACACACACTCTGGAGCCGCTCTTTGCCGGGACGAAGGCTGATACGACCGAAGAGAATATTCAATCCCGAATTCGCGGCTGCCTGCTGATGGCCCTTTCCAACAAATATTCAGCACTGGTATTAACCACGGGCAACAAGTCGGAGATGGCCGTGGGTTACTGTACTCTCTATGGCGACATGGTTGGCGCGCTGGCGGTAATTGGCGACCTGGTGAAGACGCGCGTCTATGCGGTCTGCCGCTGGCTCAACCGCTCCCGCGAAGTAATTCCCTTGGAAATTATCGAGAAACCGCCTTCGGCCGAGTTGCGGCCCGACCAGAAGGACACCGACTCGCTTCCCCCCTATGAAGTGCTCGATCCTATTCTGGAAGCCTATGTCGAGCGGTATGAGACCCCAGAGCAGATTGCCCGCGCAAACGGATTTCCGCTTGAACTCGTCCAACAGGTGGTGCGTCTGGTGGAGCGCAGCGAATACAAACGCCAGCAGGCTGCGCCGGTTCTAAAGGTGACAGCCAAATCGTTTGGCATGGGCCGCAGGTTCCCCATTGCCGTCAAAGTTCAGGTATAAGCTAGTACGTGGGAGCTTTCCGCAGTTCAGATCTTCCGTAACTCAAGGAGAAATCGCTTGATTCGTCGCTCGACTCGCATAGCCGTGGCCATGGCGCTGGTTGCCTTGTCCGTTCCCGTCTTTCAGGCCGTCGCACAGCAGGATGTGCCTCCTGCGCCCGCGGCGCAACCTTCCGCGCCTGCGCCGGCTCCTGCGGCGCCCGTTTTCCCAAAAGTAGATCCGGCGAACTTTACCGCCGCCTCACCCACCAAGGAGGCCGTCAACGCCTTCCTGCAGACCTCCTGGGGTTACGACGATAGCCGAGTCTGGCAGGTTCAGGCCATCCTCAAGACGCCTGTAGAAGGAATCAGTAGAGTGATCGTGTTTGTCGCAGACAAAGCGGGTAAGCAAAAGCCGGGGCAGCTAGGCTTTTTTGTGCTCCCCGACGGCAAACACATCATCGCCGGCGACGATATTGTTCCCTTTGGCGAACATCCCTACGCGGATTACCGCACCATGGCACAGCAGCGCGCCGATGGCCCCTATCGCGGGTCGGCAGTGAAGGACCTGGAGATCGTTGAGTTTGCCGACTTCCAGTGCCCGCATTGCAAAGAGGCGCAGGCTAATATGGACAAGCTGGCGGTGGATTTCCCCAAAGCCCGCATCATCTTTGAGAATTATCCGTTGCCGCAGCATCCGGCGGCAGTAGGCGCGGCTGCTTATGGCGTATGCGTGGCCAAGCAGGGCGGCAGCGACGCATTCTTCACCTATGCCTCGGCCGTCTTTGAGGGCCAGGATGGATTGGCGACTGCCGATGGCGCAACCCTCACGCTGAATAGCGCGGTCACCAAGGCTGGTCTCGATCCGGCAAAGATCGAAGCCTGCTCCAAGACTCCGGCGGCTACCGGCGCGGTTGACGCTTCGGTCAAGCTGGCCCAGGATCTGAGCATTAACCAGACTCCGACGTTGGTGATCAACGGCCGTCAGATTCCGGCGAACGCCCCCTACGACACCATCAAGCAGATCATCCAGTACCAGGCAAAGCTCGACGGCGTGTCCCAGTAAAGCATGCAAGGCAAACGAGTCAGCGGCGCAGTGAGATTGCTGCCTTGCGGCTTATAAAACGAGGGCGGACAGGGTTTTCAGCCTGTCCGCCCTCGTTGCATTCAACGGAACTTTGCGATTTTCACGCGCAACAAAAAGCCCAGCCTTTGGTGACCCGCTATAGCGTTATCACTGGTTCTATAAGGTCTGGGTGCCCCACCCTCGCTGCGTCTTTGTTTTTGCGGCTAGGGTGGGATACCTCGATCCCCTCATCATACGAAGAGTGAAAACGGTCTAGTGCGCCTGCTGGGACTTCTCTACGCGCATCATCAGCGAGTGTCCGGCTGCCTGCGTTCCGCGGACCACATGGGGCGTGATCATAATCAGCAGTGTCGAATAGTCCTTTTGATTCTCTTTGCTGGTCAGGTTGTTTAGACCGGGAATTTCGCTGACTCCCGGCGTGCCGTTGATGGCGCGGCTCTCAGACTTGTCGATTTCGCTCACCAGCGCCACGGCCTCACCCTCCCTGAGCGTCACCACCCCGGAGTAAGCACGATTGTTGAGGATCGGATTGCCATTGATGGAGCCTCCGGAAAGGGCATCAATCGTCAGGTCGATAGTGAGCGCAACATCGTTGTTGCGCATTACATTGGGAGTCGCTTTCACGGTCAATCCCAGATCCTTATACTCCACCTGCGGAATATTTGGCACGCTGGCATAGGAGGCCAGCAGAGAAGAGAGACTGCCGGAGGTTCCGGCACCGTTCAGCCCGGGTATATTCGGAACACTGCCTGCGATGCTCGAGAAGGACGAGGTCTGGATCGGATAGCGCGAACCGGAGCGCATAGTTCCAAGTTCGCCGTCGCCCAGGCGCAACTGAATCTGGTCCAGCTCACGCGAATCCGAAGAGTTAAGGTTGAGGTTGGCCGTAAACGAACCGGGCGCCAACGCGGATTGCGTCAGACCGCCGCCAAAGAGTGCGACGCCATTGGTCAACAGAGAACTGGAAGCCTGACCGGAGGCAATCAAAATGCCGATAATCGCCAGCGTGTCGCCGGGAGCTGCCAGCCCCGAGGAGATGATCTGCTGCACCAGAGCCTGATTTGAATTCAGGATGGATTGTTCTTCGCTGTAGACGTTAAATGCCGACATGGTCTGTGGCGGATTAACTCCGGTCTTGCGATCGCTGGTATGCGCAAGCTGGATCACGCGCATCTCCAACAGGACCTGGCTATGCCCGTCGATCAACTGGACGACGGTGGCATTGAAGGCGTTCAGCGTCTTCTGCGGCGCGCGGATGGTGACGGTTCCCGCGCTGTGATCGGCTACCGCCTGCTGCATATCGAAGACGTTCTTGGCCAGGCTGACCACTTCGTCCAGATCCTTTTCGCCCAACCCGGAGAGGTAGACCGTCTCAACCTCCTGACGCACAAAATCGTCGCGGGTGCTCTTGACGTCATTGGCCACCAGGGCGCGGTGCGCGTCCAGGGGAACGTAGAATGAGTGCGTCACCAGCCCCACCAGGCGCGCTGCCGTATTGAAGTCGACGTCGTCTACATCCAGCCGAGCCGGCGGGGAGCCTTTAAGGCTTACGTCAGTAGTGACCTCAATCCCGTAGGCCTTGAAAACCTGCTCCACGAGAGCGCGCCGGTCGCTTCGTGTGTGAAAGCTGTGAACTCCGGGGGTGGGCGCCAGAATTGCTCCCTCGCCGGCCGTCTCCGAGCCCTGCTCGTAGAGGGGCCTTGTCTGCTGGAGCAGCGCATCGTCTCCCAGCTCATTCAAGTGCTGGGTTACCTGGGGATTCTCTGGATTGAGTCCGAGCGCTTGAGCCAGCGCCGTGCGCGCTCCAGCGGCATCGCCGTGGAGCCTGTCCTGGGCGGCTCTCTGAATCAATGCCGTCACCAGATGACTGCGCGCTACGTTCACCGCAAGCGGGTAGTCCGTGTTGCCTGGGTCAAGCACAGCCGCCCGCTCGTAGAGTTGCAGAGCCTCCTCAAACTGCTTCTTCTCAAAGAGCTTGCTGGCTGCAAGGAAGAGCTTGGCCGCTCGGCGGCGGTCGGAGTTGCGCACCGGCTTGGCTTGCGTTGCAGCTTGTGCTGGAGCAGCGGCTGGCGTTGCGCTTGCGGCGGCGTTTGGTGCTGGCGCAGACTGTGCCGGTGCGTTCGCCTGGGCCTGTGAGATGCTCGCTGTCAGCACAAGCAGCAGACCCGATACAAGGAGCGCTGGAAGTATCCAGCGATCGCTAGCTCCAGGCTGATAGGGATGCATCTTGTTGATGCCGGCACTCCTCATGCTTGTGCCGTCCGTTTCATTTGCAGCAGATCGGCGAGCGACGATGCGCAGAGCTCCGGGCGTCCTTCGAGCAGCGTGTCGAAGCTGAAGTTGCCTGTGGCGACGGCAATGACGGGTAATTGATTGGCGTGCGCCGCCTCAATGTCTCGCGGAGTGTCGCCGACCACGCAGACGCGAGCATCGGGTCTGGACAGATCTCTGGCTTTGCGCGCGGCGTCGCCCACAAGCTCGGCGCGAATGGGAAAATGGTCGCTGAAGCCGCCAAAGCGGAACCATTCGCGCAGCCCCGCCTGCTCAATCTTGATCCAGCCGATCATCTCCAGATTGCCGGTGGCCACGCCCAGCAGCGCACCCTTGTGCGCGAGGTGGGTCAGCGCGTCCTCGACGCCAGGCATCAACCTTAGTTTCATCTCGTGGCGGCGCTCATGCACGGTCTGCCGCATGGCCTCCAGAATGGCCTCGATTTGCGGCTCCAGAACCTCAGCGGGAATTCCCGCCAGGCGGCATGCCTCTTTCAGAATTGCTGTGTCCGTGCCGCCGTGGACCGACACGCCGTCCAGCGTGGCAGGAAATCCAGTGACCCGCTCGATGCTCGATGCGAAGGAGTTCATGTGGATGCGATCCGGATCGCGCAGCAGCGTGCCGTCGATGTCGAAGAGATACGCGTCCTGCTCATCCCAGGCGAAGCCTGGTTCAATGTGCACGCGTGCGGCTTGGATGCTTGCCTGGCGGGTCTCTGAAGTCGTCTGCATGTCCTCGAGTTGCGCCGTCAGCCTTGACGATAGATCTGGCGTACCGCGCTATAGACAGGACGTTCGCTGCGGGGCGGACGCTTGAGGCTGGCGCGAACCTCCGCCAGACTCAGTCCCAACTCCGCCATGGTGCGGCTGAGCGTGTTGCGATGGATGCCCATCTCCTCCGCCGCCTTGCACTGGTTTCCCCGGTGTGCCAGCAAAACTTCGCGCAGATATTGCCTCTTGAATTCGCGCACCGCGTCCTCGTAGCGGATGCCGCTAGAATGCATTTGCGTTACCAGGATGTCCAGTTCTCGTCTCACGCCAACCTCTTCTT
>CAYVMS010000082.1:0-12616 GCA_964452615.1 uncultured Occallatibacter sp.
TTGTGCTTGAAGCCGAGGCTCGTGTGGTCGAGCGCATCTATGAGATGTACACGGTTGAGGGACTCAGCCTGGGCGAGATCACCCGCCGGCTCAACGCCGAAGGCATCCCCACTCGCAAATCGAGCGCCCGGTGGGAACGCTCGACCGTCTGGGCTGTGATGCGCAACTCTGCGTATCGCGGCATTGCCTGTTTCGGCAAGACGCGCTCTTCTTCCCGAACACGCGTCACCCGTCCGCAGCGCCGGCTGGGTGTGATTACACCCAGCATGACTGCAGGCCATGAGCGGCCTCGGGAGGACTGGATCGAGATTTCTGTGCCGGCACTGATAAGCGAAGAACGATTTGCTCGTGCTCAGGAACTTCTGCAGGAAAACAAAGTAAGATCACGCCGCCGCACCATTGAGCCAAGTATTGTGCAGGGGATGGTCAGCTGTCAGAAGTGCGGCTACGCATTTTCGCGCACATCGACGCAAACCACCGCACGAAAGATCCACTACTACAAATGCATTGGCTCGGATAGCTGGCGAAAATTGGGTGGACCTGTTTGTGACAACGGCCGCTTCGTTCGGCAGGATCTGCTTGATCAGATCGTTTGGGCCGAGGTCATCAAGCTATTGGAAGACCCCACGCTCATACAACAAGAGCTGGATCGCAGGCTGGCAGCAGCGCGATCGTCAGATCCGACCAAAAAGCGCGAGCAGAGTCTGCAAAGAGAGTTGGTCCATGTGGGCAAAGGCATCGAGCGCCTTCTCAGTGCTTACCAGGAAGCACTGATGTCGATCGAGGAGTTGCGTGAACGCATGCCAGGGCTACGCCAGCGCGAACAGGTGCTCCGTGCTGAGTTGCAGGCAATCGCCGACCAGGCTAATGATCGGGCAGCGTTCTTGCGGTTGGCGGAGAATCTTACCGCGTTCCTTGCCCGCCTGCGTGGCGCTGCTGATACGCTAAGTATCACTGAGCGGCAGAGAATCGTCAGGCTGGTTGTGAAAGACGTCCTAATAGGAGACGACACCATCACGATTCGCCATAGCATTTCGGTCCCGCAGCAGCGCCCCCCGCAAGGCGGCAATCTACCGCCAAGCGGGACTGAAGGTCGAAATTACCTTTTGTGTAAGGGGAGTGATGTCTCCTCTGCTGGCCAACGTCTTGCTGGATGAGGTGGACAAGCAACTGGAATGTCTGGGCCACTGCTTCGTGCGCTATGCCGACGATGCGAATGTGTATGTTCGCAGCCGTCGTGCAGGTAAACGGGTGATGGCGCAGTTGCGGAAACTCTATGGACGATTGCGTCTTACGGTGAATGAAGCCAAGAGCGCGGTGGCCAGTGTGTTTCAGCGCAAATTCCTGGGTTATAGCTTCTGGGTTGCTCCGGGCGGTAAGGTAAAACGCCGGGTGGCGGACAAGGCGACGGCGACGTTCAAGCAGCGGGTGAGGAAACTCACTCGTCGCTCGGGCGGACGCAGCCTTGAACGGGTGGCAATACGACTACGCAGCTATGTGTTGGGTTGGAAGGCATATTTTCGCCTGGCGGACACTCCGAAGGTCTGGCGCGAGCTTGACCAATGGATACGCCACCGTGTGCGGTCCATCCAACTCAAACAATGGCGGCGGGGTAAGACGGCCTATCGAGAACTGATGGCAAGAGGGGCAAAACCTGAAGTTGCGCGAATCGTGGCGGGCAATATGCGTCGCTGGTGGCGCAACAGCGGGATGCTTCTGAATGCGGTTCTGGATCTAAGCTGGGCCGATCAACTGGGAATCCCGAGACTCTGTTGACCTCAACTTCTCGAACCGCCGGATGCGGACCCGCTTGTCCGGTGGTGTGGCAGGGGAGGAGAGTTAGCTCTCCCCCCTATGCCGATTCGCAAGTTCTTTCATGGCTTCGCAGTGTCCCTTGCCGAATGCAATTTTGCAACAAAGAATGTTCATGCGATTGCCCTGGACCGGTTTGGGTTCGTGATATCCCAGGTTCCAAAGCCGGAACCTGGGATACCCGGCCAGCATCAATATTAGATCAGGGTGTTTTCGGGAAATGTGAAGGCCGGAATTTTGTAGGTTTCCCACCCATTCCGAAGAAAAACGCGGAATGGATAGAGCACGGAAGTCTACGGAAATCCGAAAATGCGCTAGAGCCGCGAAGATTGCTTAAAGGGGAGATAACGATGCGGACAAAAAGTGCAGTAGAAGAAGGGCGGAAGTCTGGGAAGCCTAAGAGGGCGAGGCCGCAGCCTCTCAGAAATGCCAAAGCAAAGAGCACCGGCGCAACCGCCGAGGGGGCGGGAGTAGGCTTGAATCCCTCGGAGAAGATTGATCGGCACATCGCCATCATCACCGACTGGCGGGGCAAGGTGCTAGCAACTATCCGGCGGATCATGCTGGAGGCCGACCCGGCTGTCACAGAGGACTGGAAGTGGATGGGAACGCCGGTCTGGTACTGCGACGGGATGGTAGCCTTGGCGAACCCTCATCTCGGGAAGGTGAAGTGGACCTTTGCCAAGGGAGCCCACTTTACCGACGCCGACCACCTGTTTAACGCGGGCCTCGAGGGGAACGACTGGCGGGCGATCGACATCTTCGAGAAGGACCGTCTGGACGAGGAGGCGCTCAGCCGGCTGGTGAAGACCGCCATCGCGCACAACCGGGCTCAGCGGAAGAACAAGGAAAATAGCAAGGCGGTTGGGGCCGATGGAAAGAAGATGCGCCAAGTCGCTAAGAAGGCTTGACAGGAGCTTGTGATGCTGGGGTTCGTGGTATCCCAGGTTCCAAAATCTGGATCTCCACCCCACGGACTTGGACCTGTCGGTGGGGACCCTGGACCTGGGCACCCGGCACCCGGTACCCGGCGCAGGAGAGAATAAACACCTTGGCAGGAATCTTCTGCCAGAGTGAGTTAAATTGATCAGACAAGCGCGCCGTAAATGGATATAATTAGTCCAGAATGCTGTCGGCTCAGCAGTGGTAAGCCGTAGCGGACACGTTTCTCATAGTTGTCTCGCCTTGTCGAATGGACTTTGATCGCGGAACTTCCTCACCGCCCGGAGAACCATTTGGGATGAAAGCGCGCCTGATCGCAGGGCGCTTTGAACGCAACTCGAACGAATGCCTTGGGGGGAACGATGGCGACAGGACGTTTGTCGGTAGCAGGTTCTGTATTAGAGGGAGAATCAACCAGAGAATCCAACATCGCGGAGCGCGTCGTCATGATGGCTGCTTCCGCGCTTTTCAGCGGTCTATCAAAGGATGAGTGTCTGGAGATTGCTTCATGTGCGAGAGCACGCAGCTTCGCGCGCAATGAGCTGCTTTTCGCGCAAGGCCAATCGGCCCGTAACTTGGTGATGATCCAGACAGGCAGCGTAAAGCTCTCCCAACTCAGTTCGGGTGGCAATGAAGTCATACTGTGGATGACCGGGTCGGGAGACCCGGTCGGCATACCTACCGATTCTTCACCTTGCAGCCACACTTGCTCAGCCCGTGCGATGGAGCAATGCCAGACTTTGGTCTGGGAGTACTCAAGACTGCAAAGCCTGATGGCCGAGTATCCTCAGATCGGCAAGAACGTGAGCCAAATCCTCTCCAAGCGGCTCACTGAACTTCAAGAGCGGTTCCGCGAGGTGGCTACGGAGAAGGTGGCCCAGCGATTGGCGCTCGAGCTGCTGAGGCTGGTCAAGCAGGTCGGCAAGCCCGCGAAAGGGGGAATGGAAGTCTCTCTCTCGCGCGAGGAACTCGCCCAGATGACTGGCACAACTTTGTACACGATCAGCCGTCTGCTTTCGAAATGGGGCGAAGAGGGGTTTGTCTTGCCACAAAGAGAAGCGGTGGTGGTGCTCGATTCCCGGCGTCTCGGGCAGGTAAGTGAAGGGGATGATGAGGGAGTCTCCGATGAGGTTCGCACGCCACCAGTGTCGAACTCGAAGCTGACGACCTCTCTTGCTGCCCAGTAAGTGACGACAAGATTGGCTCCGGGGAGGAAGTTGCGGCATTTTGCGCTTCAGCAATGGATGAGATCAGCAGAGGTGGCAGACTCGTTGATAGAGGTCGCGGCTCATTAAGCTGTGACCAATAGAGGGTGTTTCAAGAAACAGGCAAGAAGCTTCCGGCGACGGTCCCTCAGGGGCTAAAGCCCAAGTTTTTTGCAGTTCTTTCGGCACGACTGAAGTCGTGCCCTGACACAAGGCGAATTTTGACAACGCTCAAAGAGACACAGGCCCTCGGCCAACCAGCCGGGGGTTTTTGCTGATAGCTGCGGCTGGGCAGATGCGAGCGCCTATGCACGGTTTCCCGTTTCTTCACAAGTCCCTTATGTCCCACCTGCTAAAAGCTAAAGAACGGGGTTCAATTAGGATAGACTTCACAGGCCGTCCGATCATTGCCCTGAATTCCCCGCAAGGAAGTTGCAAGCCTAAATGAGCGCCAGTCATCCGTTGGAAATGGATTCGCTTTACGGAGATTATCCGCTGGATCGAGCATTCGACGAGATGCGCGAGGTGGGCGGAGAGGTGCGCTCACACTATCGTGCACTGGCTGAGACCCTGGCGCGGCTGCCCGAGGAAGAGTTGCAGCGACGGAAGCAGTCGGCGGATCTTTCGTTTCTCACGCAGGGCATTACCTTCACTGTCTACGGACGCGACGAAGGAACCGAGCGCATCTTCCCTTATGACCTGCTGCCACGGCTTGTTACGGCGGCGGAGTGGGACCGCATCGAGCGCGGACTTACGCAGCGCATCACGGCGCTCAATCTCTTTCTGCGCGATGTCTACTCCGACGCCAAGATTTTGAACGACCGGGTGATTCCCAGCGAACTGGTCTATAGCTGCAAGCATTATCGGCGGCAGATGAGAGGCTTGCAGGTACCGCGCAATGTTTATATCGCGGTCGTCGGTTCCGATCTGCTGCGGCTCAACACGGGTGAGTTTGTGGTGCTCGAAGACAATCTCCGTGTGCCTTCCGGAGTGAGTTATATGCTCACCAACCGGCGCGTCATGAAGCGGACCTTTCCGCAGCTATTTTCGAGTTATGGCGTGCGGCCCATCGAGCACTATCCGCAATTGCTGCTGGCGACGCTGCGGTCGCTGGCGCCGGAGGGCAGGCCCGAGCCGAATATTGTGCTGCTGACGCCGGGGGTTTTCAACTCAGCCTACTTCGAGCACACGTATCTAGCGCGGCAGATGGGTATCGATCTGGTCGAGGGTCGCGACCTGGTGACGCACGACAACATCGTCTACATGCGTACCACTGACGGATTGAAACGCGTGGACGTGATCTATAGGCGTGTGGACGACGATTTCAGCGATCCGCTGGTCTTTCGCGGCGACTCGTCGCTGGGATGCTCAGGGCTCTTCAATGCCTATCGCGCGGGCAACGTGACGGTGACCAATGCTTTTGGGACTGGCCTTGCCGACGACAAGGCGGTCTATGCGTATGTGCCGCAGATGATTCGCTACTACTTGAACGAGGATGCGATTCTGCCCAATGTTGAGACTTATCTGCTGGGCGACGAGAAGCAGCGGCAGCATGTGCTGGCTAACTTAGACAAGCTGGTCGTGAAGGCGGTGGGCGAGAGCGGCGGCTATGGAATGCTGATCGGCCCGCACTCAACGGCCAAGCAGCGCGAGGAGTTCGCGCGGCAGATCGAGGCCAACCCGCGGAACTATATTGCCCAACCGACGCTGGATTTTTCGCGCGCGCCATGCCTGATCGGGAATCAGTTGGAGCCGCGCCATGTGGACCTGCGGCCGTACATTCTTTTTGGCGATAAGGTGAATATCGTGCCCGGAGGCCTGACCCGCGTGGCTCTTGAAAAGGGCTCGCTGGTGGTGAATTCTTCGCAGGGCGGCGGCAGCAAAGATACGTGGGTTCTCGAATAGGTAGTGTTTCGTTTTGGTTGAGTTTTTGCAGGGGCTAAAGCCCGGCGTTGTTTGTTAGGTTAACGGCACGACTAAAGTCGTGCCCTGATACGATCAGAGGCCCAGATGGGGTTTTTCCGCAGGCTGTAAAGTCGTGCCTTGAAGTCCTGAATTATTTGGAATTGAGTTGTGAAAACCAGCTTCGGGAGATGCCATGTTATCGCGGGTTGCCGACAGTCTTTATTGGATGAGCCGCTACCTGGAGCGGGCGGAGAACACCACGCGCCAGCTCGATGTGACCATGGGCCTGATGCTCGATACGGGCGGCGCGAGTTCCGAGACGCGCTGGAAGCGGATGATGGCCTCGCTGGGCAAGCCGGATGGCATCGAGTGGACTGGCGATGTGGATTCGATGGCCAGCACGCTCGTCTTTGATAACATCAACCCGGTCGCGGTTGGGTTTTGCATCAACGGCGCGAGAGAAAATGCACGCCAGGTGCGCGAGGAGATCTCGACTGAGCAATGGCAGCGGCTCAACCGGCTCTTCCACCACATGCACTCGCCGCAGGCGCGAACGCAATTCAGCTCAGGCAACGGCGATCTGCTGGCGTCGGTGCTGGACGGCATTCATCTCTTCCTGGGCGTCAGCAACACGACCATGATTCACGGGCAGGGCTGGCAGTTTATCCGGCTGGGCCGTTATCTTGAACGCGCCTATGCCACCGCAACGTTGCTCGAAGTTCACCAGCCTGAGCTTTTTCATCCGCAGGAGCGCGAGCACGCCGGATATCAGTATCTTGAGATGGTCGGGCTGCTGCGCTGCTGCACTTCGTTTGAAGCCTATTGCCAGGTCTACACAGCCGATGTCGTCCCCGACCGCATTCTCGGATTCTTGCTTCTCAACCGCGACTTTCCTCATGCGATCCGCTACAGCGTAGACTCGATCCGCGATGCCATCAATTCCATCCAGCACAGTGGCGGGCGGCGGCCACCTGAGGAGTTGACCGCGGGCATCGGCCGGCTCCACGCGATGCTGGAATTTACCACGATTGGTGAGATACTCAGCCGCGATACAGCGGGATTTCTGCACGAGATTCGCGAACAGTGCCTGCGCATTCACGAGATGATCTACCGCTACTATGTGCACTATTCGATTCAGTCGGCGCTGGCGAGTTAAACATTACCGGGAGCAAGCATGAATTTTTATTCTATCCGCCATCTCACGCGCTTCCGCTATTCGCGGCCCATCTCCGAGAGCATCATGGAGACGCGCATGCATCCGCGCTCGGACTCCCATCAGCACTGCCTCACGTTCGCGCTTTCGGTCAGTCCGCGCTGCCGCGTCTTCAGCTATCTTGACCACCAGGGCAACACCGTTCAGCACTTTGATATTCCCGGCGAACACAATCAGCTCGTCATCGTCGCCGAGTCGGTTGTCGAGCAGCAGATCTTGCCTGAGGTGCCGCGCTTCCTTTCGCCCGACGCCTGGGGCGCTCTCGATGAAATGGTCGAAACCGGCGACTACTGGGAGATGTTGCTGCCCTCGACCTTTGCCGTCGAAACTCCGGCGGTCACTCTGCTGGCCAAGCAGATGGGCGTCGCACGCCGTGACGATCCGCTGATGTTAGTTCAGGAGTTGAATCAGAGACTCTTCGATTACTTTGACTATGAGCCGCGCTCTACGCGTGTCGATTCGCCGATCGACGAGGCCATCGTCAGCGGCAAGGGCGTCTGCCAGGATTTTGCCCACACGATGATCGCCCTTCTGCGCCACGTGAAGATTCCGGCGCGCTATGTTTCCGGATACCTCTACCGCGCCAGCGAGGACCACGACCGCTCGACCCCTGACGCGACGCATGCGTGGGTAGATGTGCTGCTGCCGCAACTGGGCTGGGTGGGCTTTGACCCGACGAACAATCTTGTTGCGCATCATCGCCATATCCGCACGGCGGTGGGCCGCGACTACGCCGATGTGCCGCCGACGCATGGCATCTTCCGCGGGAATACGGATAGCGAGCTCTATGTGGCCGTGCACGTCGAGGCCAGCGCCGAACCTCCGGCTCTGGATCGCAAGCTGCCCATCCCTGAAGACTGGAGCGTGCTGGTGGAGCGCGCACAACAGCCGCCTGAGGCACCCATTCCGTTTATCGATTTGCAGCAGATGCAGCAGCAACAACAATAGAAGCGGAAGAATTGCTTTCTTGCGCCGCTTAGCTCAGGAACTCGGCGATTGCGGCGACGACTGTCTGCTGTTCGTCTTCGCGCAGCTCGGGGAAGATGGGGAGGGCCAGGACTTCGCGGGCGGCGCGCTCGGCCTCGGGGAAGCTGCCTTCGCGGTAACCGAGGCTCCGCAACGCCTGCTGCATGTGGAGCGGGACCGGGTAGTAGATCTCCGAGCCGATTTTGCGTTCGGTGAGGAAGGCGCGCAAGCCATCACGGCGGGCGGTGCGAATAATGTACTGGTGCCAGACGTGGCGAGTGCCGTTAACCTCGTGAGGCAGGATGACGCCGTGCGCAGGATACGGACCGGCCTCGACCAATCCAGCCGCGTGAAAGAGGGCGTGATAGCGCCGGGCTACAGCGCGCCGGGCCTGATTCCAGCCGTCGATATATTTGAGCTTGACGCTCAGAATGGCTCCCTGGAAGCCATCGAGGCGCGTATTCCAGCCGACCTCGTCGTGGAAGTAGCGCTGTCTCATGCCGTGCTGGCGGAGCATCCGGGCGCGTTCGGCAACCTCGTCGGAGTTGGTGGTGATCATGCCGGCATCGCCAGCAGCGCTGAGATTCTTGGTGGGATAGAAGCTGAAGGCGGCGGCGTCGCCGAGAGCGCCGGCGTGGACACCGTTCAAATTGGCCCCCCAGGCCTGGGCGGCGTCTTCAATGAGCTTCAGGCCCCGCTCTTTTGCGAGATAGTCAAAGGCGACCCAATCGGAGCATTGGCCGTAGAGATGGACAGGTAGAATCGCTTTGACTTCCGCGCCGCGCTCGCCGTCGAGGACAGATTTCACAGCCGCCGGGTCAAGGTTGAAAGTGGTGGGCTCGATGTCGGCAAAGAGCGGCGTGGCCGTGGCACGGAGTATGGCGCTGGTCGAGGCGAAGAAGCTGAAGGGCGTGGTGACGACAGCCATGCCAGGGCCGATACCGGCGGCGGCCAGCGCAAGCCACAGAGCATCGGTTCCCGAGGAGCAGCCGATGGCATGGGCGACGCCTAACTGGGCGGCCGCAGCTCGTTCAAAGGCGGCAACCGGTTCGCCAAGGATGAACTGCTGGGTCTCAAGCACATGGCCGACTGCGGCCAGCAGTTCCTCATGCAGGGGGCGGTACTGACGTTTGAGGTCCAGCATGGGTACGGGCTGGGCGGTTGGGGCGGCGGTTTGCGGCGGGTTCTCGGCGGCCTTCACAACCCCCATGCTACAGCCCCACGGTTCCCAAGTTCAAAAAAACAAACCCGAAATCCGACCTAGCGGAGAAGATTGCCGCAGCGCAAGGTTGAAAAGGTTGGCGGGGACCTATAAAGTAGTCACATTGCGGGAACGTACAGCTCCGGGGCTTCCGGCGCCGCGCCCGCCGATTTGCACGAGAACGCATCGATCGATTGCGTTCACCCCCAAGAAGAAGGCAGGAGATCGGCATATGGAGAACAAGCCGGCACAAAATATTCAGGACACATTCCTGAACACGGTCCGCAAGGACAAAACCCCCATCACGGTTTACCTTGTCAGCGGCGTAAAGCTTACCGGAAAGATCCGGTCCTTCGACAAGTACTCCGTGCTGTTGGAGAACAACAGCCAGGAGCAGTTGATCTTCAAACACGCCATCTCGACGGTCGTGAGCAACCGGGCCGTGCTGCATAGCGAGCACCGGTCGGTCTCGGCGATCAACGGCGGTGGCCCGTCTGTGGTTCCTGCTCCGCTGGCGCCCACAGTCATTGGGGAGCCGCGATAGCAGGCGTGGGACGCCTTCAATCGGCTGCTAAGGATGGTATTGCGGGCGGCGCTGGCGGTCTGGAGCGGGCGGTTCTGGTGGGTGTGGACCTTGGGGTTCGCTCTCGTGGCAACCGCGCGGCTCAGGCTGGCGCTCGTCAGGCGGCGGTGTGCGCGGACGACCTTGACGGCGATGAGCCAGAGACTTCTGCTCCACCTCAACCCACTGTTTCTCAGGCCAGGGCTGCTCAGGCGCGAGCCTCCACTGAACTGGATGCGGAAGAGTCTCTCGCGGAGTTCCGCGAGTTGGTGTCGAGTGCGGGCGGGGTGGTCGTTGCCGAGGTTTTGCAGCGGCGCTCTCGTCCCGATCCGGCCACGCTCATCGGAACGGGCAAGGTGGAGGAGATTGCAGGGATTGCTGCCTCAACAGAGGCCGATCTGGTGCTCTTTGACCACGATCTGACGCCGACGCAGTTGCGCAATCTTGAAAAAGAACTGCCGTGCCGCGTGCTGGACCGGACGCAGTTGATCCTGGATATTTTTGCCCGCCACGCCCGCACCAGCGAAGGCAAGTTGCAGGTGGAACTGGCGCAGCTTGAGTACCTGTTGCCGCGGCTCACGGGAAAGGGCAAGGCGATGTCGCAGTTGGGCGGCGGCATCGGCACACGCGGCCCCGGCGAAACCAAGCTCGAGACCGACCGGCGGCAGATCCAGCGCCGCATCGATCACGTGAAGCTCGAACTGGAATCGGTGCGTCGCGTGCGCAAGCAGCAGCGGCAGCGCCGCGAATCGGTGCCCGTGCCAACGGTTGCTCTGGTTGGCTATACCAATGCCGGCAAGAGCACGCTCTTCAATCAGCTCACGGGCGCGCAGGTCTTGCAGTCGCCGCGCATGTTTGCCACGCTCGATCCAAAGCTGCGAGTCATCGACCTGCCAAGCCGTCGCCGGGTGCTTTTGTCAGACACGGTTGGCTTCATTCGCAACCTGCCGCACACGCTGGTTACCAGTTTCCGGGCAACTCTAGAGGAGGTGGCCCAGGCTGAGGTGCTGCTGCATATTCGCGATGCGGCTTCGACTTATGGGGACGAACAGAAGGCTCAAGTCGAGCGGGTGCTCGGGGAGCTTGAATCGCTGGGCAAGCCGCGCATCGAGGTGCTGAACAAGATTGACCTGCTGGGAGAGCATGAGCGAGATGGGCTGCTGGAGCGGAGCAAGACATCCGGCGAGGTCGCCGTCTCGGCGCGGACAGGCGATGGCATGGACGCGCTGCTCCTGGCCATCGATCGGACCTTGCACTCCGATCCGCTGGTTGAGGCGGAGCTGCGGGTGCCGCAGCACGAGGGCGCGGTGCTGGCGGCGATCGAGGCGGGGATGGTGGTGTATTCGCGGGAGTATGAGGGGAATCTCGTCAGGTTAATGGTGAGCGGTCCTGCGTCGCTGATGGGGCGATTGCGGCGGTACCGGATGCGGGACGAATAGTTGGCTTTTCATCAATTCGTCATACTGGATCACCTATTCTTGTCATGAAGACCAGTCATGAGGAATGAGAAGGAGAACGAATGAATCCCGCAGCGCCTACTGCCGTCCCGTCTATCACCACTCTCTCAAGCCGTGAAGTCTATCGCAACCACTGGCTGCGCGTGAGGGAGGATGAGATTCTTCGCTCCAATGGCGTCGAGGGCATCTATGGCGTGGTGGAGAAGGACGACGCGGCCATCATTTTGCCTATCGACCGGGGCCGCATCTGGCTGGTGGAGCAGTTTCGCTACACCATTCAGGAACGGGCGCTGGAGCTGCCGCAGGGCGGCTGGGAGATGCAGATCGAATCCCCTGAAGAGCTGGCGCGCGGCGAATTGAAAGAGGAGACTGGCCTCGATGCGGCGGAGATGACCTGCCTGGGTGAGCTTTGGGTCTCTTATGGCTTCGCAAAGCAGAAGCAGCACGTCTTTCTTGCTACCGGCCTGACCGAGAGCGCGAGAAAGCCTGACGCCGAGGAGCACGACATGACGGTTCGATGTGTGTCGATCACTGAGTTTGAAGAGATGATGCTCTCAGGCGCGATTCGCGACAACTGCACGCTGTCAGCATGGGCGCTTTATCTGATGTGGAAAGGGCGGCGGAGCGGGGAGCGGGGTTAGCGGAGTTGGCCGAGTTAGCGAGGGGCGGGCACGTCAAATCCGCCCACACGGCTCACAGTTCCACAGTTTCACAGTAAACAGGTGGGGTGGGGGTAGGCTTCCAGGGCTCGGGGGTAAGGGACGAGACTAGAACATTCGAGGCTATTGGCTTCTGGCTCGACATTTTCTCACCTGGTACGATTGTGCGCGCCGGAGAGGAAATTTTCTGCAATCGCCTGCGTGCCACGTGCGGGTGGGCTGTCCGCTGTGAACTGCGGTATCCCCGGTCCCCAAATGTGAGGGACCGGGGGCACCCTCAAGCGGGTAAGATTCCTTATGAGATCGGTGCTAGCCGTTGGTGATTGTGATTCGGCCTGAGTCTTATCCGCGCTCTTCCATGGGAATGTAGGGGGCAGGATAGGTGGGTCCGATGTACTCGGCGCGGGGACGGATGAGGCGGTTGTCGTCCAACTGCTCGATGACGTGGGCAGCCCATCCGGCGATGCGGCTGATGGCAAATATGGGCGTGTAGAGGTCGATGTCGATGCCCAACGTCGCATAGGTCGAGGCCGAGTAGAAGTCCACGTTGGCGTTCAGCTTCTTATCAGAATTGATATAAAGTTCAATGGCGCGGGACATCTCATACCACTTGGGTATGCCTGCATCCTTGCCGAGCTGCTCGCTCATCTTGCGCAGGTGGGTGGCGCGGGGATCTTCGGTCTTGTAGACGCGG
>CAYVMS010000083.1:0-12556 GCA_964452615.1 uncultured Occallatibacter sp.
TGGACGTGGAGAACAAAGCGACCTATCCCCCGATGCCGCTGCCTAAGTGCTGGTACACGTAGGCAGCGATCAACCGATGCTTGTACTCGGCGTTGCGTTAGCCGTTGAGGTCTGATCGAGTATGTGGGAGAACTCAGCTATCTTGGCCCAATATACGATCCACAAAACGAGACGTGCTAGCCAAGCAACGACACCGAGGCCCGGAATGATTGTGCAAGCCCCGCAGATGCACATAGGAATGCCTATTGATTGACCTGGCGTTGGGTCCGCGACAGGCATATTCCTAAGCCGAAACTCGTTGTTCAATGACTTCGACATTCCCAGCACAACGAAAAAATGCCATACGAGATTGACGAGTGGCACTAACAGGAGCCACAACATTCCCGGTTCGATGGTCCTCGACATTGGGGAACATTTGTTCAATGCATGCGTCAGAGTAAGGATGTAGAAAATTGCTGGCACAAACAAAAAGAAACTTGCAACGATGAGAAGAACCATCATGTGCCACGGCTGGATAAGATCACCCATGTCCTAATCTCCTTCGTATAAAAACAAAATTTATGGGACTCGCCATTATAAGCTGGGTGCCCCATCGATTTCACGTTCTTTGTGAAATGGATGGGAGACCATGGACCTATACCCGGCGGCATCTCAGAGATAATGCACGGCCGGTGTGGGTTTATCGTGTCGCATTTCCATCTAGCACTCAAAAATTATTTTGCCTTGGCCCCGGCCTTGGCAGAACGGCATAACTCCTTCCAGTCCTTTTCCGTCTGGTCGGCGTAGGTGGAGCCGAATTTGGCGAGAGCCTCGCCGAAGCCGTCGCCAGCGCCGATGTAGCCAGCCAGAATGAGCGGATCGCCGGAGCGGGCGTGGCCTCGGGCCAGCAGTTCGCCGCAGACCTCGGCGTAGGCTTCGAGTCCGCTGCCGGCCAGGTCTTCCAAATCGATGGACCCCTTGTGGTCGTTCAATTGGCGAACGAGGTAGTCTCGCCCGCCGAAGTGGGTCCATCCAAGGAATGGGTCTGATTGCGCCTGCATCGCCTTCTGGCCGTCAGCGGTACGCTGGCCGTTGTGGTGCGGCGGTTGCGCGTCGGGAAGATAGGGCGTATAGGCTGATGCCGGCTCCTCTTTGATCTGCAAAAATAGCGGGTCAGCGGGGCCGTTGCCCTCAAAGTAGATGCAGTAGTCACGCAGTCCCACAGAGCCCGTGCCGACGACCTTGAAAGCCACATCCACCGGGCGATAAAAAGACAACAGATGTTGGCGCTGCGGCTCGAGCATCTCGCGATACGGACCAAGTGACGCCAGAACAGCCGCAGCCTGTTGGCCGGTGACGCGGGTGAGAGTAGGCTTTACCTCTTTGAAGACGCGATCTGAGGCGCTGGGTGCCCCATCCTTTTCCCGCTCTTTGGGAAAAGGGTGGGAGACTGTCGACTCGGTGAGCTGCTCCAAAGTGTGCTGGGGTGTCGCCCGCTCGGCCTGCATCAGTGCCTGGTGGACGGGCGCAACCTGGCCCAAACGATGGACCTGAATGCGGGCAATTTCAAGCGCGGGCATCTTGGCGAAGATGCCGATCTGTGCGGCGTAGCGGGCAACAAACTTCTCCACGGCCTGCCGGGCCGAGGCATCCTTATGGCCTGAGGCCCGGCCAGCCAGCACCAGCGAGGCGGCCATGCGCTTCAGATCCCATTCGAATGGGCCGCGGATCGTTTCGTCGAAGTCGTTAATGTCGAAGACTAGCCGACCGTCTGGAGCGGCATAGGCTCCCAGATTGCGCACGTGAGCGTCGCCGCAAAGCTGACAGATGATGCCGGCGTTGGGCAACACGGCCAAATCGGCAGCCATCACTGGGACCGCGCCGCGAAAATAGCCGAAGGGCGACTCGGCCATCAGCTTGTACTTGAGCTTGATGAGCGCGGGCACGCGGCCGTGCATCGAACGGGCCAGCAATTCGAGCGCAGGAGTCTTGCGCGCCTTGGGGTTGAGTTCGTTATGCTGCTGGCGGCCGACCTGCTTGCGCCGCGCCTGACCTAGAGACCGACGTTCTTGAGGAGTTGCCCAGTGCATGACCCGGAAGATACAACTCTTTGCTGGTAGTGCGCAACTCTCGAATAGATTGTGAGTTACACTGCTCGGAGGAAGTCTGGCGTTTGCAAGGCAACGGCAGGCCTCGCTCCCCTGAGGAGATTTTCCTTGGCCCGTGCAGCCGCAGTTCTAATCGCAACCGTTTCCGCGCTGTCACTTTCCATCCCTCCGTTGGCCGCGGGACAGGAGCTGGGAAACCCTCCGGCACCTGCGAAACCGCTCACTGTCGAGGCGATCTATGCGCATGGACCGCTGATTGGACATCCGCCCGATGAGCTGACCTGGTCGCCGGATGGCAAGCACCTGACCTATATGGATGGCGGCGAGCTGGTCGACATGAACCCCGAATCCGGTGATGCCCATGTGCTGGTGAGCCGCGCAAAGCTGGCTGCGCTCACCGGCGCCCAAGCCTCTGAGACGGATCGCGACCACCGCGACCGCTACAAGATGGCCAGCTATCTGTGGGCGCCCGACTCGGCGCACCTGCTCTTTGACTCAAATGGCCGTCTCTGGCTCTATGACCTGCGCAACGGAACTGGGGTAGAGGTTGGCTTTTCCGGTGCCGCCTCAGGCGACGATCCCAAGTTCTCGCCCGACGGCGAATCGATCTCGTTCATCCGCGACCATGGGCTTTCCGTGGTGGAGTTGAAAGTTGCCGGCCAACCTGCGGTGACATTGTCTGCAGGCAAGGAGTCGGTGTTGAACGGCGAGGTGGATTGGGTCTACGAAGAGGAGTTGGAGACGCGCAGCAACTACTTCTGGTCGCCGGATTCGAAGAAGCTGGCCTATCTGCAGATGAATGAGTCCAACGTGCCGCTCTATCCCATCACCGACTGGCTTCCCGTTCACTCGCAGGTTGAGGGACAGCGCTATCCGCAAGCCGGCGATCCGAATCCTGCGGTGCGCGTTGGCGTGGTCGGCGCGCATGGCGGCAATACGGAGTGGATAAAGCTGCCGATCCACGAGGGGCAGGATTACATTCCGCGCTTTGGCTGGTTGAACCAGAAAATGCTCTGGATCGAGACGTTGACCCGGGACCAGAAGCATCGCGATCTCTACTTTGCCGATGCCTCGACAGGTCAGGCGCACGCCGTGCTGCAATTAACCGACGAGGTGTTCTTCGACGACAATTACGACATTTCAGTGGGCGAAGGCGCGATTGTGTTGACGCAATGGACAGACGGCCACAATCACCTCTATCTCTATCGCTATGACGAGAACGACCTGTCTTACACGACGGCCAAGCTGGAGCGGCAATTGACCAAAGGCGAATTTGACGTGAGCGAGGTGCTGCGCGTGGACCCGGAGGCCAAGCTTGTCGATTACGCCTCAAATGAGAGCAGTCCGCTCGATCAGCAGGTATGGCAGGTCGGCTTCAACGCCGAGCGTCAGCAATTAACGTCCGGAGCTGGCAACCATGGCGCTACCTTCGCCCCATCGGGCAAGAGATTTACAGACCGGCATTCGTCGCGCATGGAGCCGCCGACGTTCAAGTTGTGCGAGTTGACGCTGGCCTGCCGCACATTCTGGGCAACACACGCACTGGAGTCTTACCAATTGCGAGTGCCGGAGCCAATGGAGGTCAAGGCTCACGACGGATCGACTCTCTACGCAACGCTGCTCTTGCCCGAACTTCTGGAGCCGGCTGCCGCCTTTACAGCCTCCATTCCGCTCATTGTGAATCCCTATGGTGGGCCAGGCTCACCGTCGGTCATCAACCGCTGGAACGACAACCTGCTCTTCGACGAACTGCTGGTGCAGCATGGCTTTGCGGTACTGCATACTGACAATCGCGGCATGGGCGGCCGAGGCCGCGTCTTTGCGCAGGCCGCTTATCACAACTTCGGCGCGGTGCAGTTGGAAGATCAGTTGACGGTGGTGGATGCGGCCCTGGCCAAGATCCCTCAGTTGGACCCCAAGCGCCTGGGCTGGTGGGGCTGGAGCTGGGGCGGAAGTTTCACTCTTTACGCGATGTCGCACTCAGATCGCTTCCGTGCCGGGGTTGCCGTGGCGCCCGTGACCGACTGGCGCGACTACGACTCGATCTATACCGAGCGCTACCTGAGCGAGCCGTCGGAATTTGCCGCAGGCTATAAAGAGTTCTCTGTGGTCAACTCGGCCGCCATGCTGAAGGGACGGCTATTGCTTGTGCATGGAACAGGCGACGACAACGTGCACATGGCAAACTCGGTGCAGTTTGTGCAGAGGTTGATCGAGGCCCAGATTCCCTACGACCTTCAGATCTATCCGCGCAAGACACACTCGATCGCCGGACCGGATGTGCGGACGCACCTCTTCAACCGCATTCTGGCGCACTTTGAGCAATATCTCAAGCCGACGGATGACGACGAAGCTGGTCAGTCAGCTCCCTAGGAATATGAGGGCAGCAGCCCCAGACGTCTAAAATTCTGGTCTACACATTTCCCGAGAAAATTTTAGACTCCGTGGTGGTGGAAGAACTCGTCTTTGTCGCGGCAGGAGCAGTTCGTGCACTCCAGGCAGCACAACAGCAAGACCGCTACTCCGACTGTCGCTATGACCGCGAGAGCGTTTTCGTAGACCTTGAACCACTCAATCAGGCTATGCATATTCGCCAACCTAAAGTACATTCCAGGGATATCGCTGTTCATCAATTGGTTTAGATGCCCCGAAGAGAATTCGAGGCAGGAAAGCGGGCCCAGCAAGAATTTCTTTGGCGATTATTATCGAAAATTTCATTGCGCTCAAGAGAATAAAAAGCGAATATAGACACGATGGTAATGGATCTGAATTCAGCACAGCCTTTGGTAACCGGTGAGTGGCTTGACGAACCTCAGAGCCTTGAGCAGCCGCAGGAACGCGCCCCGAAAGAGACTGACGTGGACCCTGCGAGCGGCCCGCATCTGAACTGGCTCTTTGTCGATCTGAACTCCTATTTTGCCTCAGTGGAGCAGGACGTTCGGCCAGAGTTGCGCGGACGGCCCATCGGCATAGTCCCCATGATGGCCGACACAACTGTTTGCATTGCAGCCAGTTATGAGGCCAAGGCCTTCGGCGTCAAGACCGGGACCGTGGTGGCCGACGCCAAGCGGATGTGTCCTGGGCTGGAACTGGTCGAGGCGCGGCATGAGATCTATGTCGACTATCATCGCCGCATTGTCGACGCAGTGGAGAGTTGCCTGCCGGTGACGGCGGTTTGTTCAATCGACGAGATGGCCTGCCGGTTGATGGGCCGGGAACGTCCTCTGATCAGCGCAATGGCGCTCGGCCGGCAAGTGAAGCAGCGCATTCTTGAGCGAGTTGGCCCGATGATGCGCAGTTCGGTCGGCCTCGCGACCAATCGCTACCTGGCCAAGGTGGCCAGCGACATGGAGAAGCCCGACGGCCTTGTTGCGCTGCCCCTGGACATCCTGCCCGAAGCTCTGCGCCAGCTTAGTCTGCGTGACCTGCCGGGGATCGGCGCGCGGACGGAGAAGCGGCTGAACGAGAAGGGCGTCCACACCATGGAACAACTGCTGGCGCTCGACGCCGACGGAGCCGGCGAGTTATGGGGCTCGGTCTGGGGCGAGCGACTTTGGCACTGGCTTCACGGTGAAGATTTCGATATGGCGGAGACCGAGCACCTGAAGTCGCTGAGCCATCAGCATGTGCTCGCACCCGAGATGCGCACGGAAGAGAAGGCTTGGGCCGTGGCGCACAAGCTGCTGCACAAGGCGGCCATGCGTCTGCGGGCGGGGAACTTGTGGGCCAGCAGTATCGGGCTGGCAATCGGCTTTGCCGTTCCTCGCGGCGAGCAAACTCCGGTCAGCCGCTTTGGAGTGCCGACGCGGGGATGGAAGGGCGAAGTGCGACTAAGCGAATGCCAAGACAATCAGACGCTCATTGCCGCTCTACTTCGTCTATGGGAATCCCGCCCGTCCGGCCAGGATTTTGCGCATCCGTACTTCATCGGCGTGCATTTGAATGGGCTCGTCCCCGACCGTCTGCACTCACTCAACCTCTTCGACGGAACAGAGGACGAACAAAGCCGGACGCGCTTGCTGGCTGCGATGGACGCGATCAACAACAAGTACGGCTTGAGCACGCTGGCACCGGCGACCATGCTGACAGCTTTCAAGGCTGCTCCCACGCGCATTGCGTTTCATTCCATCCCCGAATTGTTCTGAAGCGAAGCCTTCGTCCATTTTTGTTCTGAAATTTCGGGTCCGAGTTATTTCGTATGGGCGCATGAACTTGTGCTGTCCTGCACCGTTTTTGTTCTCTGCAGCAGGCCGGTGACAATATCATTTTTCAGGGCGGAAGTTCATACTGCGTAGGTAAGCTTTTGCAGGGCGCCCCGAAGGCCAGACCCGGCAATGGCGGGATTCTTAAAGGCATCGGAGCACCGGGCATGGGAAACTTGAGGCGGAGCGCGGCTTTTTGTATTGCTATGGGATTGAGCCTAGTTGCGACAGCTTGCGGCGGCGGCAATGTCGGCACAAATCAACCTCCCTCCCCGACGACCTACACTCTCACTGTGAATTCTGCCAACCCTTCCAGCGGCGTGGCAATCTCTTACGGTAATTCCCTCAATAACGTCATAACCAGCGGCACCACGAGTTTCTCGGTGACCTACCCGGCTGGCGCCTCGCTCGTCCTCACCGCGCCCGCTACCTCGGGCAGCAACACCTTTGCGTCGTGGACAGGATGCACCAGCGCGAGCACCGTCACCTGCGATGTGACGTTGAATGGCAATACAACCGTGACGGCCAACTATACCCTTCCGTCAAAGAGCGTGGCGGCCGCGATCATCGTGGACCAGGCGAGCACTGGTCCGGCCGTAACAGACAAGATTCTGGGAATGAACCTGGCCGCCTGGTATGACGTCACGAGCACGACCAACGCCCCGATGATCAAGCAAGCATTCCAGACTGCGGGCATCAAGGCGGTGCGGTGGCCGGGCGGCTCGTGGTCTGACGCTTATAACTGGGAGACCAATACCGAGTGCGGCAACTCTGCTAACACAGATGACGATTTCACTGATTTCGTCAATAACCTTGTCATTCCGGCGGGCCTTGATCTGGCGCTGACGGCAGACTACGGTACGGGCGAGAATTGCATGGGACCGGGCAACCCGGCCGAGGCCGCTGCATGGGTGGCCGAAGCGTTGAAGCTCAATGTCACCGTGAGCCATATGACAGTGGGCAACGAGGAGTATGGAAGCTGGGAGACCGACAATCACACCCTGAAAAACAACGGTCCAACCTATGCCGCCGCGGTTGCCGGAACCAGCGGTTACTATGCGCTCATCAAGGCGGCCTCGCCGAACACACTGGTCGGCGTTGAGGTTGAGCCCGACTATGCGCCATGGGATCAAGATGTAATGTCGGGCGCTCCGTATGACTTCGTGGAGTACCACTACTATCCGGAGGCGCCAGGCCAGGAAAGCGATACCACCCTTGTGCAGTCCGATGCGCAACAGCTAACTACGAACCTCAATACGATCAAGTCTGAACTTGCAAAGTGGGGGACGCCAAACACGCCCATTTACGTGGGCGAGATGGGCTCGGTCTACACCAATCCCGGCAAACAAAGCGTATCGATCACCCAAGCCTTGTTTGCTGGCCAGGTGTTGGGCGAAATGATGAACGCTGGGGTATCACGCGCGACCTGGTGGATTGGCTTCGGTGGTTGCGAAGATACCGCCGCGGGAACCGGCGCAAACTTCTCCAGTTCGCTCTATGGCTGGCAGAGCTTCGGTGGCTACATGGTCTTCTCCGACGGCCTACCCGATGGGTATGAATGCGAGCACGAAACCTTGGCGGCAGGTGTCTTGCTGCCGACAGCGCGCGCGTTTCAACTCTTCAGCCAGGTGGCCGTCGACCGCGAAAGCGTGCTGACCACGAGCGTCTCGGGCGATACAAAGGACGTGGTTGCGTATGCGGCAACCCATAGCGGCGGGACGGCTCTCGTGCTCTTCAACCGTAACGAAACTACCAGCGAGCCGGTTACGGTTACGCTTTCATCCCAGACCAACTCTTCCGGCGTCACGGTCATGACCTACGACAAGGCCATCTATGACCTGTCTGGTTCACCGACGGGGAGTGTTCCTGATCCCGCAGGAACCAACACCTGGGTCGCGCCGTCCAACACCAATCTAGGCGCACAAAGCCTTCCACTGACGCTTACCCTCACTCCCTGGAGCATGAACGTGGTCATAATCCAGTAATCAAGAGCTCTTGCGAAATTCAATCGAGACTGCAAAATGTGTCAGGGCACGACTTTAGTCGTGCCGAAAGAGCAGCAAATTCATGCTGGGCTTTAGCCCCTGCGGTTTTGTTTTCAGCTATTTTGCAATTCCGCAGCGGCTAAAGCCGGAATCAAAATTGGCCAGATGCGGCACGACTAAAGTCGTGCCCTGACACAAGCGATATCCTGAAGGCAATTTTGCAAGAGGCTCTGGCTGCGGAAGATTCGCATCCCGGCGTTCAAATAGCGAACAAGCTACTCCAAAGTTACAAAAGAAACTGGGGCGGGCTATATCCAGTTACAGCATGGCTTGAGTTGGCTAAACTAGTAGTTAGCATGAAAAGTCACTCATCAAAGCAACGGTCGAGTTACCGTGGGCGGCTTGCGCCTTCGCCCACTGGCTATCTGCATGTGGGTCATGCACGCACTTTCTGGACGGCCTTCGAGAGAGCGCGTGACGCCAATGGGACTCTGGTGATGCGCATGGACGACCTGGACCCCGAGCGTAGCCGCAGCATCTACGCCAAAGGCTCCATGGACGATTTGCGCTGGATGGGGATCTCCTGGCAGGAAGGCCCCGACGTCGGGGGACCTTACGCGCCCTATGTGCAGAGCGAGCGCAAAGCCTTCTATTATGATGCGTGGCGCAAGCTGCTGCGAGGTGGCTATCTCTTTCCTTGCCGCTGCTCGCGTAAAGATCTTGAAGCCGCGCTCAGTGCGCCGTATGAGAGCCTACGGTCAGACGCCAAAGGAAACAGAGAGTTGGAAGTTCTCGACGACGAGCCCGTTTATCCCGGCACCTGCCGGCTCTTCGAGGGCAGATCCTCGCAGGCGTCTTATGACACGAACGACGAGATCGTCGAACAGGGCGGCTTTACCTGGCGCTTTCGTGTCCCCGACGGAGAGGTGATCGAGTTTGAGGACCGGAATCTCGGCTGGCAGCGGTTTGTGGCGGGCGATGACTTCGGCGACTTCGTTGTCTGGCGGCGAGATGGCAATCCGAGTTACCAGCTAGCTTGCGTGGCCGACGACGCGGCGATGAAGATCACCGAGGTCGTGCGCGGCGAAGATCTCCTGAAGTCCACCGCGCGGCAGATTTTGCTCAATCGCGCGCTGGGCTTCAACGATCCCGAGTGGTATCACTGCCGTCTTGTCATGGATGCGAATGGACGGCGGCTGGCCAAGCGCCACGATGCGCTCAGCCTGCGCGCCATGCGCCTGAACGGGGCTACTCCTAATGAGGTCCAGGAGCAGGTGATCGGCTAGGAGTTGGAGCCTGCCGGCTTTCAGCTCCTAACCTCGATCTCTGTGCCAACTGCCTCACTTGTGCTGGATAAAGGTGCCGCTCTGCAACTGGCTCATCGCTTGCCGCAGTTCGGCGTCGGTATTCATCACAATTGGCCCGTACCAGGCCACCGGCTCCTCCAGTGGTTTGCCTGAGACCAGCAGAAAGCGGATGCCCTCAGGACCGGCCTGAACCACGATCTCGTCTCCGCGATCAAAGAGCACCAGCGAGTGATTCTTCGCGTCGTAGACCGGAGTCGCGTTTGGGTCCACGGCCGACTCGGTCAGCACGGCGTGCGGAGCCGAGGCGTCGCGAAATGCGCCCGAACCGGAGAAGACGTAAGCGAATGCGTTGCGCGAGGTTTCCACTTTGATGCGCTTGGTCTTGCCGGGCGGAATCGAAATGTCCACGTAGCGCGCATCTACGGAACTCGATCCAGCGGCCACACCCTCAACCGGCCCCTTCTTCCCCCAGAACTCGCCGCAAATGATGCGGGCGTGAGAGCCGTCGTCTTCGGTGACCTCGGGAATCGCTGCGGCGGGAATGTCCTGGTAGCGCGGGTCAGTCATCTTCAGCGCCGCAGGCAGGTTGGCCCAGAGCTGAAAGCCGTGCATCCGGCCCTTTGCGTCGCCCGAGGGCATCTCCTGATGCAAAATCCCGCTTCCGGCGGTCATCCACTGCACATCGCCGGCGGTCATGCGGCCCTTGTTGCCCAAGCTATCGCCATGCGCCACCTCACCTGCCAACACATACGTGATGGTCTCGATTCCCCGGTGGGGATGCCAGGGAAAGCCAGCCAGGTAATCCGCGGGATTGTCGTTGCGAAAGTCATCCAGCAGCAGGAAAGGATCGAACTCCGCGGTCTTTCCGAAACCGAAGGCGCGCTGCAAACGAACGCCAGCGCCCTCGATGGTTGGCTTGGTTGTAAGCATCTGCTTCACGGGGCGAAGCGACATGGTTGACCTCCTCTGCCTTACACCAGATTGGATGCGCGGAGAAGATATTCGTTGCAACAGGTATTCGGGCAAACTCCAATCCTCCGATCTCCTTTCGCCCGCAGCGTAGACTTTCGGATTCCAATCGCTCTTTTGTTTCAAACCGGGCTCAATTCCGCGATTCTTTACATAATGGCCAAAGTTACCCGCAGATTCTCCCAATCCCGCTGCGGCTCCTTATAATGAATCTGCATCCAATAAGTTGCGGGCGCCCCAGAGTCTTCCCTAGCCGCGATAGGCAATCATGTATGTATTTGGGATCGCAGCGGTTTCGAGTTTGCGGCGCACCGGACAACTTTGATAGGCTCAGGCCATCTTTAGGCTAAGCCAAAGGAGAGTTTCGATCATGGCAGAAGATAACAGGATTAACGGATTGGCATGGTTTGTGGCAGGATTGGGCGTCGGCGCGCTGGTGGGGATCCTCTATGCCCCCAAGGCTGGCCGCGAGACTCGCGAAGATCTGCTGAATGGCACCCGGGAGGGAGCCGAATACCTCCGCAATCGCACCCGCCAGGCGGCTGAACAGATGGGTGGCCTGGTCGACAAGAGCAGGGAACAAATGGGCGATTACGTCGATCGCGGACGCGCTCAATGGGAAGAGTTTGTCGAGCGTGGCAAGAACCTCGTCGCTGAACAGACCGGCCGTGTATCTGCGGCTGTTGAAGCTGGACGCCAGGCCTACAAGGCCGCTCCTGTTGCCGAGGAGCCGCCCGCGGAGGGTTGATTCAAAATCGCCATCTGGGCCGGATTTCCCTCCGGCCCGATGGTGAGTAGCGCCGCATCCGATCCTACGCCCGGCCTTGCACCTGAGTGGCAATTGGCCGTTCAAGCGCTGACTCCGGAGACAACGCGCCAGCCTCGGTCGAGGAGCGCATAAGAGAGTTAAACCCAAGCCCGCAGTTCGACTGCGCGAGGCCCCTCCAATGCTGAAGCTGGACAATCAAACCATTGTGTTCGCATTCATTGTCGTAACCGGACTGCTGGTGTTGGCGCAGACGGTCATGCTATTGCTGATCTTCACCGCCGTGCGGAAAGCGGCAAGCGCCATCCGTGAAGAGGCTGAGGATCTGCGCACCTCGATCATGCCCATCATCTTCGATACGCGGGATTTACTTGCCAAGACACAGGGAGTCCTTGCCAACACGCAGGAGTTCGTGGCGAACGCGCAAGGCTTCGTGACTCGCGTTGCGCCGAGAATCGAGTCCGCCACAGCCGACATCGTCGAAATCACGCACCGACTGCGTGAGCAGACCGCGGAGATGCAATTATCGGCCCTGGAGATCATGGACCGAGTGCGGAGGCAGAGTAGTCGAGTGGATGAGATGTTATCTCATCTTTTGGACACTCTGGATTACGCAGGGGGCTTTGTAGCCGAAACGGTCAGCAAGCCGGTTCGCCAGGTTTCTGGGATACTGAGGTCAGTCAAGGCAATCGTCCAGTCTTTGCGTACGCCTGCCACGCGCCGCTAGTCTAGACAATCCATCCACCGCCGACCACCTCGTCGCCATCATAGAAGACGGCCGATTGGCCAGGGGTGACGGCGCGCTGCGGCTCATCAAAGGTGGCGACGACCTCATCGGCGCCGGTGGGCTCCATGGTTGCCCAGGCGGGCTCATGCCGGTGGCGAATCTTGATCCGCACGCGCATCGGCGCGGTCAACTCGGGAATGGAAATCCAGTTCAGGCGGCGGGCTCTCAAGCTGCGAGTAGCCAGTTCCTCGTCGGCGCCCACAGTCACACGATGGCTAGCCGGGTCAATCTGCAACACGTAAAGTGGCGTCGGCGAACTGACGCCCAGCCCCTTGCGCTGACCAATAGTAAAATTGAAAATTCCCTCGTGCTGGCCCAGCACTTCGCCGCCCGAGGCCACCAGTTCGCCAGCCGTCTCGGGCAACTGCCGGCCTTGTTCCTCAAGATAGGCAGTCAAAAACTGCTTGTAGTCGCCGCCGGGAATGAAGCAGATCTCCTGCGAATCGGGCTTCT
>CAYVMS010000084.1:0-12452 GCA_964452615.1 uncultured Occallatibacter sp.
GGCCAGATCGCCTACTACAAGATCCCCGCGCACGTCCGATTCGTCACCGAGTTCCCGGCAACATTAAGCGGCAAGATCCAAAAATACAAAATCCGCGACTTCGAAATCGAAGCCCGCGGCTTGCAGGATGTGGCCAGAACAGCCACAGCGTAGGTAAGAAACGAGGCGGATGAGATTCATGCGAAAGGAGACAAGGTGAAGCAAGCGCATCATTTCTTCGTTGGCAGTCTTGCCGCTATATGTCTGGCGGGGTATCTGAGTATGAGTGCAATTGCTCAAGAGGAAAAAAGCCCCGATCTTGCACAGACGATTTCCAAGGTTCGCGAAAATGTCGCATTTCTCCATAACAAGCTGCCGGATTTTATCTGCCAGGAGGAGGTTACGGTACGGCAAACCGAGAATGCTAAGACGACCGAGGAAAAGCATTATCTAATATCCTTACGAGCGGTGCGTAGACCCCAGGAAGCGGCGAATCTGTTTTCGGAGTCGCGCGAGGTTATTTCCGCAACCGTGAATGGAAAGGCCGTGAATGAGCGTAAATACGATCCTCCCATCCACTGGCTCCGCGGAGGACTAGCGCGGGATCTATTCACCTTCTTCGACGAGCCTACATCCAGTTGTTATGAATTCAAGCCGGTAAGCACTCCTGGAGCGACAGACAGCAATACTTTGGTTCTGGATGCAACGCTAAACAAGAATCTACGACCGCTTCCAACAGAATGTGCGCATGTGCCTGAGAGTCTCGCTGCTGCCAGGGTGTGGATCGACCTCAAGGCTTTTCAAGTTGTCCGAATACAGGAGAAGACGATTCACGAGGTGCAATTCTCCAAACCATTTGCCCGTACCAATGGAAGCTTTACTTTTTCCCCGATTATTGAGTACTCTCCGGTCAGCATCCATGGCTCGGATTATTGGCTTCCGCGAACTAAGAGTGTGGATTTCATCAAGACCAATGGCCAGTACAGCGACTCTTACATGAGCCAATACCGGGAATACCATAAATTCGATACCTCTGTGACCATCACGACAATTCCGGAAGACCAAGGATCTCAACCGGCTAACCGATAGCTGGGTGCCCCATCCTTGCGACTTTTTTTCGTCGCAAGGATGGGAGACCACGAACCTCAACACGCGATCTTCAACAGAAACTCAAGCCGCACGGACGCGTTCGACCGCCAACCGCAGCCCCATGGCTTTGAGAATCGCCGAGAGGCTGCGCAGTTCCGGGTTGCCTTGCTCAGAGAGCGTGCGATAGAGCTGGGTGGGATTGAGATTGGCCTTTTCCGCTATACTTTGCACCCCGCCAAAGGCCTTAGCCATCTGACGAAGAGCGATGAGCAATTCGCCCTGCTCGCCACTATCAAGAATGTCATTCAACAACTCCAGCGCATAGGCCGGATCTTGCTTGAACTCTTCCGCCATCGCTTCGTCGTGATTTCTGTCTCTCATTTCTCCGCCCTTCCTTGCCACTCCCGCCAGTACGCGCAGGCACGGTCGATATCCGCGTTCTGCGTTCGTTTGTCGCCTCCGCAGAGCAGCAAGTTACCTGTGTGCCCGCGATGGCGTAGTAGATCCGGTAGCCCTGGCCAACGCCGATGCGTAGCCCCCAGACCCCATCGCGGCAAAATCTGTGGTCGCCAAAGTTGTCCAACTCCATCCGGTTGACTCTGCGGTCGACAGCAATCTTCGCCTTGGTATCCCGGAGTTGACCACGCCATTCCATGAAGAGGTCTTTCCCGCTCTTTGTCAGGTAATGGCGAATCTCGTACATGGTTCGATAATCGTTTATAAACGAATTAAAGTCAATGGACTTCCCACGCTTTAATCGGGGGAACTATCAACCCTTGCGGGAGTCCCGCCTGTCGACAGGAACTGGGCGGGTGCCCCTGGTCTCTAACCACAACGAGGGTGCCCCCGGTCCCTCGCCTTTGGGGACCGGGGAGGCCGGGTGACCCACATCTCGATTTAAGAAATGGGAGACCACGAACCCCACGGCGCGTAAGCGCTGGCTACCTGCATGTGGTTGCAGATGATTTCCCTCCTGGCGTGCACAATGGAGGAATGAAGACAGGGATCCCACTCCGGCCAGCCCAATCTGTAGGGGATGTGCCCGGTCTATACCCCTTGACCCCATCCCCCCTACCCTGTGGAGGCCCATTTTCGAGTCTCTGACTGCTTGTAACCAACACGTAATCAATACCTTGTTATTTATACCTATTGACTGATCGGTAAACTAAAACCGCGAATTTTGCCCATTTTCTAGCCCAAAAGAGCACCTTTTTAACCAGAAAAGGCCGCTTTTCCGCTTTGGGAAGAACAGATGGACGGCAGGACCAGTGAGTGGGCCACCTGCCAGTCAACGAGCGTCTGCCGTTCTACAGCTTTTCAGCGACGCTCTTGGCTTGCGTGAAGAGCAGCAGATAATCAGGGCCGCCGGCCTTCGAGTCAGTGCCGCTCATGTTGAAACCGCCGAAGGGATGCGCCCCTACCATCGCGCCGGTACATTTGCGGTTGAAGTAGAGATTGCCTACGTGAAACTCGCTGCGAGCACGTTCGAGCTTTTCGCGATCGGTAGAGTAGACCGAGCCAGTCAATCCGTACTCGGTGTTGTTCGCCACCTTCAGGCCCTCTTCAAAGTTGGCAACCTTGATCACGGCAAGCACCGGCCCGAAGATCTCTTCCTGAGCTAGAGTCGCATTGGGAGCAATGCCTTCGAAGACGGTGGGCTCGACAAAGTAGCCGCCGTCCGCTGTCGCAGGGGCATGGCCGCCGGCAATCAGCCGCCCCTCTTTTTTGCCGATCTCGATATAGCGCAACATGGAGTCGAGGGCAGATTTGTTGACCACCGGGCCGAGGTTTGAGTTCTCCGCCGGGTCGCCGACGAACAACTTCGCAACCCGCTCGCGCAGCCGCTCCGTGAACTCCTCATAAACCGGAGCTTCGACAATGGCGCGGGAGCAGGCCGAGCACTTTTGCCCGCTGAATCCAAAGGCCGAGGCAACCACGCCCTCGACCGCCGCGTCCAGATTGGCGTCAGCGCAGACCAGGATCGAGTCCTTGCCGCCCATCTCGAGGATCGTCCGCTTGATCCACATTTGATTGGGCTGAGCCTTGGCTGCGCGTTCGTGAATCTCAAGGCCGACCTGCTTCGAGCCGGTGAAGGCGATGAAGCGTGTCTTAGGATGCTCCACGATGGCATTGCCGAAACTGGCGCCGGAGCCGGGGCAGAAGTTCACCACGCCGACGGGCATTCCCGACTCCTCCAGAACATCCATGAATTTGGCGGCGATAGTCGGCGCGTCGCTCGACGGCTTCAAGATCACCGTGTTGCCCGTGACGATTGATGCCGCAGTCATGCCCGCCATGATGGCGAATGGGAAGTTCCACGGAGGAATCACCGCGCCCACGCCAAGGGGAATGTAGTGCAACTCATTCCGTTCGCCGGGGAACTGGATGGGCGTCTTGGCCGCGGCAAGGCGCAACGCCTCGTGTGCGTAGAACTCAAGGAAATCGATGGTTTCGCCCACGTCGGCGTCGGCCTCTGCCCAGTTCTTGCCCACCTCATAGGTGAGCCATGCGCAGAACTCGAAGTGCCGCTGGCGGATGATCTCGGCGGCGTTGAGGAGCAGGGATACTCTCGTATCGACAGGCGCCCCGCTCCATGACTCAAAGGCTTCGAGCGCTGCCTCCATGGCCTGCCCGGCATGCTCCGCACCGGCCTTCTGGTGAATGCCTACGATCTGCGCTGGGCGGGCGGGATTGAGTGAGCGGATCTTGCCCTCGGTCTTAAGCCGGTGGCCACCGACGATCAGGTCGTACTCGCGGCCGATTTGGCTTGCGACCGACTCCAACGCGGCTCGCATCCTGCGTGCGTTTTCAGGGAGCTTGAAGTCGATCGGGGGCTCATTTTTGAACTCGCCCTGCGGCGAGCGCGACTGAATTTGCGTAGTAAGGGAAGTGGCTGCCATAACGCCTTGATTGTAGTCCAGGAATGAGCGAGAGACTACAGACTGATGCCTGCCCAGGCTTGGGTGCCGAGGGATTTGCAGGAGAGGGTGGCGACTTCGGCGGCCTTACGCAGGGCGGATTCAAAGCTGTGACCTTGAGCGAGGTAGTGGACGAAGGCTCCGTGGAGGACGTCGCCTGCGCCGAGGGTATCGGCGACGTCTATCGGTGTGACTTCGATCTCAAAGCGGCGGCCATGATCGCTTGCAAGGATGGGACGTGCTCCGCGCGTGAGGGCGATGTGAGGGACGCCTAGTGCCGCGTACCAAGCGAAGAGGGATTCGGGGTCGGATGGTTGGCCGGGAAGCGTGAAGCGCTCGCTGCAGATGGCTGCTGTAAGGAGCGGGGCAAGTTCGGCCGTTCCGGGTTTCCAGCTTCCTCCATCGAGACAGAGCTTGGCTCCTGCGGCTTTGCATTCGGTGAGAAAGGCAAGTGTTTCAGCGAGGTGAAAGCCGTCGGTGAGCAGGACTGAGGGGAGCGGGAGCCAGTCGACGGGGAGAGCCTGTAGGTCTCGAGCAGGACCAGTTGAGATAGGAGGGTTGACGATGGTGCGGCTGCCGGTGGCAGCGTTGACGAGCACAGTGGTGACCGGGGTTTCGTAGGCCGTACCGGCGGCGAGGTCGAAAAGCGCGATGCGATGGCGGTCGAGTTCGGCACGAACCGCCGCAGCCCATGGGCCGGCTCCGACAGAGCTGATGAGCATGGACTGGCCGCCAAGCATGGAGTGAGTGATGGCGGCGTTGAGGGCCGGGCCTCCGGGCGCAGCAAGAAAGTTGCGTGCGTAGACCTTGGTGTCTTCGGCGGGAAGTTCGTCGAGACGATAGAGAAGGTCAAACGTGCTTCGGCCGAGGAAGAGGACGCGCGAGGAATTCATGGTCTTTGAGTTCATTGTACGGAAGCAACTCATCGACCATCGAACTTGAGCGCCGTGTAGTTCTCAGCGTTGCGGCTTGTGGGTCCGTGTTGAAAGGCGGTGCTACACCGTCTCGGTAAGCGCCTCGGTCTCCTTGCTCATCTTGGCGGTGCGCTCTAGTTTGTCCCAGTTGAAGGGCTTGCCGTCGATGGCGCGCTTCACGGTCTTGAAGAGGACGACGGAGAAGACCTGACGGTAGGCAAAACGCTGCAGCCAGATGTGGAAGAGCAGCCAGCCGTCGCCCTTGTTGGCGGGATGGCGGCGCTCCAACGAAAAGGCAATCGACGAGGTAACAAAGTCAATCAGCAGGAAGCCGACAAAGTAGGCCAGCAGCTTTTGAAAGTTGGTAGCCGAGGCAGCCTCGGGGTGGAAGTAACGGTCCACGAAGTAATTGACGATGCCCCATAGAAAGAGGAGGTCGATAAAGGGCGAGACCAGCGGCAGCAGCATCTGGAAGATGAGGATATTGGGCAGGGCAAAGAGGCCCATCGCCTTATTGCGCACGAATGCCAAGCGATGCTTCCAGATGGCTTGCAACGTTCCAAACGACCAGCGGAATCGCTGGCGCATGAGGCCCTTTGCATCGATTGGCGCTTCGGTAAAGGCCAGTGCGCGATCTTCGTAGACCACCTTGAGGCCGAGTTCGAGCAGAGCCATGGTGAGGTCGGCGTCTTCGGCTACGGTGTTGATGGGATAACCGCCAGCGGCCTTTACTGGGCCTGTGCGCCATGCGCCGATGGCTCCGGGGACGACAGTGACAACGTTGAATAAATCGAGAGCTCGGCGCTCGAAGTTCTGGCTGGTGATGTATTCCAGTGCCTGCCATCGGGTCCAGAGATTGACGCGGTTGCCGACCTTGGCGTTTCCTGCGACGGCGCCCACGAGCAGGTCCTCGAAGTGAGGAATGAGCTTGGAGATGGCATCTGATGCAATCACGGTATCAGCGTCGATGCCGACATAGATTTCCTCAACAAGCCGGTCCAGCGCGTAATTGAGGGCTGCGGCTTTTCCGCCATTGGGCTTGGTGATCACTTGCACACGGCCACTGGCGATCTCGGCGGCGTAAGCCTGGCGTGCCACCTCGAAGGTGCGGTCGCTGGAACCGTCGTCGATGACGACGACGTGTAGATTGGCATAGTCGGAGTTGAGCACCGAACGAATGGTGCGGACAATGACCTTCTCCTCGTTGTAGGCGGGGACGAGAACGGCGACGCGGGGGTTGAAGCCGGGCGAGGCTGCGCGGTGCGGTCGGCGCAGGCGGTCGATGATTGCCAGGATGCCTACCAGCAGGAGGCGAGCGCTCATCAGGATGTCGCCCAGGAAGAAGACCAGCACGATGAACTTGCCGACGATAGCCAGGCTGGAGAATGCGATGGAGTCCGGCAGCGCGCGCAGGTACTGACGGAAGGTGAGCTTGGGCATCACCTCGGCGGTTGTCTTGCCCATCAGAGTGGAGACAGGCACGATGGAGTAGCCTTGAGCGCGCAACGTGTCAATCAGCATGGGCAGGGCGGCCACGGTGGCCGAGCGGTCGCCGCCACCGTCATGCAGCAGGATGATTGAGCCGCGAAACTGCGGCTTGGTTTTCATGAGCTGAAGCTGGTCAAGGATTGTCTTGGTGATCTCGTCCGGCGTCTTGTGCGGGTGCTCGTTCCAGTCGTTGGTGTCGAGTTTGCTGCCGACGATGGTGTATCCATCCTGCTGGATGCGCTCGACGGGGGCGGCCTGGTCGTCGGTGTCCGGCTCCTCGTCAATGTCGTAGGGTGGGCGGAAGTAAAGGGGCTGAATGCCGAGCTTGCTGGCGAAGAGGCGCTCAGTGAACTTGATTTCGAGGTCGAGCTGGCGGGTGGTGATTTCGCTGATGTCGGGATGCGACCAGGTGTGATTGCCGATCTCATGGCCTTCGCGCACCACGCGCTTCATGACGCCAATATTCTGCGCGGCCTCGCTTCCTATCATCAGGAAGGCGGCTTTGACGCCCTTGTCCCGGAGAATGTCGAGGATCTTGGGCGTCCACTTGGGATCGGGTCCGTCGTCAAATGACAGAGCGACTTCGTTGGGGTGATAGCCGTACTGCTGGATGGTGTAAGTTCGCGGATAGACATCCATGTGCTCGTCAATGATGAGCTTCTTGCGCGGATCGGGCTCGTCGGTGTCCACAGTGACGCTACGCTTGCCTGGCTGGGGTAGGCCGGTGACGCGGATGATGTCGCCGTCACCCTCGTTGTCTACATCGTGGCCGGGTTGAACGGAACCGAGCGATTGCAGCGAGTCAGGGCTGGTGGGCTTGTCCCACACGTCCCACATCGAGCTGTCTTCCGATCCCAGACGCCAGAGCGCAAAGGTCTGCAGGCCCATGCCGCGAGCCGCGCGCAGCTCGTTCAGAACAGTGACGCCATCGAGAAACCAAACCACGTGACGCTCGTTTGCATCCTCATCGATGTACTCGAAGTGCGGATTAAGCGTGTCGTAGTCGAGGTCCAGATCTGCATCAGCGTCGGAGGCCCGCTGCAAGACTTCGGAGACCGGCAGGTCTTCCGTGTACATGACCTTGGGCGCCTTGGGTAGCCTTCCCACTCTCCCTTTTTTAGGTGGACCCGGAATGGACATTGTCCAGTCGTAGCCGTAGTTGCCGATGGCGCAGATCAGCTTCTCTTTCGGCACGATCTTGAGCACGCGGGTCAGGTTGGCGACGAACCAATCCTGGCTGGCAATCGGCCCCGGCTGGCTCTCGATCTGGTGCTGGTCATAGTTCATCAGCACAACGCCGTCGGAGTTGGCGGCGATATCGCGCAAGTCGTCGTCGGTGGTCGAGACCATAGTGTTGACATAGAGTCGCAGATTGCGCTGGTGCAGGTCGCCATAGAGCTCCCGGATGAAGCTCATGTACCCTGGGCTGGCTTCGTCGGCCAGATTTTCTATGTCCAGCGAGATGCCGCGATAGGCGGGGAAAGCGGCAAGAAAACGAACGATCTGCTGGCGCAGCGCAGCGCGTTTGCCGGGATCGTCGAATATGCCGGAGACGGCGGGATCCCAGTCCTGTGTGTTGGGGTTGAAATTGTTCAGGTGGGGAAAGATTTCCGTGTCTTCCTTGGCCGCCTGGATCACCCGCTTGATCTTGTTCAGCTCATCTGGATCATGCACCGTGGAACTGTCGATCACGGGATACTCGCGATGGGTGTCGGTGTTGGTGGCCAGCAGAGTTGGCTGGGGGGCGTTGATGTGCATCCACTCGGGAAAGAGAAGATCGATCTGGTGTACGTGCTCCTTGAGCGAGGAGTAGCTGGCCTGATCGTAGGGCACATAGTAGGCCGCCCGCAAACCTTCGCCGGTGTTGAAGGGAATATCTGACGGCTTGCGGCCACTCTTGCGCCGCGCCGGGCGCTGACCTTTTAGCGGCTGGCGCTCGGGCAGCGCCTTGTAGTTGTGCCGGGGAACAGGCAGCAGCAACTCGGGCAACTGCTGATAGCGCAATACATTGAAGATAAAAAGCGCGAGCACTAGCGTGAAAGCGACCGCCGTCACATCGAAAATGCGGCGCAAACGCTTCCATCTCTTACGTTGTGGATCGAAAAAAATCTGTTTATCGGGCATACCGGTCTCGTTTCCAGATGGGCGAAAACCGGGGTGACGGTCTACGCTATACAGTACGAATCGTATGGAAGCTGCCTCTCGTAGTCAATCGAAGACCCCGCGCCGTGCTCTCGTCCGCGCGTTGCCCAGCCTCTCTGTCGGCTTTGCCCTGGCCGCCGGACTGGCGCTCCGCCTGTGGATGCTGAAGCTGCATTTCCTGGTGAACGGAGACGCGCTGATCTACGGCGACCTGGCCAAAAACCTGCTGCTGCACGGAAGCTATGGGCTCACCAGGGGCAGCGGCATCGATCCCACGCTGATCCGGCTGCCAGGCTATCCGCTCTTTTTGGTGTTCTGCTTCAGGCTCTTCGGGATGGAGAACTATGCCTCGGCCTGCTGGATCCAGATTGCGCTGGAGCTGGCTGGATGCCTGCTGCTGGCCGATTTTGTGCGGCGAATTGTGCCGGAGCGGTTGGGCTGCGGCGCTGCGCATTGCACGCTCTGGCTGGCGGCGCTCTGCCCCTTCACGGCAATCTATTGCGCCGAGCCGCTGACGGAGTCGCTAACACTGTTCGTCATTGCGTTGGCGTTGTGGTCGGCTGCTCGTTTCCTTGCCCGGCCAGGATGGGGACCGGCGCTTTCGTTCACCTTTGCGGTCGGGTATGCGGCCCTGTTGCGCCCCGATGGCGCTCTGGTGGCCGTTGCTCTTGCGCCGGCGCTGCTGCTGGGCTTGAGGCGCAAAGAAGGCTATAGCTCGATCTCCACCGGAAGGCTGGCTCGCATGGCTGCCGTCTGTGTTTTGCTTGTGCTGATGCCCTTTGCGGCTTGGAGCTGGCGCAACTGGCAGGTCTTTCGCGTCTTTGAACCGCTGGCGCCTCGGCTGGCCAACGACCCCGGCGAAGATCCTCACCCCGGCTGGGAGCGCTGGGTCAAGAGCTGGTGTCTGGACTACGTTTCGACCTACGAGATTTATTGGAACGTTCCTGACGACGTTCTCGATTTCGGCAAGCTGCCACGCCGGGCCTTCGATTCACCGGCGCAGCAGGCCGAAACCGCCGCGCTGGCTGCCGACTATAACGTGCACAAGGATCTCACACCGCAGATCGATGCGCGTTTCGGCAAACTGGCGGACGAACGCATCGCCGCGCATCCGTTGCGTTATTACCTCTGGCTGCCGCTGGGGCGTGTGGCGGACATGTGGCTGCGCCCGCGCGTTGAAAACCTCTACGACGACCTGGACTGGTGGGTCTATCGAAAGCATCCCGCACAGTCGCTCGTGAGTTGGGCCTACGCTGGACTCAACGCACTCTATCTGCTGCTCGGGATCGCCGGGCTCTGCCTGCGACTCCGGTTATGGCGGCCCATGCTGGCCTACATGCTGCTGCGCAGCGCTTTGCTCATGACGGTTGAAGCACCCGAAGCGCGCTACACGCTAGAGTGCTTCCCCATGCTCTTTGCCTTGGGCGGCGTGGCGCTCTACCGGCTCACGAACTGGGTCTTGCTGTCGGTCTTGAAGGTAAAGGCGTCGGCGGGTAGCGGCGGCTGATTCACTTTGATATTGAAGTAGACGCTAACCCGGTATTCGCCTGATCCTTCGTCGAAGACCTGCTTGAGACTGATGCCTCGCTCGGCGTCCATCCAAACGGTCACTTTTGGGATGTTCTTGCGTACCGCTGGATCTTTGGCGACAAGTTCGAGTTTGTCAGTCTTCACGCCGTCCAGCATCTCTGGGCCCAGGTACTTGATCTCCCATTTGTCCTCAAGATCTTTGCCGCTTGCGCCGAAGCCGAGCATCAGGTAGCTTTCGAACTTGCTGACCTGGCTATAGGTCGTCACCTGATTCACGTTGCCGCCCTCGAAGAGCTTGAAAACGCCGCCGGAGAAGGAATAGACCTTATCGATCTTCTTCTTGTTGTCTTCGCGGATATGCGCGGCCATGCGGAAGTTCTTGCCGGTTCGTTCGTAGTAGACCGTGCCGGTCTGCACGTCCTTGTCGGGAATTGGATCGGTCTCAACGGAATCGAACTCGAAGTCGGCAGAGGTGGAGCGGAAGTTCGCCGCCGCGGCATCGAGCCGGCGAAGCACCTTCTCTTTTGCGTCTGCGTTGTCTGGCGCGGCGATAGCTGCGCGCGCCGCGAGCAACAGCATCGCGATCGACGCGGTAACAAAAAGCTTTCTTGCTACGTGCATAAGTTTCCTTATCCTGTAGACGTGCCATGCCGGGCTGGAGGACGCGGGACAAACTCAATTACAGATGTGCCCAGACCTTCCAGGCCCAATTGCCCTGGGAATCCCTGACCGTTTCCCAACGCTCTACTGTGACGGCGTCACCGGTAACTGGCTCGATGGCCTTGCGCAGAGCCTTCTTCACGTTTTGATACGAGTCCCGGGTGTTGAGATCGAGGTTCACGTCCTCGGCCTGCATGGTGATGATGAGCCCGTGGCCGCCGTCGCCGATCACCTGGATTGGATGCGGCGGCCCGGCTGCGTTCGAGGGCTTGTCGCCGTAACTCCAGAGGTGCGGCGAGCCGAAGATGAAGATCAGGATCAGCGTTACCATCACGTCGTAATGGAAGCTGCCGCGCGGATACGTCCAGTAGAAATAGCTCTTCAGAATCTTGTTCATTTCACCCTTGATGTGTAATCCGCTCCAGCCCGCCCATGTAGGGACGCAGAGCGTCTGGAATCAAGACCGAGCCGTCGGCCTGCTGGTAGTTCTCGACAATGGCCAGCCAAGTGCGTCCGACGGCCAGCCCGCTGCCGTTGATGGTGTGGACAAACTCGGGCTTGCCTTTTGCGCCTCCGGCCCGGTAACGGATGTTGGCCCGCCGCGCCTGGAAGCCCTCGAAGTTTGAGCAGGAGGAGATCTCGCGGTAAAGTTGCTGCCCAGGCAGCCAGACCTCCAAATCGAATGTCTTGGCCGATGAGAAGCCAGTGTCGCCGGTGCACAGCAGCATTCGCCGATAAGGCAGGCCGAGCGTCTCCAGAATCTCCTCGGCATCGCGCGTTAGGCGCTCGTGCTCGGCGTCGGAGTCTTCGGGCCGTGTGAACTTGACCATTTCGACCTTTTGGAACTGATGCTGGCGAATGATGCCGCGCGTATCCTTGCCCGCCGCTCCGGCCTCGGCGCGGAAGCACGGCGTATACGCGGTCAGGCAGATTGGCAGCCGCGCTTCGTCGAGGATTTCGTCGCGATAGAGATTGGTGACGGGAACCTCGGCTGTCGGTATCAGCCAGTGGTCGTTGTCTTTGAACTCGCCACGCGCTACCGCTTCGGCGTCAGCGTCTGAGCAGCGAAAAAGATCCTCGGCAAACTTGGGCAATTGACCGGTGCCAAAGAGACTCTTGCTGTTGACCATGAATGGCGGCAGAATTTCGGTGTAGCCGTGTTTTGTGGTGTGCAAGTCGAGCATGAAACTGATTAGCGCCCGCTCGAGGCGCGCACCCGCCCCCACGTAGACTGCGAAACGCGCCCCGCTGAGCTTGGCTGCGCGTTCAAGATCGAGGATGCCTAGCGACTCGCCGAGTTCCCAGTGCGGCTTTGCCTCAAAGTTAAAGACGGGCTTATCTCCCCAGGTCTTCACGACAATGTTGTCGGCTTCGGATTTGCCGGCTGGAACTTCTGCGCGCGTCAGGTTTGGAACACTGGCCAACAACTGGCGCAACTGGTCATCGAAGCTTGCGGCGGCCTTGTCGAGTTCATCGAGCTTATCTTTGAGGGCGCGAGTTTCGTCCATCACCGCTGTTGCGTCCTGGCCGGCCTTTTTAAGGGCGCCCACCTGCTGGCTCAACTCATTACGGCGTGCCTTGAGGCGCTCAGAGGTCGTGATGGCCTCGCGCCGGCTCTGATCGAGGACGCGAAAATCGCCCAGCAGAGCTGCCGGATCGGCCCCGCGAGCACGCAGCTTCTCTTCAACAAGTTCCAGGTTGTTACGGACGAAATTCAAGTCGAGCATCGCTC
>CAYVMS010000085.1:0-7497 GCA_964452615.1 uncultured Occallatibacter sp.
AAGGCCGGCGATGGTGACGGCAGCTCCCAGCCAGAAGGGCCAAAGGCCAACCGGCCAGAGCTGGAGGTAAAGCCATCGCAGAGGGATGCGAGTTGTCGAGAGGAGGATGATCGCGATCAGGAAGATGAAGACGCGCAGGATGCGCGAGGCAGCCCGTTCGAGGCGCTGGGTGGATTTGGTATTGGCGGCCTTAATCTGCCAGTAGAGAAGAAAGAAAATCCAGACTACGGGAAAGAACGATTCGTAGAACCAGAGCATTCGGAACCTCCGGGTTGCAGGTGCTAACGCAGGTGAGCGAAGGGAAGTTCCAGGTAACGCGACAGTTCGCCGCCCCTATGCCAATCAAATGTGCATCCCGTCACTTGACTCTCGTTTTGTCGCTAGCCTTCCCCAACCATGGTAAGCGGCTGCCTGTGCCTCTGGAAGGCCACGAATGGCATTGGAGCCGAGCGGGCTTATTCAGTTGTAACGCTAATACCGCCTCTTATTGCGCTGGTCCAGTGGCCTTGGTAGAGAAGGATGCGGGGGCCCGTTTAACGGTCCGGCAGATAGAGTCGGAGACGGCCCATATTGCGCCGGCGATGGCAAAGCAGATGGCGTTGCCCGTCCAGTTGAAATGTTCATGAGGGCTGGCGATCAGCTTGGGAATCCAGACCAGTATTTCGAAGCCGGCGACTTCAGCTGTGAGCAGGCGCGAGGCGAGCGGAGCCTTGATGCCTGAAAGAATGGCGGCGGCGGCGAGGAAGAAGCCGATGGTAGTTGCGTAGGCCCAGAACATCTGCGAAGGCGGAATCCATTTGGGGATCCAGGTTAACAGGCCTGGCATATCGTAAATGTGGACGATGCCGAATGAGATTGCGGAAAGGCCGGAGAGGCGGGCGAAGAGGGATTCACTGCGCGAGATAGGCGAGCCGGCCGGTGAGAACCGTGCGCAAAGGACAGCTCCGGCGGCGACGAGCGAAAACTCCTCAAAGAAGTTGCCGGTGGGGTCGAAGCCGCTCAGGCCTTCTAGAATTTTAGGCACCCATAAGAGTGAGAAAACGGAATAAACGACGGTGAGCGTCAGGGCACCGGCGCGGGCAGTTCGGCGCCAAACGAGCGCGAGTCCGGCGGCCAGTTCGATGAATCCTGTGAGATAAGCGAGCGGCTCGCGGAAGGGTACGTTTGGTCCGACGCGCTGCCATGTGGTGGCGAAATCGCCAGAAACCAGGCCGACAAGTCCGAGGAAGACGGCGCCTGCGGCGTAGGCGTAGATACCGAGATTGGATGCGAGGCTGCGGTTTTGCATGATTCGCTGGCTCCGTCTCTAGCGCATTTTCGGATTTACTGTAGACTTCCGTGCCCCATCCATTCCGTGTTTTTCTGCGGTATGGGTGGGAAACCTACAAGATTCCGGTCTACACATTTCCCGAAAATGCTCTAAGGGGAAGATGCTACGGGCACTTTCATAGTAGCTTTATTACGTCGGCTGCGTTTCTTTCGTTCCCTCGACCCACTGCCTGAGGCGGACGGATAATGGCGCGCCCCGGAAGCAAAGTGGCTTCCGGGTCAACTCCGCGATTACCTGCACTTGGTCTGCCACTCCCTCGGTCTCCCCACGAGCATCGTTCCCCACCAGTTCAGGCACACCTACACCACCGAAATGCTTCGCTTCGGCGTCAGCTTCCCAGTCTTGGTGAAGTAACTTGGCCACGTCGATCCGGCGATGACTATGCGCTATGTCGATGTCGCCCTCACCGATCTCAAGCGCGAGTTCCTACTGGCTCGCTCCAAACCCCGGCATCTGGCTCCACAACTCAAAACATCTGCCACAACCGTACGGGCAGGCCTTGATGGTCTCATCGACAGCTTAATAGCCGCTCAATACGTCATGGAGATGTTCCGCTGTAGCCTCTAAAACGGTCATGCCTGCAATCTTCTTCTCAGGCTCTCCAAGCGCCTCTTCAAGATCCTGGCCGAGATAAGAAAGCTCCGCATCACCCGAATGAAAATGGGCACCGATTGGCAGCTTATGGCGGATTCGCATAAACCGAGAACAAGGACTGCAGTTTCCATATCGTCAGACGATTGGATCTGTAGGTATAAGCCGATCTTTCACAAGCACGTGCGGTGTTTATCACCGCTTCCGGTTGCAAAACAGATAACTTCCGCTGTTCTCTGCCAATCTATGCAAATTCGCTTTTCCCGCCAGTGATTCCAGATGCGGGAGATCATCGCCGTCGACCAGCAGATAAAAGCGATCGCCGCTGCGCCAGCGCTCTGTGAATCCCGCGTCATCAATGAAGACGCGCGGGGCGTTAGGCGCGTAGGAGCCGTACTCCAGGTTGAGGGTGCGACCGTTCACCAACAGAGCCGTGCGGTTGGTGTAGAAGAAGACCGACGAAAAGACATAATAGGAGCCAGCCTCTATCAACTGGCCCGGCGGGCTGGCCTGTAACTTCTGCGCCAAAGGATAGGAGCCTAGATAGGAGTCGAAGCGGACCAGCGCTATGCGCGAAGCCTGGAAGAATACGATCATGCTCACAACGAGCACTGCCACTGTCTTGCCAGTGCTGCGGCGGGTGAACCATAGTCCGGCTGCGCAGAAGCCGAAGGCGGCCACAGCCAAAGCGAGCGGCAATTTGAGATAAGCGAAAGCTGGGAGGGTCAGATCGGTCATGTGCCCCAGGGAAAGGGTGTACATGTCGGGATTTTGACTCAGCGCTTGAGAGAGTTCGCCGTTCGCGGGCGTGCGCGCCACCAGAGCCAGAACGGTTCCCAGCGCCGCGAAGAGCGTCGCGAAGATCCCGATCAGCGCCCACGAGCTGACTTTGAAACACCTGCCCTCGGCCAACGCCGAACCGATCAAAATCGCCAGCGCCGGGTAGATGGGCATGGAGTAGTACTCCTGCGTGGTGGAGAGGGTGAAAAAGAGCATCACCACCGCGATCCAGCAGACGGCCATCAACCGTACCCGGCTGGCGCGCGATGTGCGCCCATAACTAAGCCGGGTAGCTCCAGCCAGATATGCCGACCAGGGAAAGAGCCACACCAGATTCAACAGCCAGAAGAGCGCGGGTGGCACGGTGTTGTAGTCGCGCGGATAACGCATGTTCAAGAAGCGCAGCAAGTGTTCGTTGAAGAAGTAAAACCAGAAAAAGCCGCGATACTCACCCGGCCCGCTGTGCATGGAAAAAGCAAAGTAAGGCGGATTGCGCAGCATGGCCAGTACATGCCAGGGCACGGCAATCAGCAGAGCGGCAGTGATGACCGCAGCCGGACGCAGGCGCTTCCAGGATGAGCGGGAAAACAAATGCCCGGTCAGGCCCATATAGAGCAACGCTGCCAGCACCGGAAAGACGCCCGCGATCAGTCCCTTGAGCAGCAAGCCACATCCCAGGGAACCGCCGAGTATGCCAGCCCACAGCCACGGCCGATTGTCCTCCGAGTCTGGCTCCAACAGCCGCATCCACGCCCATATGGCCGCAGTAATGGTCAAGGTGAGCGTAGCGTCGGGAATCAGGATGCGAGTAAAAAGATACAGCCCGGCAGCGGTGGCCAGACTGACCCCTGCAAAGACGCCGGCCCGCTCACCCAATCCCCAGCGCGCAAAGCGATAGGTAACCCAGCAGAGCAGCACTGCGGCCAGCGACAGTGGCAGACGAGCAGCCCAATCGTGGACACCTAAGAGACGGTAAGAGGCCGCCATCATCCAATAGATTAGTGGGGATTTTTCAAGGTAAGCTACACCATCCAGCCGCGCCGTGACCCAGTCGCCGCTCTCGAGCATGTTGCGGGCAATCTGGGCTTGTACGGCGTCCACATCGTCCATCAAGCGTGGAGGACTGACTATATTTGCGCAGAATACGAGAACGGCTGCCCCGGCGACCAGCGCGCCTCCCCAGAGACTTCTACGGGATGTACCGCCGCCTACACCCGTCTGGCTGGGGTCTACCCCCCCCTGCATTTCATTTGCAGTGTCCTGGTCAACTATCCCCACAGATACTCCTATATTCGTTCGAGTTATTCGCGACCTATGAGTCACTTGCAAAATTGCCATCAGGCTATCGATTGTGTCAGGGCACGACTTTTAGCCTGCCCTGAGCGAAGTCGAAGAGTGCCGCAAATGGCCAACTTAGATTCCGGCTTTGGCCACTGCGGCATTGCAAATAACTCAAAAACATAAATCGCAGGGGCTAAAGCCCAACATGATTTTGCCGCTCTTTCGGCACGACTAAAGTCGTGCCCTGACACATTTTCCCATCTACTTCGAGTCTTACAAAGTAACTTCTGTGCTGGAAACTTCTGTTTATTCCCAGTCACAGCGACGATGCCATTTCATACGGGAAGACTTCGCACTGCTCACTCTGTTGATCTGCGTCGGGAGCCAGAACATTCCAGCGTTTCATCCATGTAAGCAACGTAACGAGCCCCCAAAGATGATAGCCATAGTTTGCCTCACGCCGAAGGTGCTTGCCAATGATTTGCTCGACTGCTGGCCACGCAAAGACGCCCGTTTCATTGACGGCATCCTCTGAGAGTGTATCCAGCAGAAAGCCACAGAGAGGACCGCGAAACCAATCATGAATCGGGATGTCGAGTCCAATTTTAGGGCGCGTGAGCACGGAATTGGGAAGCTTGTCGCGCATAAGATGACGCAGGACAAGCTTCGATGTGGAACCGCGCAGCTTAAAGCGTTGCGGCAAGCGGGCTGCGAAATCGACAATCCGCGGATCGAGGAACGGGGGGCGCACCTCGACCGCGTGAGCCATGCTCATGCGATCGACTTTGGAGAGAATGTCATCGGGAAGGTAGTAGCTCTGATCGAAGCGAAGAAAACGCTCAAGCCCCCGGCCGCTGTTCATGCCTGCAACAATACCCGCAAGAGGCTGCGGTGAAGCGTAGTGATAGAGGGACTCCTTCTCCCTCTCCGAAAAGGTGCCGTTCCAAAAGATGTGTGCGTATTCGGGAGAGAGCAGCGTGCCCTCAAGGAAACGTTTGAGCTTGTATTCAAAGCCAATCTTGTCATCGGAGACGGGCAGGCGCATGGCACAGGCCAGAGCAGCCTTGCGCATCCAGGCGGGAACTCTGCGCGCAGCGGCGGCATAGCGATCTGCCTTGTGAGTCAGGTAGCCTGCGAAGAGTTCGTCGGCGCCCTCGCCACTCAGGCTCACGGTCACATGTTGCCGTGTCATCTTGGATAGAAACCAGATCGGCACGGCGCCAGCGTCAGCATTCGGCTCATCGGCGTGATAGGAGATGTCCTGAATCGCGCCCACCAGGTCGCAGTCGCCGTTCAAGTCCAGTTCAGTATGCTTACTGCCGTAGTTCCGGCTTACCTGGTGGATGTAATCCCCATCGTTGAATGACCGCCCGTTAAAGGTGATCGAGAAGGTCTCAAGAGGCTTTGCGCTCACCTGGCTTGCATAATGAAGGATGGTCGAAGAGTCCAGGCCACCACTGAGCCAGAGGCCGAGAGGCGCGTCGGAAACCAACTGCTCGGTGACCGACTGGCGCATCAGACCGTCCAGTTCTTCAGCAGCCTCATCGAGCGAATTCGGCGGAGCTTCGGTGATGTGGGGCGGCAGATAAGACTGGATCTCGGCGTTGCCGCTCCGCCACTCAAGCAGATGTCCCGGCATGAGCTTGAAGATGCCTTCAATCATCGTAAAAGGGCCGGGGACATAGTTAAGGCTGAGATAGCAGTTCAGTCCATCTAGGCAAAGGCGGCGATCGATAACGGGATGGGCGAGAATGCACTTCATCTCCGAGCCGAAGTAGATCTCGCCGTCCTGCTGACAGTAATAGAGAGGCTTGATGCCCATGCGGTCGCGGGCGAGCACGAGGCGGCGCTCGGAGCGTATCCACAATGCGGCGGCGAACATGCCGCGTAGACGTTTAAATGCCGCATTGCCCCAATGGCGGAATGCGTGCAGCACGACCTCAGTGTCGCAATGGGAACGGAAAGTGTAGCCGGCGGACTCCAACTCGGCGCGTAGTTCACAATGGTTGAAGATCTCGCCGTTGAAGACCAGAGTAAGATCGCCATCAAAACTGGAGAAAGGCTGGTCGCCGCATTCGATATCGATGACCCGTAGCCGGCGTGCCCCCATCGAGAGAGAACCGGAATGGAAAACACCTTGCTGATCGGGGCCGCGATGCGCAATGGAGGCAAGAGAGCGTTCGAGATCGGCGTGTTCCTGCGGCCTGCGAATATGGGAGTAGCCCGCGATTCCGCACATCTCTTAATAATCCTTCCCGAGGAGTCCAGTCATTACAGAAACAGACGACTACCAGACGCAGGCACTGCCCGGTCGAACGGTCTGCCTCTCATGAGCATGCTTATCTGGGACAATACGCCTGGTTGTGGAGGAGGAACCACGACTTCGCCGATGCGTAGTGTTTCTAATCCAAACGACGATCGAAGTCTTGATTTGATACAGAGAAATCTCCAATAAGTAACTTTTTCAGCGAAATCTTCAAGATTATGTATTGAATGCCGGGAAGTCTCGTCTTTCTTAGGTGTGAGGCAGCTTCAAGAAGAGGTCTCTCCACGGTAAGAAACAGAGTTGTGTTCGTTGCAACTTGGCTCGAAGATGCATGAAAATGATCCTTGTCGCATCGTGTGATGCTCAAGGAGCATAATTCTGTCTGCCAGCGATGAGTTGAAAGACAACCCGTCAGGAAATCTGGCTACGCGGATCGTTGAGCTATTCGACTATCTGCGCATGCCTCTCTTTCGTTATTTAGTGGTAGCGCTTGGCAGCGCAGAGGAAGCCGAGGACGCTTCTCAGGAATGTTTTTTGCGATTGTGCCGTCATCTGCAACAAGGCGGCGAGGTGAAGAACGGGCGGTTGTGGCTCTTTCACGTGGCCCACAATCTGTTGCTGGACAAAAGAAAGAGTGGACGCGCGCAGCACGAGATTTTGCCTCCCGATTGGGAGATCGTCGCCGCAACGCATTCTGACCCAGCTCCTGACCAGGAGCAGCGACTGCTGGCCAAGGAAAAGTACGAAGCTCTGAGGGAAGCGTTTGGGGAATTGACTGAGCAGCAACGCGAGGTGTTGAGGTTGAGGCAAGAGGGGCTCGGATATTCGGAGATCGCGGAGATCCTCTCCTCGAATGTACCTGTAGTTGCGGCCCATATTCGTCGAGCCGTTGCGAAGATCAAGGCAAATCTGAATGGCTAAGGAAATCGACAACACGGCACAGGGAACTCACTTCGATGAAGCGCATCTGATGATGTACATCGATGGTGAGTTGCCGTCTTCAGAGGCTGCCACGCTGAAGATGCACCTGCTAACGTGCCCGGATTGCCGGCAATTGCACCGTGATCTTCAAGAGGCAAACCAGGTTTACGTTGGATTTCAGAGACAATTCAGTGAATCTTTGCCGAGCCCGCCGCGCAACTGGATTGGTTTTGAGCAGCGGCTGCAGGAGACTCTGGCCAAGCCTGCGGCAGAGCGTCGGCCATGGTGGCGCAGGTTCGCTGATTCTGTACAGAAGATCGAAAGCGGG
>CAYVMS010000085.1:7597-12450 GCA_964452615.1 uncultured Occallatibacter sp.
AAAAGCACGGCCGGTTTCGTGAGGAGGCGGTGAACGGGTCTCCTGCCGATCTCATGTACGGGACTACGAATGACTCCGGAAAGGCTCGGCAGGTTGAGCCGCCACGCCTGCTGCGCGACGTGAACGCGGTGTATGCGGCCAACCATTTGCACTGGAACTCGCCGGTTTCGGCTGAGGTTTTCAAGGACTGGACACAGTCCTCGGGGCGCAAAGATGAGTCGATGAAACAGGAGCGGCTTTCCGGAGGGGAAGACGCCTACCGGCTTTCTGCCAAAGTTGTCGATGCCGACTCGAGTCCGGCTCCAAACTCCCCTTCCATCCGTGCGATGGAGTTGCTGGTGCGCACTGCCGACTGGCATGCTGTTTCAGAGCGCTTGACGATCGCAAACCAGACAGGCGTTCATACCTATGAGATTGCCGAGCTTGAGTATCGGCTGATTCCCCTCAATCAGCTTTCTGGCAGTGTTTTTGCAGCCATGGAAGGCAGCGCGCCTATTTCGGATAGCGGCCCTGATGCGACACCGGGAGGTGGGCAGTCGTCGTTTGCCGATCTCGCCATTGATGTACTGGACCGATTGGACCGAGTCAACGCCTTGGTTCAGGATCAGATTGTCGTAACTCACGCGGGCACAGAGGGGCTGCAAATTGGCGGCATCGTACGTAGTGACTCGCGCAAGGCAGAGATTCTATCAGCGCTCGGCCCGATCGCCGACAGCCCCGCGGTAAAGCTTAACCTGCTTTCGGCTGCAGATGCACAAACTGTCGCGACCACGCCTCTGGCTCATCCGGTCCAGATGCAATCGGTCGAGGTTCTGCTGAATGAATCGGGCAGTATTCCCGAAGTGCGAAGCTACCTGGCAAATCACCGGCATGTGCCTGAGCGCGATCTCGATCAAGCGGCGGATCACTTCGTTACCGACGCGGTGGAGCACTCGACCGAAGCCCAACTGCACGCACAGGCATTGAGAAATATCCTCGAAATCGCGCCCCTGCTTGACGCCGGAGTGATTACCCCCGCGACCCGCGAGAAGTGGTGCTCTCTGATCACCCGGCAGGCGCAGGAAAGCCGGCAAGAGATTAACCAGCTCGAACAGCAACTCTCTCCTGTCTTTACCCATTCGTCTTCCGCAGGAGGCACGATCGCCGGGACCACTGGAATGAGCGATTTGCGGCCGGAGGCCAACCGCCTTTTGAACATGACCACCGACAGTGACCGGATTCTGTGGCAGGCATTGTCGACAAATGCGGATTCTGCCGACAGACTGGGATTGACGGAAGCGAAATTCTGGCTAATGCTGAAAGAAGAAGACTTCCTGGCAGCGGAAATAGCGGAGAAGGCTCGCCCCTAGCGATCTCGACAGCCGGGGATTGGCTGTCGGGCGCATGGTGGATCATGTCCTCAAAATCGGGTTCCATTGCATCCAGCGTGAGCCTCGCTGTTTTTGGGCTCTTGGCGCCGCTCTTTGTCGCGCCGGTTTGCTGGGCGCAGACGGCACCGGCTGCTCTTGCTGGTATAGTTTTGGATCCGGCAGACAAGCCCGTTCAGAACGCGAGAGTCTTCCTGATTGAGGATTCAACAAAATCGAAGCGGCAAACCTGGACCGGTCAGAACGGCGACTTCCTGTTCTCCAGGCTGGAGCCGGGCAATTACACACTGCAGGCTGTTCAGTCAGGTTTCGCTTTGATCCAGATCCCCGCAATTGTTCTGCACGCAGGGGACATACGCAACATCCAAATCCGTTTCCAGATGGGCAGGCTGCACGAGACCGCGATGGTTCACGCGGTAGATTTTGAAGATTCATCTGTGATCACTACCAAGGTTGGTCATGAACTGGTGGACGACATTCCCCTCAATGGACGCAGCCTGCAACCCATTCTTCTGTTGACGCCCGGCGTCATCATGATGGCGAATAACGAGTTCAGCTTCAATGGCCAGGCTACAAGCACGAACTATTTCACCGTCGACGGCATGAGCGTTAATCTGGCAGTGGGCGGCGGCGGAATAAGCCCCGATCTCGCTCAGGATGCCGGCTACAGCGCTCTCGGGACGACCTCAAACCTGATCTCCGTCAATGCTCTCGATGAATTCGTGATCCAAAGTTCAACCATCTCTCCCCAAATTGGGCGACAGTCTGGCGGCCACGTGCAAATGAATAGCCGCTCGGGTGGAGAGGCGCTGCACGGGGAGGCCTTCGACTTCTTTCGAAACTCTGCGCTCGACGCCTCCGACTGGTTCCTGCGGACGGGCACGACCACAGGAACAGCTCTCAGGCAGAATGACTTCGGCGGCACATTCTCGGGGCCAATTCCTGACCATGGCAAGTGGATCAAGCGCAACTACTTCTTCTTTTCAGAAGAGAGTTTGCGGCTCTATCAGCCGACGGCGCTGAATACTTATGTTCCGTCCAGCAGCCTGCGAAGCCAGGTCCCCGCCAATCTCTCGCCATTTCTTAACATATTCCCTACCTCGACAAGCTCCGAGATTGCCGGTACCGGGACCTCGGTGTATCATTTGGCGATTTCGAACCCTTCCTCGGAAGATACTTTCAGTCTCAGACTCGATGCTGAACCTGACCGCCGGCTATCGCTCTTCGCTCGATTCAACCACTCGACATCGTCGCGCGTCAGCACCGACAGCGGATGGTGCCTTTCAGGCGCCGATAAAAGCTCTCTGTCGCTGACCGCAGGGATGATATGGAAGCCCAGCTCCAAAATGGTGAACGATCTGCGATTCAACTTCAGTGAAAGCACGGGCAGTGTGAGTAACACCTTGCACCGTATGAATGGTGCAACAATACCGGCGGATAAAGTTCTCTTGCAGGGGATAAGCTCCAAGGTGAAGTTGCCGAGCTTGAATTATTACTTTCTCGGCATGACCTATAGCTCGAAGAGTACTGGGCAGAATCCGATTCACCAGATCAATCTTACGGATAACACCATAGTCGCTCGCGGGAGACATACCTTTGGGGCAGGTTTCGACTTATTGAGACTGACAGGAGAAACTGTTCCGAGCGATTTCAACATGTCGGTGAGTTTCCTATCGCAGAGCAGCCTGATTTCGGGTATGGCGGATTCCATTGCGCTTCAGTCTCAGGACGATGTCAAGGTTGTGCAGATTAATTCCTCCTTTTATGCGCAGGACACCTGGAAACCAAACAAACGTTTGACGCTCGATTACGGTTTGCGGTGGGATATTAACTCCCCGCCTACAGCGGATAATGGAATGAGTCTGTATACGGTGACATCGTCTAAGGATATTGGTAACATGACACTGGCTTCCGCTGGAACGCAGCTGTACCCAACAATTTACACTGACTTTTGTCCTCGATTAGGCCAATCTTTTTTGGTCTTGAATACGCATGGATGGGAAACAATTCTGCATAGCGGTGCGGGAATTTTCTACTCATTAGGAAACTCAAACTCGATGGCTTCTGCCAGTGCGTTTCCCCATATCAGGCAAGCTACCCTCTATAACAGAGCATATCCCCCAGCAAGTACGCTGCCTATACTCAACTCGAATAGTCTGCTTCCACCATACTCGGGGCAGACTTTTTATGCATTTTCAGACGGCTATTCCACCCCCGTGGTCTATCAGTTCAGCACTGGAATCGAGCAGCATCTTGGAGAGAGCAGAAAGCTATCGATTGCCTATGTCGGATCTCAATCACGACACTTGCCGGTCTTGCAACAGTTGACGGACCCCAATCAGAATTTCGTTCATCAGTCATCCGTAACCGAAGTGCGCAGCGAAGGAAATTCATCCTATAACTCGTTACAGATGCAGTTCAGCCAGCGAGTAACTGCGGGCATTCAGGCTCTAGGTTCGTATACCTGGGCGCACAGTATCGATGACGTATCCGGCGATCTCAATGGATTTCCGAGACAAAAATTGATTTCGATCGCCGGAGAGAAAGGAAATTCGGACTTTGACTTGCGGCACAGTGCCGGGCTGGCGATGACTTACGAAACCAAAGCGCCGGCACTTGAGGGTATGACCGCGTGGTTCCTCGATCGTTGGACTTTGGGCGCATTGATAACAGCCCGAGGCGGAATGCCGCTCGATGTGACCTATATGAGGCCGATCGGATCGCAACTCTTACCCACAAGACCAGACCGAGTCATAGGCTCCAGCATGTCTCTAACTCATGCACATCAGCCATGGGGTGAGATTCTCAACTACGACGCTTTCGCGATTCCCACTACTGATCGGCAGGGAAAGTTAGGCCGGAATTCATTGCGCGGTCATGAGGCGTGGCAGGCCGACCTCTCCATTCACCGTAGTTTCGCTCTGCGCAATAGGGCAGCAATTGAAGGACGGGCGGAGTTTTTCAATGCCTTCAATCACCCCAACTTTGGCGACGCTGATGTCAATCTGGGGACGTACAGCGATGGGACGTTGGCGCGAAATCCCACCTTCGGCTACATCACGAGAATGCTGAATACTCAACTGGGAGGTTTGCAGCAGTCTTATCAGGTGGGCGGTCCGAGATCGGTGCAAGTCTCCATGAAGCTCGCCTTTTGAATTCCCTCGTGCTCTGGACTTATCGGGCAGAATGTCGAGTTTTCTTTCCAACGCGGATTACTGCTGTGTGACGGCAAGCCCGTTCGCCTCACGGCTATCCGAATCGAAATGGAGATGACTTCAGGCGCGAAGCACTCTTTTGCGCCGAACGAATTCGTGAACATAGAAAGAGCCGCAGCCCCTACCAAGGCTGCGGCTCCTGTTGGCTGAGTTGCTGCCAAAATTACATCTCTTTGGCACCTTCTACAAATGCTTTTAACTTGCGCGAGCGGCTTGGGTGGCGGAGCTTGCGCAGCGCCTTGGCTTCGATCTGGCGGATGCGCTCGCGCGT
>CAYVMS010000086.1:0-12277 GCA_964452615.1 uncultured Occallatibacter sp.
GGACGCATGCGTTCGGCGAGTGGGGCAGTGCGGAGCGGGCCGGTAGGGCCTTCGGGTTCGCCGTCAAAGAGGCTCATTGCTGGTTTCTCGGGAACTGGTTGAGGTTCGAGGATTCCCACCCTAGCCGCAAAAACAAAGGCGCTGCGAGGGTGGGCACCCACTGGTTCAGGTTCTAGGTCTCCCACCCTTTCGCCAGAAAAAACGCGAAAGGATGGGGCACCCATCGATTGTTCATTGATGCAAAACTCCCGCCCTCTGACGCGAGGCTTCATAGAGCAGGATGCTGGCGGCGATGGCTGCATTGAGGCTTTCGACCGGACCGGGGCAGGGAATTGTCAGTGCTCCATCGGCCTGTGCTGCCAACTCATCTGGAACGCCGTTGCCTTCATTGCCAATCACAATCGCGACCGGCTGGGAAAGGTCGATGCGGCCGGCTGGTTCGGCTCCGTGTACTGCGGTCGTCCAGATCTTGACGCCAGCTTGGTGCAAGTGGGCAAAGGAATCATCCGCCGTGACGGAGAGCAGCGGCAGCCGGAATACGCTGCCAGCCGAGGCGCGACCGGCTTTGGGATTCCACGCGCTGACGGTTCCAGGCAGACTAAGAACGCCTGTAGCGCCGAAGGCCTCGGCGGAGCGCAGAATAGTGCCCAGATTGCCGGGATCTTGAAGGCTGGCGAGGATGATAAGCAGCGGAGCGGCCTTCGGCCTAGTCGCGAGAATGTCAGCCCACGTCCACTCTGGTAGCTCGACCAAGGCTGCGACGGGTTGGGGAGTCTCGGTAGAGAGTGCCGAGTCCAACAGATCCCTGGGCACGAGCAGCACCTCGGTCTCCGCTGGCAGGGGAAGGACATCCAGCAGGCTCTCCGAGCCTTGCGCAACGAAGACGCAAGGCACGTGCAGACCCGCGCGCAGAGCCTCCTCAAGCAGGTTTGGGCCTTCGATGCCTGCCAGCGAGCGGCTGTTGGGGCCGACAACGGCGCGCGACTGCGCTCCGGGGTGGGTCAGCGCCCGGCGTAAATCTTTTAGGCGTTGATTCTGCTTACTCTGTACAATGCGGAAAGGCATCTCGTGCGGACCATTCACTCTCTAGCGCGATTCTAGACCGTCGGGGGGCGGTTGTGAGCAGGCCAGTGAAGAAGCTCGGCTTGCACCAGGGTTTGTAGCGGGACCGATGCCGTGACAGTGCGCTTTTGCGGCAACTTGCATATGGGAACTGAGGTAGACCTTTTTGTCAGCGGAGATCTTGCGCGTCCATCCCGATGAACCGGAACCTGACCGGATCGACTATATCGTCACCTGTCTGAGGAAAGGCGACGTCATTGCCTTGCCGACCGACACTTTTTATGGCCTGGCTGTCGACCCGGTAAACCTTCACGCGGTCGAACAGATATACCAGATCAAGACCCGCCAAAAACACAAGCCCTTGTCACTCCTGATCTCCTCCGTTGCGCAGGCGTATGAGCTGGTGCGTGATTCCGAACCCTTGATCGACAAGCTGGCCGACAAGTTCTGGCCTGGTCCGTTGACGGTGATCGTCCGCGCCGGGAGCAAGTTACCGCTTCGCTCGACAGCCAACACGGGCAACGTAGCCTTGCGCGTGCCGGATGCCGCGATAGCCCGCGCGGTGGTGGAACGATTCGGGCTACCAATCACTGCGACCTCGGCCAATCTGCAAGGGGCCTCGGAGTGTACCCATGCAGCCTGTGTTCGCGACCAGATAGGCGACCGAATTCCGCTCATCATTGATGGTGGGCCCACCGGCCGCGCACAGCCGACCACGATTGTCGATCTCTCTCTGGGTGAGGGACGCTGGGAGATTCTGCGCGAGGGGGCCATCCCGACGCACGAGATTGTGATGGCGTTGCAGAGATAAAAAAGCGGGGAATAGGGAACAGGGAATAGTTTTTCTCAGCAAGACAAATCCGGATCAACTACTCAAGGTCCGAAGCTGTTCCCTATTACCTGTTCCCTGCACATAAAGGTTCCTATGACTCGCCGGAGTAAACCAAAACGACGCAACTGGGCCTTGCGCGCCGCGCTTTCGCTTGTCTTCACACTGGCTGCGGCGGCGCTTGGATGGAGTTATTGGGTCTACGCGCAGATTGAGAGCTACGCCAGCCATGATCAGGTTTTTCAGGCTGATCAGGCTGCCCGGCCGGACGCCATCGGCGTTTTTGGCGCGGCGGAGTATGACGGGCGTCCATCGCCGGTCTACCGCGCTAGACTCGACCATGCGCTTGACCTCTACCAACATGGCGTTGCCCCGCTGATCATTACGCTGGGCGGAAACGGCGGCGACCAGTATAACGAGGGTGCCGTGGGCCGCGAGTATCTGATGTCGATGGGCGTGCCTGAGAGCGCGATCATCGCTGAGACCGAGAGCCGCAACACCGAGGAGTCGGCCCGGCGTATTGCTGTGATTGCGCGCGCCAACAGACTGCGGCGGCTGGTGATCGTCAGCGACGGGACGCACTTGTTTCGTATTCATGCGATCTGCGCTGCAGATGGGCTGGATGTGCTGACTTCGCCCCGGCCAAGGACGGCCATCGATGGCGCGACGAACACCGTGGGGGAGTTCGAACGCGTCATGCACGAGATTTTGAGCTATACCGCTTGGCGGATGCATTTGCATTGAGGCGGTGTTAGCGGCATCTTCGCTATTTCTGAACTGTTGGCATCGTGGCATCCCACCCTTGCGCCGCTCCCGCAATGCAGTTGAGAAGTTCACCTCACCCTACTCAGGGATGAGGGAGTAGCGCTAGCAATCCCAGTGAGAAGACTGCGGCGCTGGCGGTGGAGAGGAAGTTCACCGCGTCGTTGTTAAGCAAGCCGCGGCGCTCTAAAGTCGCTCCGAGCAGGCTGTCGAAGAGCAAGCCGAAGACGCCGCCTGCGCAGGCGATACAGAAGATTTCCCGGCCGCCGTTCAAGGCCAGTGTCCCTGCAATAGCGACGATTGTGGCTGCGGCTATACCTGCGATGGTTCCAACAAGACTGATCCCGCCGTCGGTTCCGGGCTCGGCTTCATGCAATGTTGTGATCATGCGCGGCCGACCGCCCAAGACCTGACCGATCTCCGAAGACACAGTATCTGCCGCGGCTTCGGCAAGCGCTGCCAGACCTGCTACAAACCAACACGCCGGGTTGAGGGCCACGTTTGCATACCAGCCGAAATTCAAGAGCCAGGATTGCGCCAATTCGCTGGATGCAAGCGCGGCTATGCCCAAGTTGGCGGCCACCTGCGCGGCGGTGCGGCCTTGCCGCTTCTCTGCTGTGCCCAGGCGCTCTTTTTTTTCTCGGCCCAGGCGGGTCGCGGCGAACGAGAGCAGGAAGAGCACGAGCACCGGGACAAGGGCTGTTCTCCATGGTTGATAAGGGAAGTTCGCGGTGGAAAACATCAAGTTGGCGGCGATCGCCGCGCCGGTGAAAGCCGCTCCGGGAGTTGCGGCGCGCAACTGGTGAACAACGAACCCGAAGATCAGGCTCAGGCCAAGCGCCCAGATGGCGACCTGCGGGATGTTGATCGCCCACCAGTGGCCTTGGAGCACTACACTCGCTGCCACAAAGGGCAGGACGAGGAGGAGGACGAGTTTGGATTGCCAGAGCAGTTTGATTTTGGCCACGCTTCATCGTAACTTGCAGCCGTGGGGTTGAGGCATCTGGATTCCCACCACTTCGCGGTGAGGCTGTGAAAAGGTTGGGGCACCTAACTTGAATTAGCGTGCAAGGCGCCTGTCTCGGTTTACACTCGATTGCGCGGCAACCTGTAGAGTGTTGGTGGCGCTTACGGAGTCGTCCATGCAGAGGCTTTCAACTTTCCTCGCGTTTTTTGGTGGGATTGTTCTCACTTTTTCCAGCGTTACGGCCCAGTCCCCCAGCCAGCGGCTTGAGCTAGATCGAAAGGGCGAGACGATTGTGCTTGAGCCTTATGCGCCGAACATCTTGCGGGTGACGCTGAGCGTGAATCGCGAAACGGCTTTGGCCGCGCCGGGTTACGGCATTATCGCCTCGCCCGCAGCGGAGGGCTGGAGCGCAAGCAAGACCGAATCGGCTGATGTGTACAGGTCAAATCGTATCGTTGCCGCTGTGGAGCGCAACCGTTCGAGCACAGCGCCGCCGATACAGACACAGGTGGATATCGGCAAATACTTCACCGGGTCGGTTCCGGGCGCGCACATCACGTTTACCACACCGGAGGGCAAGAAACTGCTGGAGATGACTGGCTGGGAGCAGGCGATTCCCAACCAGAAGGACGGCACCGCTGGCGTGCTTCTCGACCGGCGCGCTACCGACTCTGAGTTCTTTACTGTGGGCGCGACTTTTGTTTCGCCGGACGATGAGCACTACTATGGCCTGGGTCAGAACCACGAGGGATTTCTCGACCATCGGGGACATGCGGTGCGCTGCTGGCATGACTACCTGGCCACGGCCGGTCCCAGCGTCTGCGTGCCGTTTCTCATCACAAACAAGGGTTATGGTCTGGTCTGGGATAACCCGTCGAAGACGACGATCGAGCCGGGATTCAACGAGCAGACTCGCTGGACATCGCAGGTAGGCGACCGGGTCTCGTTTTTTGTGATCGCCGGAGCAACGGCGGACGAGATTTATGCGGGCTACCGGCTGCTGGCCGGACCCACGCTGCTGCTGCCCAAGGCTGCTTACGGTTACATCCAGTGCAAGCAACGCTACGCGAGTCAGAAGGAGTTGCTGGACGTCGCGCAGGGCTATCGCGACCGGCATCTGCCGGCGAGTGTGCTGGTGGTGGACTGGTTCTACTTCACCAAGATGGGCCAGTTCGACTTGGATCCGAAGTTTTGGCCCAATCCGGCAGCGATGAACAAGAATCTCCATGAGATGGGCTTTGAGACGATGATCAGCGTCTGGCCGCGTTTTGTGCCCGAGGACCGTTACTACGATGAGCTGCGCAAGAAGGGCTGGCTGATCGCAAAGGCCGATGGGACGCCGCTTGATGGCTTACCTTACGACCGCGCCGGATCGGATATTGACACTACGAATCCAGAGGCTGCCAAGTGGTTCTGGAAGACGATTCACGAGAACATCATCGGCCAGGGTTTCGATTCGCTGTGGGCCGACGAGACCGAGCCTGACCTGCCGCCCAACGGTGCTTACTTCCACATCGGGCCAGGCACACAATACTTCAATGTCTATCCGCTCTTCCACACGGCGGCGCTCTATGACGGCTTCCGCAAGGACGAGCCGGGACGGCGGGCTCTGATCCTGTCGCGCGATGCCTATCTGGGGGCGCAGCGTAACGGCACGATCTTCTGGTCCTCGGACATTTATCCCACATGGGATGCGTTCCGGCGACAGATACCTACCGGCCTCGATTTCGCGGCTTCTGGCCTCACCTACTGGTCCAACGACACGGGTGGATGGCAGTATCTGCCGAGTGAGCATCACCCGGTGCATAAGCCACTGCTTGACCCATCGGATGCTCGGGAGAATGTGGGCGGCTACGACGACTATCCGGAGCTTTACACTCGCTGGTTTCAGTATGCGACGTTCCTGCCGATCTTCCGCACGCACGGCAGCCGCCCTGCGAATGAAGTTTGGTCTTATGGCAAAGAAGCAGAGCCGATTCTTGAGAAGTACCTGCGCCTGCGCTACGAACTGATGCCTTACATCTATTCGCTCGGCTACCAAACATGGAAGACCGGAGCGCCGTTCATGCGGGCTCTGCCGCTGGATTTCCCCGACGATCCCAAGGTGGCTGACATGCGGGATGAGTACATGTTCGGCCCTGCGTTTCTGGTAGCTCCGGTTACCGAACAGGGCGCGACGAGCCGTAAGGTCTATCTGCCCGCCGGGGCGGACTGGTACAACTTCTGGACCAATGAGCGGCTGAAGGGTGGCCAAGCCGTGACGGTTGCCGCTCCGATCGATACGATTCCGCTCTTTGTTCGGGCAGGATCGATCATTCCGATGGGAACGCCGGTCGAGAGCACTCACGAGACGCAAGCCATCTCGAAGGTCAGGGTCTATCCCGGCGCGGATTGCGACTTCACGATCTTCTCCGATGATGGCACGACCTACGCGTACGAAAAGGGCGCGGGCAAGGTGACCCGGCTTCACTGGGATGAGGCCCGCCACAAGCTCACCAGTCAGGGCGATCCGGCCTGGAGCGGCCCTGAGTCGGCAATTGTGGAAATTGCCGGCCATTGAGCTTTGGCATTCAGGGCTGCATGAGGCGCAAGCGCATGGCATGTCCGAAGGCCTGCGCGTTCCCGGTGTGTCCGTGGATGGCGGAGAGCGTGCTCTTGCCCCGGCCTGCTGATTTACAATCACGAGGTAAGCAGGAACGAACTGAATGAGGCTTTTTCGCATGAATTTAGGCCAGGCGCGTGTGCGGTTGGTTCAGACGGGCACGGCGCTTGCGGCTGCTGCCTTGGTTGCCGGCTGTGGCAACAACTACCGGCCTGTGGTGACGCCCATCAACCCCACTGGACCTGCTGGGCAGGTCTCGTCGTTTGCGGTGGTGGTTTCAGCTCCTTCGCCCACCACGCCCGGGATTGCCACGATCATCGACTACTCTGGCGATTCCGTGATGGCTCAGGCTTCCATTGGCCCGGGACCGACGACATTCACCATCGACTCCTCAGGCACCACCGGATACACCATCAATCATGACCAAACCATGACCAACTTTCCTGTTTTAAGTAGCTTGCAGGAAAAGAATGTGAGTTATACCACGGTGCCCGCGACGGCAGAGCCGGTGAATCTATTTTCGCCAGGTGGACTGTGGGTTGCCGACCTTTTCGGGAATATCGCCGATGTCTTCAACGGTTTTCCTCAGACATTCCTGCGTTCCGTTCCGTTGGCTCCCACGCCGGTGATAGTGGGGGGATCAGCCTCTAGCGGACAACGATATTTCGGTATCAGCCAGGGCAACCAGGCCAACGGTACGCCGGTAAATATTGCCAGCGATGTGGCTTGCAATCTCTCGCCCGCGACGGTTGGCGTGAACGGCGAGGCGGATGGGATCGAGGTATCCACCGATACGATATCGAGTCACATCCCCCTGGGCCTGTGTCCGGTCTACGCGGTTTCGAGCGCCGATGCCAAGCGGCTCTTCGTGCTCAACCGGGGCAGCGACACTGTCACGGTGATCAACGTGCAGAACAATACGCTGGACAGTTGCTCCGGGCTGGTCAACCAGGCCGGACAGCCAGTGACCTGCCATCCCACCCTGCCGCTTTCGCTCACGGCGGTGAATGCTTTGAACGCAATCAAGGCCGGTTCGGGCAATCCGCCGAACGGCACCAGCGGCATGAGCAATATTGCCGGCCCCGTCTATGCCGAGTACAACGCGGTCACCAGCCAGTTGATCGTGGCCAACTATGACGGCAACTCGATCAGCGTTATCGACGTGAGCCTGGACGAATATGGCAACGACAGCGCAACCTTTGGCACCACCTTCACAATTCCGGTGGGCCACAACCCAGCCAGCGTTACCGTTTTGAACGACGGGAGCCGCGCCTATACGGCCAACCAGACCGACCAATCGGTGACCATCGTCGACCTGATCAGCCACACGGTGGAAAAGACGCTGCCGGTTACGGGCTATCCGCGCACGGTGGTTTCGACGCAGAATTCGACTCAGGGCAAGGTCTACGTGGCCTCGCCGAACAGCCCCTTCCTGACCATTATCCGCACCGATCAGGATATTGTGGACACGACAGTGCTTCTCCAAGGAGACATCGTGGATGTGCGGGTTACTTCGCAGGACGGGAGCAAGGGGAACAGTAATTATCAGAGCCGTATTCCCGGGTTCGGACAGCCGTGCAACCTACCTCCAGCAGTGATGACTTCAACTTACACCGCGAACTACACGCTCGCCAACTGCCAGAACCAGCCGTAGCTGACTCTTCGCTCTACTGATGCCTTATCCGCTCAAGGGTCATTTCCAGCGATGGAGATGACCCTTTGAAGTTTCTTGCAAGGGGTTCACAATCACAATGCCGGCTGGACCCAAGATGCGCGTGGACCTTCTGCTGGTGGAGCGTGGGCTTGTTCCCAGCCGGGAGCGGGCGCGCGCGATGATCCTGGCTGGGCGGGTTTTGGTGAGTGAACAGAAGGTGGAAAAGGCTGGCGCGTCTGTTCCCGAAGATGCTCCCGTCCGTCTGCTGGGCGAGGATCAACCCTATGTAAGCCGTGGCGGAGTGAAGCTGGCCGCAGCGCTCGAACACTGGCCAATTGTGGTGGAAGGCCGTGCCTGCCTGGATGTGGGCGCTTCCACTGGAGGGTTTACCGATTGCCTGCTGCAGCATGGCGCGGTGCATGTCACGGCTGTCGATACCGGCTTTGGCCAGATCGCCATGAAGCTGCGCAACGACGAGCGGGTCCGGCTGGTTGAGCGTACCAATGCGCGGCTGCTTGCGGCTGGCGCTCTCGAAGAGGGGCGGGACGGGATGCGGCTGACACTGCTGGTGATGGATGTCTCATTTATCTCGGCCACGCTGCTGCTGGAGCCAGTCTTTGCCTCCGCGCCGTCGCTCACCGATGCTGTCATTCTAGTGAAGCCGCAGTTTGAGGCTGGGCGCGAACATGTGGGCAAGGGCGGCATCGTACGCGATCCCGAGGCGCACCAGATTGCCATCGACAAAGTGGCCGACTGCGTCCGTTCGCTGGGCTGGGAGGTGGTGGAGACGATTCCGTCGCCGATTACCGGCATGGAGGGCAATCGGGAGTTTCTGCTGTATGCGCGGCGGAGCGCCGACGCTGGCCCCAGCGCAGTTGGTCCGTTACACTGAGACCGTATGGTTCGCGTCGCGATCGTCTGCAAATCACGGAAAGAAGAACTTGTTCGGCTGTTGCCGGAACTGATCGCCTGGCTGCGCGAGCACGGATATGAACCGTTGCTCGATCTGGAGGGCGGACAGTACACCACGGCCGCTCCGGCCGTTGATCGCGTGGCGCTGCCGGAGCTGGCTCCGGGGCTGGTGATCGTTCTAGGCGGCGACGGAACTCTGCTGGCGGTGGCGCGCATCTTTGCAGCGACCGGTACGCCGATTCTGGGCGTGAATCTGGGATTTCTCGGCTTTCTGACCGAAACCCGCCTGGCCGATCTCTATTCGACGCTGGAGTGCTGGCACAGCGGCAGCCACGACCTCGATACGCGGGCCATGCTGCACGCTGAGCTATGGCGTGGCGGAGAGTCGAACTCGACCTATCGGGCACTGAACGACGTTGTTGTCTCCAAGGGCGATATTGCTCGCATGGGAGACTTTGCGGTTGAACTGGATGGCAAGATGGTGGCCCGCTTTCGCGCCGACGGAGTGATTATCTCGACCCCGACCGGTTCCACGGCCTACACGCTGGCCGCCAACGGCCCCATCCTGACGCCCAACGTGGACGCGTTGGTCGTCACGCCCATCTGCCCGCACCTGCTCACACTCAGGCCGATTGTGGTGCGCGGCGACGCCTCGCTCACCGTCCGGGTAATTGGCATCCAAAACCAGGCGCTGCTGACCATGGACGGCCAGACGGGGGTTGAACTGCTTCTCGGTGACGAGGTGCGTTGCCGGAGATCCAGCCATGTCGTCAACCTTGTAAGGATCAGCGAAGGCGGGTTCTTTGAGGCGCTACGCAGCAAGCTGAGCTGGGGAGAACGGTAAGGCGAGGGATTAGGGGACAGTAGAGAGTAGGTAACAGCCGATGAGAAACGGCCCATCCATCAAGTACAAAATGCAATCCACTCGGCAATTCAATCCGCCGCCCAACGGCTACCTCAAATAGGATATCCTTTTTCGGTAGGCCTATCCCCTGTTCCCCCAGAGATCACTTGCTAAGTTCGCCCAGTAGCACCTTGGCTTTGGCTGCCAAGGTGGCTGCACCATCTACGTCGCCGGAGTTGAGGGCCGCCTTGGCCTGCTTGAGAAACTCGCGGATGTGGTCGGCGGTCTTCTTCTCCTGGTCGCCAAGTTCGCGGTTAATGTTGCTCAGGCCGCGTTCGGTATCCGTAATAGACTTAGTAGTTTGCAGACGCAAGTCGGATGGTTCGCCTGAGGAAAGCTGGCCGATGGCGCTGACTTCGGGACCCCCAATGGAGGCCTGTTGCGTGGTGTTGGCGGCGGGCGGTGGCGCGGGTGCGGGCTTCTTGTGCTTGACCGGCGGCTTTGCTTTCACCTCAGGCTGAGGGGAGGGCGGAAGAGAAGGGATCTCTGCGGGGGGCGTCACGACTGGAGGGGGCAAATCGGTTGGCGACGGCACTGGCTTGGGCGGAGGTGTGTTCTCGATGGGGGGAGCGACAGGCTGAACCTGGCCCTGAGTAGACTTATGAAAGTGGAAGCACCCCGCTAGTAACAACAGCGGCAGCAATCCCACAACTCTTCTGGCAGGCGCTTTCATCCCGCAAGCCCTTTCTCGTTGATAACTTCCGCCGGCGGAAGATGCCGGCGTCCCCATTCAGTGGCGGCGAGTGGAATTCGCAACAGGAACTCCGTGCCGCGCCCTGCCTTCGATTGTACTTCCACATTGCCATGATGCAACTGGAGAATCCGATAGGTCATTGCCAAGCCGATTCCGCTGCCTTCGCTTTTGGTGGTGAAATAGAGGTCGAAGATCTTCTCCCGAATCTCTTCGGGGATGCCGGGACCCTCATCGCCGATGCGCAGACGTGCGACCTTCCGGTCTTCTTCGAGAATCACCTCAAGGGTCCCGCCCTGCTGCATGGCCTGTGCGCCGTTTTGAATAACATTCAGCACTGCCTGCTTGAACAGGTCGGCATCGACATTGGCAACCATTGGCGTCTCCGGCAGCCGGCTCACCAGGGTCACATTGTTTCGGAAGAGTTCCTCGGCGGCAAGCGCGAGCACATCGGCGACCACTGTGCGAAGATCCTGTTCGCGCAGCTGCAGCTCGACGGGCCGCGAGAAGTCCACCAAGGTCTGAACCACCCTGTCGAGTCGATGAATCTCAGCATCGATCACCTCCAGGTGGCGCATTGCCGGGGCGCTGGCATCGCCGAGTTTGGTTTTGAGCAGCTCGAGATGCACAACGATTGCGTTGATGGGGTTCTTGACCTCATGACCAACGCCGGAGGTAAGGCGGCCGATGGACGCCATGCGCCGCGAGAGCTCCAGTTCCGATTCGACCTCCTCGACCGACTCCACATCGTGCAGCGTGACTAGCGCGCCTAATCCCTGGCTGGTGCTGTTGTCGCGGATGAAATCAAGCGAGGCTTCTATGCGGCGCCAGGTCTCAGTAAGAATCTCCACCTTCACCAGAGTACGGCCGGTGTCAAAGGCGTCGAGCAGGGTCTTTCCCAGCACCGTCGAGGGGTCGAAGATCTCCGCTGCGTCCAGACCCAGCAGGCTGCCTCTCTCCACGTTGAGAAAGCGGCGCGCCGCCTCGGAGACCAGGACTGCGCGCCCGTCGCCGGTGAAGAGCAGGATGCCATCTTGCAACTTGAGGAGAACCTGGTCCAGATTTTCCTTCAACGCGGAGAAGACCTCCTCCACATTGCGCATCCGCTGGCCGATGAGTTCGATCTTGTTGGAGACCAGCACCGCCGTGTCCTGCCGGGGAGGCTGTTTCTTCTGGCTGGGCGCTTCGCTGGCCGCAAGGGCGGATTTGGTCCAATAGTCGAGCTGGAGGCTGATCTGTTCGAGGGGCCGGAGGGCCAGGTTGCTCAACAGGAAGGCCGCGACCAGAGCCGTGCCCAGCACAAACTCCATCAATGTGAAGGCCGCGGAGAGCCAAGGCGCATAGACGGCGCGCAGTAGCGTGGTGCGCACTCCTACGTGAACGCTGGCAAAAGGTTCGCCATTGCGGGCCAGCGGCACCACCACGTCGAAGACCCTAGGAGGGCCGAAGACCTGCTTCATGAACTGAATGGGGCTGGCATGGAGAAGCTGTTCATAATTAGGGCGGAGCGGCAGAGGCTTGTCTTCGTTCTCGGGATTGGTGCTGAGCAGCGTGGCCGACTGCTTGTCGCCGATGTTGATGTCGTAGACGGTGAGCGAATAGCGGTTTACCGAGTCGACCACGGCCTGCAGCGGCGCGTTGTTGCGTACAGCTTCCGCCTCAAGGTTGCGCAACTGGGCTGGATTGTTCGGGTCGACCTGGCGGTCCTTGAGCCCGGCCTCAAGGGCATTCTGGAGTGCGAACCGCACCTGGTTGGCCACCATCTTATTCGTGTCGTAAGAATCCTGAACAGCAGCATGAAGCAACTCGCTCACATAGACCAGCGAGAGCAGCCCGCCGATGAGCAAGACCAGCAGGGTGATGGCCAGCACGAGTTTGGTCTTCAGTCGCATGG
>CAYVMS010000087.1:0-12242 GCA_964452615.1 uncultured Occallatibacter sp.
GGCCGCGTCCAGCAGCTCGTTGCCCAGCTTGTCGGTCATGCCCTTTTCGCCGCGGTTGCGGCCATAGGTGATGAGCCAGCGAATAGCCAGCGACGTGCGACGATCGGGATTGACCTCGATCGGCACCTGATAGTTGGCGCCACCAACGCGGCGGGTCTTCACCTCAAGCAGCGGCTTGCAGTTCTCGACAGCCTTCTTGAAGAGCTTGAGCGCGTCGTCTCCGCCGCCCTTCTCTTCGAGGTTCTTCATTGCGGCATAAAAAATGCCCTGGGCCGTCGACTTCTTGCCGCCCCACATCATTGAGTTGACAAACTTGGTGACCAGCGTGGACCCGTAGACTGGGTCCGCTGCAACTTCCCGCTTCGGTGTGTGCCCTTTTCTTGGCATAATCCCTCAAAAATCCTCGCGCTCTCGCGCTGCTTCCCGTGCCCTAGTCCGGGTTCAAACCTCGCCCCGGAACCGTGAAACTACTTCTTGCCCTTGGCTGGAGCGGCTCCGCCCTTGGCGCGCTTGGCCCCATACTTTGACCGGCTCTGCTTGCGGTTGGCCACGCCAACCGAATCCAGCGTTCCGCGCACCACGTGATAGCGAACTCCGGGGAGATCCTTCACGCGGCCGCCGCGAATCAGCACAATCGAGTGCTCCTGCAGATTGTGGCCGATGCCGGGAATATAGGTGGTGACCTCAATCCCATTCGTCAAGCGCACGCGAGCAACCTTGCGCAGCGCCGAATTCGGCTTTTTAGGCGTCTGCGTATAGACGCGCGTGCAAACGCCGCGCCGCTGCGGCGAGGCCTGCAAGGCCGGTGACGCCGTCTTGTACCGCGGGGCCGTGCGCCCCTTGCGAACCAACTGATTAAATGTAGGCAAACTGAAACTCCTTACCCCGTCAAAAACCTGCCAACCAAAATGTTGGCCCATCCAAGCTAAACTGCCGCACACAAAGCCCTGGAGCCTCTCCTGCGAGCGTACGCGGCCTGAAAGCCGTCGTGCACGCGCACGGAAGCCCAATTTTGCTGCTTCGCGTCTGTCTTCGTTCCAATCTCAGACGAGAACCGAGACGGTGGCCGGGCGTTTTCCCGCATCTCGCGGGCAAAGCCAACTCCGTTTCGCCGGTTCCGGCCCGCATAGCCCTCCAAGGTGGAGAACGCGCGGACGCCGATGCGATTTACCCCTGCCCTTGCAAGAAAAGAGCGGCTTCAGGGTCTATCTGGCCGGGAACTACGCCTGGCCCTGGGATCAGTACCGCCAATTCCTGCCTGGCCGGGCTGTCCCTGCACTTCCATCGTCAAGACACACAGACGGAGGCGCTCTTGCGCAACCTTTTTACAATAGCAAGAAAACGGGGTGCGGTCAACGATTTCCACCGCACCCCGAGATTATTTCTCAATTTCTAGTTAATCCCCTGCAGTTTCCAGGCGCCACCGTCCAACGCAAAGCTGGCGATATGCTTGCTGCTGAGCTTGTTGCCGGGTCCATCGGACATGATCTTCAGATCCGTCGGCACACCATCCAGACTCACCGATTCGGTATACGAGACGCTTTTGGTGCCTCCAAGATCATCCTGCGGATCAGCCAAATTCTGCGCCTTCAAGTGGTTGGCCGCCACCGTCACCACCGCGACCGTGAAGTTCTTGTCGCCGGCGTTCTCCGGGTGCCACTCGATCACATCGCCGCCCTTTTGCAGCGTGAGTACCTTTTTGCCGTCCGGAGTGAGAGTAAAGTCGCCCCAATACCCGTTCGGGTAAACTTTGGTCCGCGCCCAGTACTTCGCTGTCACACCCCGCAGCAATCCAGGCTGGTCCACTAAAATGACGGCGCCAGCCGCTGGAGTCTGGTCATACTTTGCCTGGATCATGGCCTGAGCTTCGGCTTTCGTCAACTCTGGAGCTGACTTGCACCCGCTCAACAGCAATCCCGCGCCTAGAAAACTCAACGCCCCAAAAACAAGCAACTTTGCCGCGTTCTTCACGTTTCCTCCGCATATCGCGCAAATTAATTCAAATTGGATCGACTTCGCCATTTTTCTCCAACCTTCCCCTGGGTGTCAATGAGATTCCAAGACACCTCACTCGTTTGCTGTGGATTCCCTTCGTTCCCCAACTCGCCAATCCCTTGTTTGACATTCCCAGCAGCGCAGACCGCCCAGTCTGCGATAGCATCTATCCACGTTTCGATTCCTTCCCCCGCAAGGAAACGTCGCCATGCACTTCACTTCTGCTCTTCGCCGGGTCGCGTCGCTCGCCGTGCTCTCTTGCGCGGCCTGGCTGCCTGCGCAGTCCTTCGATTTGGACCGCGGCCGGGAGCCGGTGGTCTCGCTCGACGGCCTGTGGCGCTTCCATCCCGGCGACTCGCCGGCTGTCTCCGGCTCAACTGCGCCGCTGTGGGCCGATCCAGCCTTCGACGACTCCGGCTGGGCGCTGCTCAAGAGCGGCGAATCCTGGGCCTCGCAAGGCTATCCGGCCATGAGCGGCTATGGCTGGTACCGGTTTGCAGTCAAGGTTCCGCCGGGCGAAAAAGCCTCATCGCTGCTTTTGGCGCCGATCATGACCTCATTTGAGGTCTACGTGGACGGCCAACTCGCCGGCTCTTCGGGTCAGATGCCTCCCACCCGAATCCCCACAGCTCGAATGAGCTTTCGTCTCTTCCCTCTGACTTCCGCCAGCAGCCCTTCCGCGCGCACCGTTGCGGTTGCCATCCGAGTCTGGCATGCCCCCATTTGGGCCAGTTATGTAGGCGGAGGCCCTTTTCAGCCGGGCCACCTCGCGGGAGATCCTGATCTCCTCGTCGTCGAACAGCAGCAGCGCCAGGGTGCCCGCAATATCCGCTACGTGGATGCATACTCTTACAGCATCACCGCCGGCCTGGTCGGCTTTGCAATCCTCTGCCTCTTCTTTATCCGCCATGCTGAGCGCGAATATCTCTGGTTCGCCCTCATCTTGCTGGCCCAGGCAGCGGAGCACGCGTTGACCCTTGGCCAGGAAATCTTTTCCTGGCTTCCTGTGCCCGCTTACGATTTTCTTGACGGAGCGCTAGCGGCAGGCACCATCATCGCGGCACTCCTGTTTTTTTCGCGGATTCTCAACGCCCGGCCCGGAATGCTGGCCCGCAGTTGTCTTTTGCTGGCGGCCTTCAGCCCCCTGGCGGCGATCCTTTACTGGCCGGGCTGGCTTTCGCCCCCAGTTTCAGGCGCAATCCAACTCACCTGCCTCTTTCCCGCCGTCTTGTGGATTCTCAGTGTTCTCGTCATTTGGAGCGTGCGCGGCAACCTCGACGCCCGCCTGCTGCTGCTTCCCACGCTACTCGACATGGGCTACTACCTCGCCGACAACCTGGCCATCGTGCTGAATCAGGCAGGATGGACGGAAACGCCGCATATATTGGAGATTCGGCTTCCTCTGCCACCCTTTGCCTTCGAGATTGGCATTCTCTTCCACCTCGTCTTTCTGCTGGCCATGGTGGTCTTTCTTGTTCTCCGCTTTACCCGCGCACGGCGCAACGAGGCCTGGCTTGCCAGCGAATTCGAGGCTGCCCGGCAGGTGCAACATGTTCTTCTGCCCGACGAAATGGACCAGTGCCCCGGCTTCACCGTCGAATGCGTCTACCAGCCCGCCGATCAGGTCGGAGGCGATTTCTTCCAGCAGATCGGCGACGGCCAGGGAGGCATGTTGCTCGTCGTAGGCGATGTCAGCGGCAAGGGACTCCCCGCCGCCATGCTGGTCTCCGTACTCGTCGGCGCCATCCGCACCGAGGCCGCCCACTCGGCCACTCCCGCCGCCATGCTCGCCGCCCTCAATGAACGCATGATGGGCCGCTCCAAGGGCGGCTTCACCACCTGCATGGCCGCGCACATCTCCGCCAGCGGCCTGCTGACCGTAGCCAACGCCGGACACGTGCCGCCCTATTTGAATGGCACTGAAATCGCCGTCCCCGGCTCCCTGCCGCTCGGCATTGTGGCTGGCGCGCACTACGAAACAACCAGATTCAATCTCAACCCCGGCGACCGGCTCACCTTCGTCTCTGATGGAGTGGTCGAATGCCAGTCCAAATCGGGCGAACTCTTCGGCTTCGACCGCACCCGCGCCATCAGCCGCCAGCCCGCCATTTATATCGCCAATGCCGCCCGCGCCTTCGGCCAGCTAGACGACATCACCGTAGTCACGGTCGAATATTCTGCCACAGCCCCTGTCGCCACCCAACCCTAATCCCCAACCGAGAAGATTATTTTTGGCACAATCGCGCTCTGGCGATGGCCTTTTTTAAGCGCTCAGTCGTGTCGAGGGAACAGTCCGGCCCATTTGGAATGATCTGCCCAGAGAATCGGAATCGAGTTGTTTGGTGGCCGGTGCTGGAAAACGACGACGAAACCGCAATCACCGAATCCCTTCGGCTTGGCCCCGCCTGCGATCCTGCCGTAATGGAGGAGCCTCGCCTTATCGGCATCAGTGAAGTGCCCGCACTGATTAGAGAACACATTGTCTGAGTCGCGTAACTCATGCGCAGGCATCGGGGAAATAGAAGTCTCGATCGAAATTCTCTCTCTTGCAGCCCTTGAGGCGGCTACGAGGATCAGGTACACTTTGCCCACCCCGGCCAGAAGGGGACCAAACGAGGTCGCGGGGTCATTCCAGGCATCGCAAACTTGTTTCCCGGTCCCGCTGAAGTCATCTAGGAGAACCACAACATCATCCGGGCCTAGCCTGTTCGGATCGTCCTCTGGCAACATGGGCAGCCTAAATAGATCGCTCAGCGAAACGAAAAGCCCGCTAAAGCTCTTCCCGTCAAGTCCGTTTGCAAGCCGGAACTGATAGAGCATTGCGTCCCCACTCTCCCCAGCGCTGCGAGACATAGACGCGAATCTCCATTTGCCCTTCCGTGTCGATGGACTCGCATGCCAATCTAAGCATCGTCGAGCAGGTAATGGATCACGTGCGAAGTGAGGTCAACCCGCCATCGGAATGCTCCAACTCTCCCCTGTCCATTCGGTCAGAGTTCTGCCCGGTCCGCACCGCCCTCCGGCCTGCCCCCCGCCCCCCATCCATATATTTTCAAATCCTTGCAGGTAATTAATCGCTAACCGCATAAAAGCTCAACGCCGCGTCGCCCTGTTCGAGCAGGCGAGTGCGGGCAAGCGAACCATAACGGTCCTCAAGCCTCTCCTTGCGGCGATGCTCGGCGATCACTATCGCGCCATCGGCAAGCACTCCCGCAACAGCGCCGCCCATCAGGCCCAGCGTAGCCGCATACTCCTCAGCCGCATCGTAAGGCGGATCGAGAAACACTACATCGTAGCGTTCTGCACCGCGATTTGGCGCGCCGATGCGGCGCAGTGTCGCTCCAACCGCAGCGGAGTGGATGCGGAATCCCGCAGTGAAACCTAATTTATCGAGATTCCCGCGCAGCACCTTCAACGCAGCCGGAGCCCGCTCGACGAACTCGACCCGCACAGCGCCACGGCTCAGCGCCTCGATGCCCACCGCGCCCGAACCGGCATACAAATCCAGAAACGCCGCGCCCTGAATCCTCGGAGCGAGTACATTGAAAAGTGTCTCGCGCAGCCGGTCGCTGGTGGGCCGTGTGGCCAGTCCAGGCGGGGCTGCAAGCGTGCGAGAGCGAAGCGATCCGGCGATAACACGCATCAATTCAGCATACGGGAAGCGTGCCGGGGTCTGAACCTCTACAATCAATCTATATGCGAGGCTGGTCAATCCCGCTGGGCCGTTGGATGGGCGTAGAGATGCGTGTCCACGCCTTTTTCCCTCTTCTGGCGATCGTCTGCCTGGTCATCAGCTCGCCGGAAGGCATCGCGCGCGGCCTTGCGCTCTTCCTGGTGCTGGTTTCGGCGGTGGTAGTGCGAGAGACAGCGCGGCTGCTCGTGGCCGCCTGGCTCGGACTGCGGCTGCGCGCCATTCTGCTCTTGCCCATCGGCGGACTCTTCGCCTACGCCGACCCGGAGAGCCAGGAGAATTGCAACCAGGGCAGCGGTCAATTCGCCATGGCGCTCGCTGGCCCCTTGGCCAACCTGACCACGGCGCTCATGCTCGCCGCGGTCTGCCTGGGCGCCAGCGGTAACCTCAATCTGCTAACCCAGCCCTGGATCTCGGCCGCCGGCCTGGTGCGCAGCATGGTTTGGATGCAAGCTGGCCTGGGCGTGTTGCACCTGCTCCCCGCTTACCCTTTGGACGTTGGCCGCTTGCTTCGCGGCAACTTCGCCCGCGAACACGGTTTCTCTCCCTCTGGCCGCGCGGCCGCCGGACTTGGTCAAGTGCTGGCGCTGGCTGCAATGGTCGGCGGCATGTTGCTGCATAGCCCCTGGCTGGTCATCGCCGGTTTTTTCATCATGATCGGCGCGCAGATCGAGGACCAGGGCGTCTTCTTCCAGTCCGTGGTCGACACGGTGCACATGCGCGAAGTGATGCTTACTGACTTCGCCACGCTCTCGCCCTCCGACACGCTTGCCGACGCGCTGGTGCGCTGCGTCCACTCGTTGCAAGAGGATTTCCCTGTAGTTCGCGGCCCGCAACTGGTGGGCATCATCTCCCGGCAACGCATTGTGGACGCCCTGCGCAACGACGGCAACGGCTACGTGCAGGCAGTCATGTCCAAGGCATTCCAGGTGGCGCGGCCCGAGGACACGCTGGGAACCACCATTCGCCGCATCCAGACCGGCCGCGGTCTTTCACTGATTCCCGTCACTGAGAGCGGACGCGTCGTAGGCATCGTGAGCGTCCAGAACCTGATGAGTTCGATGTCGCTCCTGGCCGAGCAGCGCCGCCTCGAACGCGAGGACGCCCGCGAAGAGGCTAGCTAAGGTACCCGCACGGTGACCGCAGACATGCCCGATGATCCAGAGACTCAATTAGCGCCTGGCCTCTACCTGGTAGCCACCCCAATCGGCAACCTGGGCGACATCACACTGCGCGCCCTCGACGTGCTCCGGCGAGTAGACCGCATCGCCTGCGAAGACACCCGCCAGACACAAAAGCTGCTGAACCATTTTCAGATCACAACCCCGACGATTAGCTGCCACCAGCACAACGAGCACCAACGCACGGCTGAGCTGATTGAGGCTCTCAAGGCTGGCGGACGCATCGCCGTTGTCTCGGACGCCGGAATGCCGGGCATCAGCGACCCCGGAGGCTGGCTCACGGCCGAAGCCATCGCAGCCGGTGTACAGGTAATTCCAATCCCCGGAGCCAACGCAGCGCTCAGCGCTCTCGTAGCCTCCGGGCTACCCGCCACCGAATTTCACTTCATCGGCTTTCTGCCCGAGAAAGCTGGAGCACGGCGAACAAGGCTCGAAACTTTAGCAGAAGAGGTTCAAAGAGCAGAGTGCACGCGGACGCTGGTCTTTTACGAGGCGCCGCACCGGATTCTTGAGACTCTAACGGATCTGGAGAGTGTATGGGGGCCAACTCTGCGTGTAACAGTCGCCCGCGAGCTAACCAAGATTCACGAGGAGTTCCTGCGCGGCACAGTGACCGAGGCGCGCCAGGAATTAGCCGGACGTGATCGCATTCGCGGCGAGATCACCTTGCTGGTGGAGGCCAGGCCGCTCGCTCAAGGAGCAGCGAATGCATCCGCTCCAATCAAGATCGCCGACCGCATTGCGCGCCTCCAGGCCGAGGCTGGCTCCGAAGCCCACATGGACGAAAAGGAAGCCCTCAAGCTATTGGCGCGGGAGCTCGGCCAGTCCAAGAGCGAACTTTATCGTGAATTGCAGAGGGAACGCGCGCGCCGGCGGTAATGCGCGTTACTCCCTATACCAAACTTTGCTTAGTTCCTCGATCTCTTCGATCAACTGCTCGAGTTGCTCCCGCTTACGGCTGCTCATGTCAAGGAAGCGGATGCCGACGTGATGCCGGTCATGAATGGCCTGAATGACTCCTCCGAGTCGAAATGGCAGACCTTCAAGGTGAAACTCGGTCTCGACCCGTGTGTAGATACCCACCGGAAAGCGTTCGTCTGTTTGGATGCGGCAGCCGCCGAGGCTCAGATCGAGAATACGACCAGACAACCGGGAAGCGATATGGATGAGATAAATCATGGCAGAGGTATCGACCCCTTCCCGCCACTGCAAACGGCGTTCGCACCTGTTTGTCCTGACCAGCGACGGGCCGCCGAGGCGCGCTTCTGGCTTTGACGGTTCGCCCGATTTAGGCTTGCTTGCAGTAACTTGCTCCGGCGCGACCGGATTAGCCAATCCGCCGCTCAAGCCAGTCTCGGCAGCTTCTGTCATCCGAACGATTTGCAGCCCGCAAACCGACGGTGGAATAGACAGTTCCCGTAAACCGGAAAGAGCTTGCGACGCGAATTCCTCAACTGGAAGCGAGGGCGTCTGCGGTGTAGATCGCTCGTCCTGCTCTCCAAAAGCAGAAGTAGTGGCTGCCGTGAATTCGGCTGCCGCTTGTTCTTCGGCAGCCCGCATAGCCGCAGCCTCTTCCTCCGCGGCCTCCTTCTCGGCGGCCTGCTTGGCGGCATCGTCTACCTCCACCTCAGCGATCGCCTCGAGAAACTCGTCTTTGCGCCTCGCTGAAATGTCTACGAAGCGGACTCCGACCAGGGTTCGGCCGTCGGTCCACTGGGTAAAACCGCAGAAGCGGAAGGCGAGCCCTCGCACCTTGAAACTGACCTCGACACGAATTGTGCCTCTAGCAGAAAACCGCTCCCTGGTGCGCAAGCGGCAACCGCTCAGGCTGAGATCGATGATCCGGCAAGGGAGGGTCAGGCCGTGGGCCACCAGCAGCAGATGCGCATCTGCATCCACCTCAAAGCGCGGAACGATTCGGAGATTCTGCCGCCCAGTGGCGAGATCTTCCGCCTTTTCTGCAGGTTCCATCAACCCCACCATGTCGATAACGTGCGCATCACTCTTCGCCTGCCGCTTCCCACGGGCGAAGAGATGCAGGCTGCACAGCTTCACGGCCCTTCAAGCGGTCGTACTGATACAAATCGCTGGTGGTTCCGAGCGATTCGTTGTACAAATCGACCGCACCAGTCACCTGCTTCAACTCTTCCGCGAACAGATGAATCGCCTGCAATTGGCTAGCCGTCGCTGGAATCTCAAATTGGGTGGTTTTAATGAACTTCTGGTAGCCCCGGTCCAGCAGCCGAGCCACCCGACCCCCAAGCAGCATCCCAGGATGAACCACAAAAGCGGCCGACGGTTCTTTTTCTGCAGAAGCCACCAGCACCGCACCGGCCCCGTGCTTGCTCACCACCATGCCGCCTGCGACTTCGGCTGAGGGCGTCACATTGAAGGAATGCGCACGCAGGGCTTCCAGAGTCTGTTCGAAGTTCGGATTTTGGGACTTCCGGCTCACGGCGGCCTTCCAGTCTGCGGGGATCTTGAAGCAGTTATCGACGGAGTTCTCTTGAAACTACAACCCGCACACTCAATCTCGCACACCCGGAGCGGTAACGGCAATTCTCGCCGGCGCCGCCGAAGACGCTAGGCACTTCGAGCAGCAAACCATCCAGATCCGCGATGAACCCTTCAACTCTCACTGCTTCTGAGCTGATGGTCCGATCCGTCTTTTTGCTAAGGAGGCCAAGTTTGCGTCAACTCAAGTTGGCCATCCTAACCGTTTAAATCTCACGAAACACAGAGAAATCGCTTTACATCCGCTCGCTCTGGGCCGGATAATCTCGCTAACTTTGAGCGTGCGCGCTTCCCGGCTTCCCCCTTCCTTCGCGTCCAGTCTCTAAGCCAATCCAGGAGGTTTTACCCATGAACAAGCTCAGCCCCTTTCTCTTGGGACTGTCTCTCGCGGCTGCTTGTGGCACCACAGCCGTCGCGCAAGATCAATCTGCGCCGGCTGCCTCTGCGCCCAAATACCTGCAGGTAACCGTGGAGTACACCAAACCCGGCAAGGGCGGCCTGGCCCATGACAAGACGGAGAGCGCCTTCGTCCAGGCGATGGCCAAGGCCAAGTTTCCCATCCACTACGTCGCCTTCAACTCCATGTCAGGCAAAGCGCGGGCCATCTATCTGGCTCATTTTGACTCCTTCGATGAACTGCAAAAAGCCAACAAGATCTTCGATGAACCCGCCACGGCGGCCGAGTTTGAAAAACTCAATGTCGCCGATGGCGAGTTGCTGGAAGACACCAAGCAGTTGATCTTCAGCTACGTGCCCGATCTGAGCTACCACTCCAGAACGCCCAGCGGAAACATCCGGTATCTGGAGGCCCGCATCCTCCATGTGCGCCCTGGCCACGGAAAGGAATTCGAGGAACTAGTGAAGATGTGGATGACATTCGCTGACAAGATCGGCAGTACCGACCATTGGGGCGCATACCGCATGGAGTACGGCGACCAGGTTGGCTCCTATGTCTTCCTCACCGGCGACAACTCCATGGCCGATATAGACCAGAGCTACGCGGAAGATCCGAAGTTCATGGCTGCCATGACGGATGACGACAAGGCAAAGATGCGTGAGCTGCGCGCTGCGGCGATTGATACCGACCGGTTTGAGTTGTATTCGGTCAATCCAGCGCAAAGCTATGTGAGCGACGACTTCATTAAGACAGATCCCAAGTATTGGAAGCCGAAGCCTCCCGCCACGCCTGCCGCAAAGCCCGCCGCCGAAAAAGAGAAAGCCAAGCCATAGCCCTTCGACGCACAACCCTGCATATTTCGCGCGTCTTCGCAATCCCCGGAGGCGCGCTCTGTTTTGAACGTATTGCGATACACCAACACCGCGGAATCATTGCCCCTGCCATAACTGATGCAATTGCGGTCGAATGTTAGATTCTGGTCACTGTCAGCTCCGCTGGTACAATAGAAGGTGCCGCAGTGTGCGGCGAAGCGCTTTATTTTTGTCTCCCAACCCGACGGCCCGAGCGGCTGAACCAAGAGAAGGAAAATCGCACCTGTGACTCAGACGATACGAAATATCGCCATCATTGCCCATGTCGACCACGGTAAGACAACCCTTGTAGACGCGATGCTGCGCCAGTCCGGAACATTCCGCGCCAACGAGCAGGTCGCCGAGAGAGTGATGGACTCGAATGAATTGGAGCGGGAGCGCGGCATCACCATCCTGGCCAAAAACACGGCCATCGTTTTTGAAGGCGGCAAAATCAACATTGTCGACACGCCGGGCCACGCCGATTTCGGTGGTGAGGTTGAACGCGCACTGAAGATGGTGGATGGCGTTATGTTGCTGGTGGATGCGGCCGAGGGCCCGCTGCCGCAGACCCGCTACGTGTTGGCCAAGGCTCTGGAAGCCAAGCTCAAGCCTATTGTCGTCATTAATAAGATCGACCGCCCCGATGCCCGTTCGCAGGAAGTATTGAACGAAATTTACGATCTTTTCATCGACCTTGATGCGGATGAATCGCAGCTTGATTTCCCAGTGCTTTACGCGGTAGCCAAGGCTGGCACGGCGAGTCTCGATCCGGCGGTTCCGGGTGTCGATTTGCAGCCACTCTTCGAGAGCATCGTCTCGACGATTCCGCCAGCTACCGGCGACGCCGAAGGCACGCTGCAGATCCTGGTGACTAACCTCGACTATTCCGATTACTTCGGCCGCATAGCTGTCTGCCGCGTCTTTCAAGGCACGCTCCACGCCGGCGACGACGTCACCATCTCCAAACGCGACGGCAGTCTGATGAAGACGCGCATTACCAAGCTCTTCACATTCAGCGGCCTCAAGCGAATCGAGACCACCGAGACGACGATGGGCGACATCGTGGCCGTGGCCGGCGTTGAGGGCATCACCATCGGCGAGACCATCACCAGCGTCGAAAACCCCGATCCCCTGCCGCTTATCGTCATCGATGAGCCGACGATTGCGATTCAGTTCAGCGTCAACAACTCGCCCTTTGCCGGGCGCGAAGGCCAGTACGTCACCAGCCGCAATCTGCGCGAGCGCCTTGAAAAGGAGTTGCTGACTAATGTTTCGATTCGCGTGGAAGATACCGGCGCACCGGACACCTTCAAGGTGCTGGGCCGTGGCGAACTGCAACTTGCGATTCTGATTGAAATGATGCGCCGCGAAGGCTTTGAACTTTCGGCGGGCCGTCCGGAGATTGTCACCAAAACGGTGGACGGCGTGCGTATGGAACCGGTCGAGCACCTCACGATCGATGTTCCCGAGGCCTACACCGGCACTGTGATTGAGAAGCTCGGCCCCCGCAAGGGCGAGATGACCAAGATGCACAATCACGGTTCTGGCCGAGTGCGCATGGAGTTCCGCGTGCCCAGCCGCGGCATCATTGGCCTGCGCAGCGAGATGCT
>CAYVMS010000088.1:0-12119 GCA_964452615.1 uncultured Occallatibacter sp.
TCCCACCCTAGCCGCAAAAACAAAGACGCGGCGAGGGTGGGGCACCCGTTGTCTCGATTGTCTCAACTTCAGGAAAGCTGAAAGCTAAGAGCTAACAGCTAGTTAGTAACTCCTCACCCACTCCAGGATCGACCGCACAGCTACGCCGCTCGGGCCTTTGGCGATGTAGGGCTTTGAGTCCTCGACCCAGGCCAGCCCGGCGATGTCCAAGTGAATCCACGGCGTGTCATCGACAAAGACTTTGAGGAACTCGGCAGCCGTGATCGCACCGCCCCAGCGTCCGCCGGTGTTCTTGATGTCGCCGATGTCGCTCTTGATTAGCTCGGCGTACTCGTCGCCAAGAGGCAAGCGCCAGAACTTTTCGCCCGAGGTGTCCAGGGCCGCATCGAACTTCGCCCAGGTAGCATCGTCATTTGAGAAGGCCCCGGCATTCACATAGCCGAGAGCGACAACACATGCGCCTGTGAGTGTGGCGGCGTCGATCAGGTGCGTCGCGCCGAGTTGCCGTGCATAGGTCAGCCCATCAGCCAGCACGAGCCGCCCCTCGGCGTCGGTGTTGATAATCTCGATGGTCTTGCCGGGCTTGTCTGCTGAGAACGGCATTGCAGTCTGCACGTCGCCGGGCTTCTGCGCCGTGCCCGAGGGCATGTTCTCAGCCGCGCAAACCACGGCGATAACACGCACCTTGGGCTTGAGCAGCGCAATCGCCCGCATCGCTCCAATCATCGCCGCGCCCCCGGCCATGTCGTACTTCATCTTTTCCATGTTGTCGCTGGGCTTGATTGAGATGCCGCCGGAGTCGAAGGTGATGCCCTTGCCGACCAGGCCGAGCACTGGACCGTCGGTTACGCCTTCCGGCTCATAACGCAGCACGATCAGAGCGGGCGGCTCAGCGGAGCCTTGCGAGACGCTCCAGAATGCGCCCATCTTCAACTCGTGCAGCTTGTCCGTGGAGTCGTTGGACCACTTCAGACCGACCTCTTGCGCCATCTCCACGGCGCGCTGGGCCAGGATCGTGGGGGTGAGCTTGTTGCCCGGCTCGTTGACCAGCGAGCGGGTGAAGTTCTGGCTCTCGCCCAGAACGATGCCCTCGGCGAAGGCAGCTTCAAGCGCCGGCTTGTCGGCATCGGCTGGCGCAACCAGGGTGAAGGACTGCACGCTCTGGTCTTTGCGATCACTGCGATAGGTATCAGGGTCGAAATCGCCCACCAGCGCGCCCTCGACGGCGGCGCGCGTGCAGCTTGCAGCTGGGAGGTCAAGTTTGGGAAGCGCAAAGACCAGCTCGCGAATACCGCGCGGCTTGATGAAGCGAACGGCGGTTCCGGCGGCGCTTCGCACGGAGTGGACCGTGACTTTGGCTTGTTTGCCTAGGCCGACCAGCAACAGGCGCTTGGCAGCGAGGCCTGCCGGCGCGTGCAGCAGCAGCGTCTCATTGGCGCCGGCCTTGAATTCGCCGCTGGCCAGCACGGCCATGGCAGCGGCCATCGCCGAAAGGTCGGCGGTCAACAGAGTCGGCTGCGGTTTGGCGTCGGAGCCCTTTGCGGTTTGGGTGTCAACGGCCAGCACGGCCAGCACTTCGGTCTCGATTCTGGCAAGGGGGGCGAAAGACAGTTGAGTCTTCATGGTTTCTATTCTGTCATCCAAGGGGCAGATTGTGGCAACTCAAGATCAGCAGACCGAGATAGTTAAACGCAGGATTTGGAAATGTCATGTTTCATATAAATGACATTGCTCTTAAGGTTGCCATATAGATAATAATATGTCACAATGATAAATAGGTGGCTACAATGGTTATGGCTGTCAAAGATGATCTTCATGCCAAAGCTCCACTCAGCGCCAATGGGCGCATTGTCATTCCAGCGGCGATCCGCGAAAAGATGGGCTTTGCGCCGGGCGATACGCTCCTGATGGACATAGAGGACGGTGTCTTGCGGGTGGAATCCTACCCGGCGCGGATTCGGCGCATTCAGCGTGAGTTTGCCAAATACGCGAAACCGGGCGTTCTCGCCTCAGATGAACTGATTGCGGATCGTCGCGAGGAAGCGCGCCGTGAGGAACAGGAATTTGAGCGCGACAAGGAGCAAGCACGGTTGAGGAACGAGGAAAAGATTGATTAGGCCCGTCGTTCTCGATTCCTCGGCAATCCTCGCGGTCATTCTGAACGAACCCGGCAGCCAGAACGTCGTCCCCATCCTTGACGGCGGTCTGCTGAGCACTGTCAATCTGGCCGAGGTGCACACGCGTCTTCTCCAGCTTGGAGCGGCGGCAGACCATGCTTGGAATCGGATTTTTAGCTTGCAATGCGAGGTTTGTTTCTTTAGCGACGAGCAGGCTCGGATTGCTGCGGAGTTGATCGGCAAGACTCGGGCCTATGGGCTCTCGCTCGGTGACCGCGCTTGCCTTGCCCTCGCAATCCAACAGAAGGCTACGGCCTATACCACGGACCGGGTTTGGAAGAGCCTCTCGCTGGGAATTGAAATTGAAGTGATTCGCTGATTCTACAGTCTATAATCGGTCGGGACGTGTGTTGCGTTGCGACCGAACTTATGGAGTCTGCGTTGAGGAACTGGATTGATAAGGTTTACCAACCGGCAGGTTTCGTTCTGCTGGGAGTCTTGATCGGAGCGGGATTCACCTTGGTCATTCAGGGGAGGGTGGCTACTTCTGACATAGTTCTTGGGGTGGTGTACCTTCTGGCCATCGCAGTAATTCTGGTGAATAAGCGGAACAACAACGCTCTGTTTTATTTCATGCTCTGTTTGTTGGGCACGGTTATGGCGATTGCAGCGTGGACGCACCACAGGAGTTCTTTTGGCGTTTGTCTCTGGGGATTCTTCTCTTTGATCTATGCCTATTCAGCACGGCAGGCCCACATCAAGCAAAAGAAAGCGCGCACTGATCAGAACCTTAGCGGCACATCGCTCGCCGCACAAGGCCTGAAAAGCAACTACTGAACTTTAAAGTTGGACCGCAAGTCTCAGATGCCAGACCAGAGCCGTGCCCTTTCAAAACAACCGTAAACAGAGAATCCTACCGTCCCCCTCGGTGCTTGCTGGCGTTAACGGCGGAGCGGGCTTCGCGGTCGGCTTCGCGGCGCTTCTCGGTCTCGCGCTTGTCCCAGTCCTGCTTGCCCTTGGCCACGGCCAATTCACACTTCACACGCCCGTTGCGGAAATAAAGCCGGGTGGGGATGAGCGTGTGGCCCTTGATCTGCGTCTTGGAGAGTAGCTTGCGAACCTCGTCCCGATGCAGCAGCAGTTTCCGTGTCCGCGTCTCGTCGTGGTTTGCCATGTTGCCGTGAGAGTAGGGACCGATATGCATATTGAGCAGGAAGGCCTCGCCGTTCTGAATGAGGCCGTAGGAGTCTCTCAGGTTGGCTTTGCCCTCGCGGATGGACTTGACTTCGGTTCCGCGCAGGGCTACCCCAGCCTCGAATTTCTCCAGCAGGAAGTAGTTATGGCCGGCCATGCGATTGTGCGCGGCATCCCGCTCGCCGCTGGCCACCGGGTCGCGTGGCCGGGCAGGCTTTTGCGGACCGGTTGTGGTCGGCTGAACGATGACGTGACTGGTTTGGCGGGCCATCGGGAAGCATCCTCGAATCTCAATCCTAGCATTCATGGGCTTTTGAGCCCGTCGCAGCATGGCTTTGCTAAAATGGGGCATTGTTAGAATGGCAAGTTTCACCCGCAGGAAGTACAAAAGGAATTGCGTCTGGGGCGGCCAAGGCAGCCCGCAAGGGTCCGATCAGCACAGCGGGCCGGTTAAGACGCCTGGGAGTTCGATGAACCGCCGCGTTGATAAACAAGCCGCCTCCAAATCCATATCTTCAAGTTCCATTTTCAGGGGAGCCGCTTTTTGGGTTGCGCTCTTTTCCGTTGCGGTGCTCTTTGGCCTGTCGAGCGTCCTGCTCCACGCCGAGTCGGCCAATACCTTATTCAAACGCGCCCAGAACGCAGAGTTACGCGAAGACTATGACGCTGCCGTCGACAACTACCTGAAGGCCATGGCCAAGGACCCCAAGGAGCCGGAGTACCGCGCCTCATACGACCGGGTGCGGATTACTGCTTCGTCGATCCACGTGACCAAGGGCTACAAGCTGCTGAAGGCGGGAAACGAGCAAGACGCGCTGGCTGAGTTTTTGCACGCCGCAGAGATCGACCCCGGCAACGAGGCCGCGCAGCAGGCTATTTCCGCAGTGCGGCAGAAGCAAGGCGAGGCTGCACCCACATCCGAAACCAGCCTTACTTCATCCGAGGGCAAGCAGCAGGATCTTGACTCGATGAGTTCGCCAGCCATGCTCAAGCCCGTCTCGAATGAGCCCGTGACTCTGCACATGACTGAAGACGCCAAGGTGATTTACCAGGCTGTCGGCAAGGCTGCCGGAGTCAATGTCATCTTCGACCCGGATTACACCTCCAAGCGCATCCAGGTGGACCTGAACAACGTGTCGCTGGTTGACGCGTTGCGCATTGTCGAAACCGTCTCCAACACCTTCTGGCGGCCAGTCACCGAAAACACGATCTTTGTTGCCGCAAATACCCGTTCAAAGCGCACCGATTTGGATGAACAGGCGGTTCAGACCTTCTATTTGTCGAACGCATGGCAGCAAAACGATCTGACCGACGTCCAGACTGCTATTCGCAATGTGATCACCACCGCCAAGATCTACGCCGTGCCCAGCCAGAACGCCATTGTGATGAGGGCTACCCCGGACGAGTTGCAGCTCGCGCAAAAGCTGATCAACGACCTCGACAAGGCGCGCCCCGAGGTGGTGGTGGACATCGCCATTCTCGAAGTAAGCAAGAACTGGGAGAGGACATTGGGTATCGCGTGGCCCACGAGTGTGGGGGTCGCGCTTCAGTCGCCCAACTCCAGCACGAGCAGCACCGGCACAACGACCGGCACAACGACGGGCACCACCAGTTCCACAGCCTCGCCCACGCTCTATGATCTGTCTCATCTGAAGGCCACGGATTTTGCGGTTACGGTCGGCGGAGCCACTGCCAACCTGCTTCTGACCGATGCGAACACCAAGATTCTGCAGAATCCCCGCATTCGGGCAACCGACGCGCAAAAGGCGACCATGAAGATCGGTTCCAAGATTCCGGTCGCCACCGGTTCCTACCAATCCGGCGCAGCCATCTCGGCGGTCAGCGGACTCGTCAACACGCAGTTTCAATATCAGGACGTAGGCGTGAATATCGAGATGACGCCCACTGTCCACTTTGACCGCGATGTGACGCTCAAGATGAAGATCGAGGTCACGACGCACAGTGGCGATCAGACAATCTCCGGCGTGACGGAACCGATCATCAGCCAGCGCGTCGTGGACCAGGTGATCCGTCTGCGCGAGGGAGAAGCCACCATCCTGGGTGGGATTCAAGAGAAAGACATCTCGGAATCGTGGAACGGAATTCCGGGGCTGAGTTCGATTCCACTCCTTAGATACCTCTTTGGCTCCAAGGACAAGACGATCACCGACGACGAGCTAGTCTTCCTCGTTGTCCCGCACGTCGTCCGGTCTCAGTCGATCGACGCGGTAAATCTGCGCACGGTTGACACAGGTGTTGGCGCTTCGATTGACATCCGCCACGTTCCGAGCGGCAGTTCACCCTCGAATTCAGCCCCGGCTCCGGCCAGACCGTCATCCAGTGTACGGCCCAACACAGGCACCGTTCCCGGCCAAACGGCTGTAGCAGCAGGCCCGGCAGCGCTGGCTCAATTGCGCCAGGCCGCGGATACAAATGGAACCCCCGCTCCGGCCCCCGCAGCTACCCCGGCCACGGGTTCGCCAGCGACTTCCGGTGTGACTCTCGCGCTCAATCCGCCGTCGGCTGCGGTGGCTGTGGGTGCAACATTCCAAGTTCCGGTTGTGCTGAGCGGTGGGAAGGATATTGCTTCGGTGCCCTTGAAGATCAAGTACGATCCGGCCAAGCTCTCGCTAGTGAATGTGGATCAGGGAGACTTCCTGGGTCGCGACGGCAAACCCCAGACGCTGCTCCACACCGACGACGGATCGGGTTTGATCACGATCAATAACTCCAGGCCGCCGGGAGCGTCAGGCATGAGCGGTGCGGGCGTCGTCTGCGTCCTTAGTTTCCAGGGCAAGGCTGCGGGGGAGAGCGCCATTGCCATCTCCGGATCCGGGGTCACTACGAGCGCAATGCAGCCAGTCCTTGCCAATAGCACGCAGATCACCGTACAAGTGCGGTAATCTGATGGGGCTTGACCTGCGTGAGGGAGCTTCGCCTGCGCTGGAGCAGCACCGATGGGGTCCATATCGATGAAAGAGGCACAGCCAATCCGGACCAGCCATCCTCATGAGCGGGGACTGACGCTGGTCGAGCTGATTGTGACCACGGCGATCCTTGCGATTCTAGCCGCGGCAGCCTTTCCCGTTGCGCGTTTTCAAGTGAAGCGGCAGAACGAACGCCAACTCCGTTACGACCTGTGGATGATGCGCGACGCAATCGACAAGTACAAGGACGCGGCAGACAAGGGCGCCATCCAAACCAAGTTGGACAGCCAGAACTATCCGCCTGACCTGGAGACGCTGGTCAAAGGGGTGGACATTCAAACCAAAAAGGTGAGGTTCTTGCGCCACATTCCAATCGACCCCATGACAGGCAAAGCCGAATGGGGACTGCGCTCCATGCAGGACGATCCGACCTCGACATCCTACGGAGGCCAGAGCGTCTTCGACGTTTATTCCAAGTCCACGGGAACAGCCTTGGACGGGACCAAGTATTCTGACTGGTAGTACGATGAGCGAGGCTAGCGCAGTAAGCGGAGTTAGTAAAGTTCGCGAAGTTAAACACCGCCAACACGCGCGAAGCGCGGCTAACACCGCGAACTCCGCAACTAGAAATCGCGAGAGGGTCCAGTGAGCAGCAGACGCAAACAAGACGCGGGCTTTACGCTGATGGAGTTGATGATCGTCATGGCGATTATCGGCGTGCTCACGGTGGTCGCCGTGCCCAGCTTCGTCGGGGCGATCAGGCAGGCCAAGGAGGCGGCGCTCAAGGAAGACCTGCACGTGATGCGTGCGGCCATCGACTCCTACACCATGGACAAGCAGAAGGCGCCTCAGGCGCTCGACGATTTGCTCACCGACGGCTACCTGCGCGCCATCCCCGTGGATCCTTTTACTCACGCCTCGGACTCATGGGTCACTGAGGCCGGCGATGCTCTGCACTCTCTGGATCAGACCGATCCCGGCATTGACGACGTGCACTCCGGCTCGCAGGAATTGGGCACGGACGGCCAGCCCTACTCCACCTGGTAGGCGAAAAGACGATCGCATCCTCGGTCGCAGGGGCAAAGATGCTTCGACGGACCTTTCTTGGAGTCAGCCTTCTCTTCTGCATGGCAGCATTTTGCGGCTCTTTACAGGCTCAAACAGAAAAGACGATGACCATCCGCGTACTGGACGGCAAGACCGGCAACCCCGTCCTGCCAACGGGATTCCTGGTTCGCGTCGATCATGACCCGGCTGTTCATGCCAACTGGGTGGTGGTCAGCGATGACGGAACCGCACGGCTGACGGTGCCCAAGGGTGTGTCTCTGCTCTCGATCCAGGGAACCTATGATGACTCGACGCAGATTTTCTTCAACTGCGACTCCAAAACAGGGAAGGCGACTCCGGTCGACCGCTGGTATGCGATCTCCGAGATTCTGACCACGGGTGTAGTAACCCCCAACGGCTGCGGGAAGCAGGCCGCCGCCAAGCTCAAGCCGGTCGCCAAGCCTGGGGAATTCGTAATCGTGGTCAGGCGGAAGACCACCGTCGAGCAATGGCGGGAATAGGTCTCCAATCGTGCCACTTGCAAAATTGCATAAAGACTGCAAAATGTCTCAGGGCACGACTTTAGTCGTGCCGCAAACGCAACAAAACAAATGATGGGCTTTAGCCCTGAGGGATGTATTTCGTCGATTTCACGCCTTACTGGATCTTTTCCGCAGCCTATGAAGTCGTCCCCTGACACAATCTATAGCTTGAAGGTAATTTTGCAAGTGGCTCAATCGTCGAAAGAATCTGCCGGTTTGCGAGTGCCCGCCTTTGCCCGAGACTCCTGCAACGATTGGCAACTCACGCCGCAAATGCTGACGGAGCCTCAAAAAATACGTCAATAACTGAAGTATTCGGTTTTGCACTTCTTAACGCATTTGAGATAGGACATAATGTTAACTTGCCTGCGCTTCCCCGCACGCACCGGACATTTCACTCGGGCTCTCACCGGATCGTTGAGGATGAGATGGTCAAATTCACTTGTCAGCTCTGAACGGGATCGACGGAGGTTCCGCGGTGACCATCGATTCAAATCTGTCACGTTCGTTTGCCGCTACGGTAGACTGGCTTTACGCTGGGCTGGTTCGAGCTGCCGTGCCGGAAGCCTCGCCGGATCGTGAGCGCGGCTTGGGGGGCAAGCTCTTCTATGCTGGGGATCTAGACGGCGTTGGGAGCGCATTGGTAGTTGCGGCCAACATTGCTGGAGCAGCCACGCTGACCGCCTCGGCAGACGTTGCAATACAGAAGCAGGCCATTCGCGACGGAGTCATCGACTTCCTTGTGACCTCGCTCGACGAGGCGCTGCGCATTCTGAAAAATGAGCTTCGAAAGGGCGAAACGGTTGCTGTTTGCGTAGGCAAGTCGCCGGAAGTGATCGAAAACGAGATGGTGGAGCGCGGTGTCCTGCCCGATCTGCTGCCGCCAGGAGCCCCGGATGCGCCAAGATTCGAGGCCTTCCTTATCGAGGGAGCGCGCCAGATTGAGCCTGCTGCGGCAAAGAGAGGCGAGACCGTGATGACCTGGAATGTCACTGGCTCGCAGACCCATTGGCTTTCCAGGCTTGATGCGGTTGCAGGTGAGTGTATTGGCTGTTCCAAAAGCCAGGAGGATTGGGCAACCAGACGCTGGCTTCGCCTCGCCCCGCGTTATCTCGGCAGACTGGCGCAGGGGGTGCGCCTGCTGCGCTCAAAGACATGCACGGCAAAGTGCTTTGTTGAGCGGGTGCGCCATCAGATGGAGAACTGCGAGATTGCCGTTCCGGTGGAGATCCGGCTGAGCGGCCAGGGCGATTCCAAGGTGCATTACTTCCGCCCGCCTCAGACCGAGGAAGCAGCGCATCACCTTAGTCTTGCTCACCGCCGGTAGCTTCGATCCGGGTCCACAACTCCTTGACGCCATAGCCGGTCTTGGCGGAGACAGCCAGCACCTCGTCCAACTCCAGTCCCTTCTTCAGCGCTTGCAGGTTGCGTGTGCGCTCGTTGCCGCTCAGCCGGTCAACCTTTGTGGCCACCACGGCAAACTCGCGCTCCGCGGCTCGCAGCCAGTCGATCAACTGCTTGTCGCTCTCCTGCGCGGGCACATTCGAGTCCACGAGGCAGATGCACAGCTTGAGAGTCGACCGGATCGCCAGATAAGGCTCGATGAACTCCGGCCAACCTGCCGAGATGGACTTTGAAATCTTGGCGTAGCCGTAGCCCGGTAGATCGGCAAAGACAAATTTCCGTCGCTGGCTTGGGTCAAGAAGAGCAAAGAAGTTGATCGCTCGCGTGCGTCCCGGTGTCGAGGAGACTTTGGCTGCCTTGTCGCCTGTGAGTGTATTCAGCAGGCTCGATTTGCCAACATTCGAGCGGCCCAGAAAGGCGATCTCCGGCACATCTGGGGCAGGGAATTGCTCAGCGGCCATCGCCGAAAGCAGAAATTGAGTCGTATAGCGCATCAACTCCAACGATACAGGAGCGGGGCATCCGCATCTTCAGTTGAGCCAGCGAATGAGAAGCGACGCCAATGTGATTACGATCAGGAATGCGAGCAACTTCGCAAGTGCGACTCGATGTGCTTGAAACGGACTCCCGAAGAGATGATGGTAAAGAGTCTTCTTGGGAGGATATTTGGCGCGAATGAGCTCGGAAGCGGCACTGGCCCTGGCGAGATCGAGCGAAATAGATTGGAGCGCGTCGGCGGCTTCATTGGGAAATCGCAGGACGCCGCGCAAAAGATGGTCGGTGTAGATATAAAACGAGTTATCCAATTCAGCTTCGTTGATTGCATCGGCCAGAACCATCTTTGCGTTTCGATCCAAAGGAATATCCTTCATGAGATCTATCAGTGCTTTTCCGCTGGGCATAGGAGTACCAAGCGTGGAACGAAGATTTGTCTCATGATCCTTGAGGAAACTCGCGGCAACAGAGTGCGATTCCGCTTCCCGTATAACGCCGACGATAATATGTCCTGCCGTTATTTCACCGGAAGATTGAAAGGAAGCTTCATAACGAGCGAAGAAAATCGCTCGTCGAGCATGCTCTGTAAACCGTTCGAACATCGCCGTGCCTCTCGTTCAGCGGTCTTATTGCGGAGCGGGCAGATTCGTCCCGATCTCACCCGGCGCAGCGGCCAACACATCGTTCGTCGCTGGCAGCGCCGTTGGCAGCGGTCCCTCCAGAGCCAGCGCAAGCACCTCATCCATCTGATCGACAAAGTGCAGCTTGATCGAGTTCTTGATATTGTCCGGCAGTTCGGCGATGTCTTTCTCGTTGGCGCGCGGCAGGATCACCTCGAAGATGCCCGCCCTCAAAGCAGCCAGCAGCTTCTCCTTCAATCCGCCGATGGCCAGCACTTTGCCGCGCAGCGTAATTTCGCCCGTCATTGCGATGTCGCGGCGCACAGGAATCTTGGCCAGCGCACTCGCCAGAGCCGTGGCCATGGTGATGCCTGCCGAGGGGCCGTCCTTGGGGATGGCGCCTTCAGGCACATGCAGGTGTAGATCGACATTGCGATAGAACTCGCGGCTCAGCCCCAGGGCCTGCGCCCGTCCGCGAATATAGCTCAACGCGGCCTGCGCCGACTCCTGCATCACGTCGCCCAACTGGCCGGTGATGGTCAGCTTGCCTTTGCCGTCGAGCACCTGCACTTCCGTCGTCAGAATGCTGCCGCCGACCTCGGTCCACGCGAGCCCTGTGACGAGGCCGATCTCGCTCTTCTCATGCACCTCGGAGTCGCGATACTTAGCCACACCGAGAAACTCGTTGATATTCGCGGCCGTCAGCTCTTCCTTGTGCTTTGCGCCAGCCTTGACTACCTTACGAGCCACCTTGCGGCAGACGTTGCCGATCTCGCGCTCAAGGTTGCGCACGCCCGCCTCGCGCGTGTAGTTGCGAATGACTTCGATGATCGCATCGTCCTTGAAAACGATGTTCTTCTCGCTCAGTCCGGTTTGCTCACGCTGCTTCTTCACCAGATATTGCTTGGCGATTTCGAGCTTTTCCTGCTCCGTGTATCCCTGCAGTCGCAGAACCTCCATGCGATCCTGCAAGGCAGCCGGCACCGTATGCATCACGTTGGCCGTTGCAACAAACAGCACCTGCGAGAGGTCGTAGTCCACATCGAGATAGTGATCCTGAAAGGTCGCGTTCTGCTCCGGGTCCAGCACTTCGAGCAGCGCCGACGCCGGGTCGCCGCGAAAATCTGAAGCCATCTTGTCCACTTCATCGAGAAGAAAGACCGGGTTCTTCGTTCCGGCCCGCTTCATGTGCTGAATGATCTGCCCCGGCAACGCTCCAATGTATGTGCGGCGATGTCCGCGAATCTCTGCCTCGTCGCGCACGCCGCCCAGCGAGAGCCGCACAAATTTGCGGCCAGTGGCCTTCGCAATCGACATGCCCAGCGAGGTCTTGCCTACGCCTGGAGGCCCTGAGAAACAGAGAATCGATCCTTTGGGATTTTTCACCAGTTGGCGAACGGCCAGGAATTCCAGAATCCGTTCCTTGATCTTCTCCAGGCCATAGTGGTCCGCGTTCAGCACCTTTTCGGCGAACTCGATGGACCGCGTCTCCTTCGACTTTTTCTTCCACGGCACGGCCAGCAGCCAGTCAATGTAGTTGCGGCTCACGGTCGATTCGGCAGACATCGGCGGCATGGCTTCGAGTTTCTTGAGCTCTTGAATAGCCTTGTCCAAAACCTCTTTTGGCATTCCAGCGGACTCGATCTTCTTGCGCAGCTCGTCGAACTCGCTCTTTTCGCCGCGGCCCAACTCCTTCTGGATGGCCTTGATCTTTTCGTTCAGGTAATACTCTTTTTGTGCCCGCTCCATCTGCCGCTTCACGCGCGACTGGAT
>CAYVMS010000089.1:0-12054 GCA_964452615.1 uncultured Occallatibacter sp.
AGTGGAATGTTCGGAGCGGCAAGAACGATTGGAGCAAAATATACGAATAGGGCGGCGACAACGGCAATACGGAGGGATTTCATCATCGGGGTTCCTCTTTCGAGCGCAAAAGTGCGCAAGAAGAGCGTAGACCGATTCTTTAGTAACGTGAAGGGGGAAAATAAGGAGAATATTCAAATAACGTTAGTAACCATCCAGAACTGAAAACGCTTACTTTCGTTTCCATACGGGCTAAAAATTGAAATCACAGCACTAAATGATCCTCGGGCAGAGGATCACATTGTGGGACAAAATGATTACTATTTGATGGACGTCAAGGAAAATATTCTGATTTTCAGTGTGTCAGGGGTACCTTTGCGGAGCTCGCGCAGATTACCCGCGCACCGATACTCCTGAGAAGGAGAGCACGGCAAGTCCGGGAACGGGCTGGCCAAAGCGGCGAGCCGGCTCAAAGCGGCTCCATAAGAGCAGATTCTCAACCTGCGCACGGGTGGTCTCATCGGTGGGGCCGGAGACGATGCGATAGTCATACACTTGGCCAGCGCCATTCACGTACGCCTCAACAACCACAGGGCTGGATACTGGGTCGATCTGATCTTCGCCAACCACACTGGAAAGATAGAGGAATCGTGGCGCGGTTGCCATTCCCAGAGGCTCATCTGCCGAGGCCTGAGCGGTCTCCGGCTGAGTAAACATGCCCACCAGCAGGATGACCGAGCCCATCAGCAGCACCGCTGAAGCAAAACCTCCCGCAGCCTGCAAAAGGAAGGGACCAACAGTGTTCTTCCAGGCGAGATTGAAGGCGTGGAAGGGGCTCTGGAGGCGGCGCGCCCGTTCGTGGCTGATGGCCACGCGAATCCGCAAGGGAAGATCTTCCGGCTCAGGAACCGGGCCAAGAGCGGCCAGAGAGGACTGGGTCTGCTGAGCCAACTTCCATTCGCCTTCACACTCACCGCAATGCTCAAGGTGGGCGGCAACACTCTGCATCTCGCGTCCGCTCAGAAGGCCGTCAAGGTACTCCGAAAATTTCGCTTGTACCGCCATACATTCGCTCATTGCGCCTCCTCTCCAAGGGGCATTTCAAAGCCGGCGCGCTCCGCGCATGGTCTGCCCTGTGCCGGAGCCATCAGAATCGCCTTTAAGGCCGCTCGTCCACGCACTAGCCGTGACTTGACGGTCCCCAGATTCACGCCCTGCATCTCCGCCACTTCCTCGTAAACAAACCCCTCAATGTCGCGCAGGATGAGGGTGGTGCGAAAGGGTTCAGGCACCTGGCTCAAGGCCGCCTCGACACGGGTCCGGTTCTCCTCGTGCAATGCAATATCAAACGGGGACTCGGCCGGGTCGACCAGGGTCTCCTTCAGCAGCACCGGCTGCCGCGATTCAGATTCGAAGACCTCCTGCTCGATCGGAACCTCCGCCTGCTTGTGGCGCATCCACCAGCGGCGCTGGTTTGAAGCCTCGCGCAGTGCGATCCGATAGATCCAGGTTCGCAGCGACGATTCACCATGAAAACTGCCCACCCCCCGGAAGACTTTAACGAAGACTTCCTGGGTCATATCGGCTGCGGCTTCGCGGTCCTGAACGGTACGGGCCAACAGCGAAAAGATGGGTTGGTGGTAGCGCGCTATCAGCCCCGCAAAGGCTTCTTCCGAGCCGGCCTGCAGATCCGCGATCAGGGCCGTCTCTTGGGTTTGAAAGGTCAGCGCGCTGGCAAGATTGCCCATGGTGAGGTCCACCTGCATTTCAGAGTCCTCCCACATTACCGCATCCGAAGCCCAATTGCACCCGGCAGAGCTGCGCCGCGTGAAAAACTGGCCTCCTCTACGGCCACTCGCCCCAAACGGCTCAAAAATGCACCGCTGGAGATCCGAAACTACAATCGAGTGCGCGGGAAACGGACACAGGCTACTAGACCAAGTGTTCCGCATTCCCTATTGTCTTAGACACCGGACCCCCCTGCAAGTGTTCCCAGTCACGAAAGAATATTAATTTCGCTGCAGTTTCGGATGGCTTTCTTATCCCCGGCAGGTGGTTAGAGCAGCTTTCCGGCTGCCAGGTCGCGGATCAGTCCACGGTCGGCGGCCAGAAAGTCGTAGCCCGAGAGGTCTTCGAGTCTCACCCAGCGCACCTGGTGGTAGATGCGGCTCTCGATTTCGCCGGCGAACTCGTGCACGGCAAAGAACTGCAGGTCGACCGCGCCACCATGACGATAGTTGTGGCGGACGCGCGTGACGCGCGGGCCGATGATGGCGCGAATTCCCAGCTCCTCATCCAACTCGCGGGCCAGCGCCTCCTCCGGGCTTTCGCCGGCCTCGATCTTGCCGCCGGGAAACTCCCACATCAGCGCCATGGGCTGGTCCGGACGCCGTTGACCGATCAGCACTTCGCCGTTGCGTACAATAAGACCTGCCGCCACGAAGCGTAAGGCTGGCCCAGCAGGCCGAGGATCGTTCATCGGTTCGAGGTCTTCCACTCAATTAGTTTAATCGCACCAGAACGGGTGCATCTTTGCGCTGCGCATATCGCGGTACGTCAGTTGAGATGCCTCTGGCGATCCTGCTGAAGCGCCGAAGAAGAATCACTCTCCTCCGACGGCTGCTGCAACGCCCTCGGCGGCCTCAGGTCTGAAGTAGCCCCAGCCGTTCTTTGCAGCCGCCTCGATCAGCGCCGGAGACGGATTGACCGGGAAGGCATTGCGCGCGATCTTGAGCATCGCCAGATCGTGGATCGAGTTGCCGAATACCGCATCGGGATGCGGCATTCCAACCCGTGCCAGCGTAGCGGCCTTGCCTTCGTCAGTCGGGACGTCAATAAGCTCGCTTGTGATGAGGCCGTCAGCGACGCGCACCTCGGCGGCCAGGATGCGCTCCTCGGGAATCCCGAATTCGCGCACGGCTTCGGCGACCACCCACTTGTTCGTGGAACTGACGGCCCAAATCTCGACACCGGCCTGACGCAGTGCGGCAACCAGTGCGGCCATTTCGGCAAAGACGCGCGGCTTCACAAACTCACTCACATACCGCGCCGCAGCCTCGCGCAACTCCTGCTCGCGCAGTCCCGCGTACATTTGCACCATTGCGCCGCAGATCTCCAACTCGCTCACCTTGCCGGCCAGGTAGCCGCGATAGCGCGTGTCTATCCAATCGCTGGTCGATCGCGAGACGATCCCCTGGTCGATCGACCAGGCCATGAATCCATAGCCGGCGTCCCCGCCCCATAGTGTTCCATCGCAATCGAAGATCGCAATCTTGGGGCTGCTGGTTAGAACCTGCTGTTCAAATTCCTGTGCAGTCCACTTTCTAGTTTCCATCTGTATAGCTGCCAAGCGTTCCTCTTGTCGTCATCAGAAACGTGTCTACCTCTATTTTCTTTCAAATCGCACGAATTTGCACGTTAAGGTCTGATGAAGGGCTAACCCTTGGGGAAAGACTGGTAGGGCATAGGACGTTTGAGCTAGAACCAGTGTGCCTGCATTCGCTCCAAGAACTTCTTCGTGATCCGGTAGCCTGAAGCTGACCCGATGACCGAGTCAACCGGACACTTAGGGCACATAGCAGTTTGGCCGTCGTCAATCCATTCAACGATGCTGTTCGGGGAGAAGATCGATATGCAATAGAAACATCCACACAGTTCGCTTTGCTCCAATTCCGCACGGTTCAACCTGCAATGTACATGCGCTGCAATATGGTCGGGTTCGGAGATTCGGTGGAAAGGGCTCATTGAATTGGACGTTTATCTGGTCTGCATTCTATACGGTCTGACCTTGGATAGATGTTTTGTGAAAGTGTCCCCATATCGTCTCTGCCGTCTTGCGCGGCACCACGGCAGCCAGCGATTCGGCGGTAGCTTGCTGCACGTCGCGCAGGCTGCCGAAGTGAGTTAGTAACCGCTGTCTCGTCTGCGGGCCTACGCCAGGAATATTCAGTAACTCGGAGTCGCGGTCGCGCATCGCTCTGCGCTGGCGGTGATACCCAATGGCGAATCGATGGCTCTCGTCGCGAATAACCTGAATCAGGTGCAACACTGGTGAATGTCGGTCGAGAACCACAGGCTCGTCCTCATTGCCGTAGAGATAGATGATCTCTTCTTTTTTGGCAATTGACGCCAGCGGCTGCGTGGTCAGGCCGAGCGATTCAAGCGCCTCGGCAGCGGCGTGAAGCTGGCCGAGGCCGCCATCGACGAGGATTAACGACGGGAGGGTCTTGGGCTCCTTGGAGGGTTTTTTCTCAGGGGCTAAAGCCCGCGACGATTTTGGGTCATCTTCGGCACGACTGAAGTCGTGCCCTGATATAGGACTTTTGAAGTCGTGTCCTGACACGGAGGTCTTAGCCGGATCAAGATCGTTCCTTGATAATGAACCTCGTTGCTTTTCGGCGTTGTTTCCATCCCTCGGTGCTTCTTCGAGCAGTCGGCGGTAGCGGCGTGTGATCACCTCGCGCATCGATGCGAAGTCGTCCACGCCTAGCACGGTCATCACCTTGAACTTGCGATAGGCCTGCTTGTTCATCTTGCCGTCTTCCCAGACGACGAGCGATGCTACCGTCTCCGCGCCCTGGATGTGCGAGATGTCGAAGCATTCGATGCGGCGCGGCAGCTCTGGCAGCATCAGTATGTCGGCCAGCGCCTCTTGAATGGCTTTGCGCGAAGGCTCCAGCACTCTGAAGCGTTGCGTGTAGGATTGCTTTGCATTTTGGCTTGCCAGGTCGACAAGTGACCGCTTCTCGCCGCGCTGCGGAACGGCAATTTCGATGCGATGGCCCCTGCGCTGGCTGAGTAACTCGGCTAATGCCTCGCGATCGTCGAACTCCGTGGGAACAAGAATCGTGCGCGGCACATAATGCTGGTCGATGTAAAGCTGCTTGAGGAGCGCGGAGAAGACTGCGCCGGCGTGGAAGGGAGTCTCCCTGTCGGAGGGGTTTATTTGATTGGCTGGCACAGGTTGGGGTTCATGGTTTCCCACCCATTCCGCAGAAGAAAGCGGAATGGATGGGGCACGGAGGTCTTCTGGCGTATCAGTCTCTGGACTGGCGGCTTCAAGGAGGTCAGGCAAGTCTTCCCAGAAGAATTCGCGGCGATCGACGATCTTACCGGCGCGAAGATGAAAGAGATTCACAGCCAGCGAGCCGGCCTCGAAGTGATAGCCGAAGACATCGGCATCGTCGCCCTGCTCGGCTGTGGCGATGCGCTGCTTCTCCTGAAGCTGATGCACGGTCGAGAGCTGGTCGCGCAGCCGAGCCGCAGCCTCGAATTGCTCTGCCTCGGCGGCAGCCATCATGCGTTCAGTGAGTGAACGCTCCAGTTCGGCGGCTCTACCTTCGAGTAGGAGTTGCGCATCACGCACCGCATTTGCGTAAATCTCGGGAGTGGTGAGGTCCTCAACGCAAGGCCCGAGGCAGCGATGGATGTAGAACTGCAAGCAGGCGCGCGGATGATAGCGCGAGAGATCCACCTTGCAACTGGGAATGAGGAAGCTGCGATGAATCAGCTCGACGATGCGATAGGCCAGGTTGCCGGGAAAGTAAGGACCATAGTAAGCCGCGCCATCCTTGCGCAGACGGCGGGTGACGAAGACTTTAGGGAAGCGGTCGGCCATCGTCAGCTTCACATATGGGTAGGTTTTGTCGTCGCGCAGCAGAATGTTGAAGCGCGGATGACGCTGCTTGATGAGGTTGTTTTCAAGGGCCAGTGCCTCGTGCTCGTTGGCGACGAGAATGTATTCGAGATCAACGGCCTCGCGCATCAGCGAGCCGGTTTTGGCATTGGCCTGAGAGGCTTCCAAAAGATAGGACCGCACTCGCGAGCGCAGGTTCTTCGCCTTGCCCACATAGATAACCTCGCCCTCGGCGTTCTTGTAGAGATACACGCCAGGCTGTGTGGGGAGCGTCCGGATTTTCTCGTAGAGGTCCATGGAGCGAGTGCCAGTTTCTAGGATAGCGGGTTGAAGAACAGGGAACAGGAATTAGGGATCAGGCCGAAGTGCTTAGGCCTGCTAATTGAGCAAGACTGATCGGTGCTCTCTGACCTCTGATCCCTGTTCCCCGCAATCCTTACCGGAAGAGGTAAAAAGTACACGGTCGGAGCCGGCAGCAGCTACGCGCTTACGCATGCAAAATGCTTGTTTTCATATGGTTGCCTAGGGTTGGCGTTTGGACCTGCACATGCAATAAGCAGGGTGAGGTCGGTGCCAGCACCTCATGCGGATTTGCCGCAGCGCAGGATGTGTGGCAGAGAAGGGACAAAAATATGAACGCATACCGGTTTGGAGCGTTTAGTTTGGTGGCGGTCTTCGCCGTAGCGGGCGCGACTGGGTGCGCAACCAAGAACTACGTGCGCAACGAGACGGCGCCACTGGTTGATCACACCAACCAGTTGGATCAGAAGACCGCGGAAAACAACAGAAATCTGCGCGACGTGGACGACCGGGCAATGGCGGGGATCAAGCAGGCCCAGGGTGCCGCTGATACGGCAACTCGAAACGCTCAGGATGCCAACAAGGCAGCCAGCGATGCGCAGATGGCTGCGGACAACGTGGTGCATCGCGCAGATACGCTGGAGAGTGTCGTGAAGGGGCTGGATAACTACCACCCGACAGCCAACGTCGCAGTCACCTTCGGTTTTGACAAATCCGTGCTGAGTGCGGAAGACCGCACGCAATTGGATGGATTTGCCGGGCAGCTTGCTTCGGCGAAGAGTTTCATTCTCGAAGTGACGGGCGGAACAGACTCGACCGGGCCTGCGCAATACAACTATGAGTTGAGCCAGCGGCGGGCCGATGCTGCGGTGCAGTATCTTGCGTCGAAGTATGGAGTTCCCGCGCACAGGTTCTATTTGATCGGAATCGGCAAGGACAAGGAAGTGGCTCCCAACACAACCGCCGAAGGCCGCAGGCAGAATCGCCGCGTTGAGATTCGGTTGCTCGAGAACACCACTGAAATGCCTGAGCAGTCAGCGTCCAATTAGTAAGATTAGTGTTGGGTTTGCAAAAGCAATCAGGGCTGACTCGCAGAGCGGGCCAGCCCTGATTGCATGTGCGCGAACTCCGGATTAGGCGTTGACGGCTGAATTTTGCTTGATGTGCTCTGCCCGGACTTGCCCGGCCGTGAACAGACTCAGAAAAGGAACGCCCTGTGCTGCAGCTTCGACGGCAGGGCGGCCATTCGCCTCCTGGCGCTCGACAATGCAAACCACTGCGGCCACGGTCATCTGAGCTTCGCGAGCGGCCTCGATTGCGTTGATGGTCGAGGCGCCCGTGGTGCAGACGTCATCCACAATCACAACGCGCGCGCCGGGGCTATTGAAGCCTTCAATGCGGCGGCCGGTGCCGTGAGCCTTCTCGGCTTTGCGAACCAGAAAGCCGTGCAGCAAGGGCGCGCCATGCTTCGACTGCGCACGCCATGCGCTGGCCGTGGCCACATTCGACACGATGGGGTCTGCGCCCAGCGTGAGCCCGCCAACCGCTTCGGCCTCAATGCCGTTCTGCTCCAGCAACTCGAGAATTGCGTGCCCGGTGAGGCGACCGCCCTCGGCATGCAGGGTCGTGGTGCGGCAGTCGACGTAGTAGTCGCTTGTGCCGCCCGAGGAGAGCTTGAACTGGCCTAGGCGGAAGCTCAAACGGGCCAGGATCGAAAGCAATTGCTGTGCGTGAGTTAGCGTGGTCATCATCGTTAATTGTAAAGTGCGCAGGGGATGAGCGAACAGGGGGTTGGAACTGAGAGGTGACGAAGCTGAAAGTTGGAGTTGAAAGCAGGTCGCTGGTTTGCCGTTAGCAGAACAGCCTATCTTCAGTTAACGTAGAGGCAGGCAGGAGGGCTGCGAGTCCCTCAGCAAGATGATGAGCAAATCTCCAACTCAGCTCGACAAGCCACCCCAGCACCGCAATACGTGGCTCATGCTGATCGCGGCCTTCAAGCTGACGCAGGCTCTGCTCTTTGCGGCTGTTGGGGTAGGGGCGCTGAGACTGCTCCACAAGGATGTCGGCGACGAACTCCAGCGTTTTATCGATCATCTGCGCTTCAATACCGAGCCGCGCTTCATCAACTTCCTCCTCGAAAAGGCGAACATCCTTGACGACCACATGTTGCGGCGCATCGGCGAGGTATTTTTCATCTACGCCGGGCTCGACATGATTGAGGGAATCGGGCTGTATCTTGAAAAGACCTGGGCCGAATACCTTACCCTGGCCATTACGGCGTCCTTCCTGCCCTGGGAGATCTTCGAGGTCTATCGCCGCTTCACGCCGATCCGCGTCGGCTTGCTTACCGTCAATGCTCTGGTCGTTATCTACCTATTAAAGCTGGTGCTGGAGCGGCAGCGCCGGGAAAATGGTTTTGCAACGACCGCCGAGTAAGATATTCGCTCTTCGTTCGCCTTATATCACGCAATCGAATCTCCCGGCTCACCGTTAAATTTGTGGGAATCAAACAAGTAACCGCGCACTATTAGTAGTGGGTACAGTTCGTCGATTCTCGATTACTGGTGTTTTTACTTCCAAACCCGATCCCGTTCGGTTTCCCTTCGCATCACGCTGGCAAAAAAACTTTTCAGAAATGCACAGCTTTTATGTATCGCGCAGCGAAATTATGCGCCATACTAGGGGTCTGAGTGGGCCCAAACGGGAGAGTTTGGGGGTACATGGGTCAAATCAGTGGACCGATTAGAAAAAACGGCCCGGAATCGAGCAACAGGTGATGGACAACCCGGAAACCAACCCGACCAGCGAACCGATGACCCCGACTGGGGTCGCCTCTGGAACTGTTGGCGCCTGGGATGACCTGCAGGTTGGCTTCATTGGCAATCCAAAAGCGAAACTGGACGACCGTGGACGTTTGAAACTGCCTGCCGACTTCAAGGAATTCATCGAGAAGAAGTACGGCAAAGACTTCAATGCATTCTACATCGTGAGCCGCGAAGGCCTGGACGCCGAGATCTATCCGATGCCGGAGTGGCAGCAGCACATGGCCAAGGTTTTCAAGATGCCCAAGAGCCATCCGGCACGGCAAAAGCTGCTGGAGAGGTACACGCTTTACGGCGACCGGGCTGACATGGACCCGCAGGGGCGCTTGCTTTTTCCCGAAGAACTGCGCAACGCGGGCATGGCGAATGTGGAAGTGAAGGTTTCCGGCGAAGGAAATCTGTTGAGAGTGAAGAGCCTGAATAGCCTGCGGGAGAACGTAAAAGCTGGCCCGTTCAGCGCACAGGATTTGGATGCACTTACTGGATACGATGTGTAACTCGTCTCCGAGATTGTCCCCCAGGGGGCGCGCATGAATAAGTCTACGGAACGTCATGCGCCAGTTCTTTTTCAAGAAGCGATCGATTTTCTCCGGGTGCGCCCAGGGTCCACGGTGGTGGACTGCACGCTCGGACTTGCTGGTCATGCGGCCGGGATTGCAAAGCTGCTTGGAGCCCGAGGGCATCTGGTGGGCTTTGACAGAGACCCGGAAGCGCTTGAGCTAGCCAAGGCGAAGTTAGATGCGGTTTGCAGCGAGTTAGGCAGCCAGGCACCCAAGGTAACTCTGATTGGCGAGGCCTTCAGTTCGATTGAGAGCCACTTGCAGCCGGGTTCGGTGGATGGTTTGCTGGCCGACTTTGGAGTGAGCAGCATGCAACTCGATGAACCCTCGAGAGGATTTAGCTTCATGGCGGACGGACCGTTGAATATGCGCATGGATTCGCGTACTGACATGCGTACCGGACCGACCGCCGCACAAGTGGTAAACGAGGCGAGCGAACATGAGTTAGCAGACCTCATTTACGAATACGGAGAGGAAAGGAGGTCGCGGAGAATCGCCAGAGCCATTGTTCGAGGGCGGCCAGTTACAACCACGGGGCAGTTAGCCCGTATCGTTGCATCTGCCGCCCCGGCAATGAAACAGGCGCATATTCATCCGGCGACAAGAACCTTTCAGGCTCTTCGTATTTATGTGAATCGCGAGTTAGATGAGATCAGGAGTTTGATGGAGGCCGCGCCCAAGTTGCTTAAGCCCTCCGCAAGACTGGCCGTGATCAGCTTTCACTCGCTGGAAGATCGCATCGTCAAAGACAGCCTGCGCGAGGGCGCGCGGCAGGGAATATGGGAAATTCTCACCAGGAAACCGGTAACCGCTGGTGAAGAGGAGTTAGAACGTAACCCGCGTTCGCGGAGCGCAAAGTTGAGGGCGGCGGAGAGACAGTCAACAGTGATCGGTAAACAGTTGTCAGTCCAAGGTTATAGGTAACTGACCACGGTTCACTAACCACTTAAGAGAGGACACCATGGCGGCATGCACAACATCTTATTTTGAAGCGGGCCGAAGCCTGAGCGCGCGGGTCGCCGAGCGGAACGCCGACTTGATGGCGCAACAAGCCGCGCGGCGCCGCGGAGTGCGCACGCCCGAGTTCAGCTTTCCCAAGCACTTTGACAACAGCCGCCTGGTCAAGGCGCCCGATCCGGTGCGTGCCCGCCAGATTCGTCAATTCTCCATGGCTGTCACGATCCTTTTTTCGTTGACTATGGCCTATGGTTTGCAACACTTCAGCGCCATCGAGAAGGGGTATCGGATCGAGTCGGAGAAGCAGGTCCGCGAACAGTTGCGGGAGGAAAATCGCCAGTTGCGCTTGTCTGAGGCGCAGCTCACCCAACCGGAACGCATCGACAAGTTGGCGCGCGAGATGGGCCTTGCCGAACCTCAACCGGGCCAGATGGTTCATCCAACTCTTGGCTCTGACGCCGGAACTCCAGTGATGGCGCAGGCTACCCCTCCCACTGCTGTAAGGAACAGCTATTAGCTTTTAGCCGCCAAAAATGGTCTCACAACTAGCTGCTAGAACGGGTCGCATAAATTAGGCCTTGTATCAGGGCACGACTTTAGTCGTGCCGAATAAGGCCGAGAAGAAAAAAAGGGCTTTAGCCCCTGAGGGAATTACCGCACGCGAGCAAGCAGTTGCAGGGCTTGCATTGACAGTTGCGTAAAATAGGAACATAGGACGATTTGTGAGCTTGATTCGGCTAGTAGCTAGAAGCTGAAATCGTTCCGGAGCAATTGTCCATGGCGTCTCCCGTTCGACCCAGCCGGAACCGATACACCACCCCGCGCGCCACGCCTCTGAAGCTGGCGCGCTTCTGGCTTATCTGCCTCTTCTTTTTTTGCTGGGCCATTCTGATTGCTTCGCGTCTCTTCTGGCTCCAGGTGGTGCGCCACAAAGAATATGTCGAACGCGCCGAGCGCCAGCAGCAGCGCACCTTCGAGGTGGCTCCGCGCCGCGGCGTGCTCTATGACCGCAACCTGCGCGAACTGGCCATGACGGTGCAGGTCGACTCCATCTTTGCCGTCCCCAGCGAGATGGACGACAAACATGCAGCCGCTCATGCTCTCGCCGCAATCGTCCACACTGACCCAGAGGACGCGCAGACCACCGATGAGCAGATCGCCTCGCGTCTCGATGCGGGTCGCAACTTTGCCTGGGTCGCTCGCCGCGTCACGCCTGATACCGCGGAGAAAGTCAAAGCGCAGATAACATCGGGAGCGCTCAAGGGCATTTATTTCCAGAAAGAGTTCCAGCGCTTTTATCCGGATAACGAGATCGCCGCGCAAGTCTTAGGCTATGTCGGCCTGGACGACAGCGGACTGGGTGGCCTTGAGCTGAAGTTTGAGCCGCAGTTGCACGGCGTGCCTGGCCGCATGTTCACCGCGATGGATGCGCGCCGCCACGTACTCGGATCGAGCGAACGCGAACCTGCGCCGGGACAGAACCTGGTGCTCACCATCGATGAGAATATTCAGTTCCAGGCAGAACGGGCTCTCGATCACGCGATGCAGACCACCCATGCGGACAACGGCACCGTGGTCGTGCAAGACGTGCATACCGGCCAGATTCTCGCGCTGGCGATTCGTCCAACTTTCAATCCAAATCTCTTTAGGCGCACCACTCCGGCGCTCTTGCGCAACCACGCGGTCAGCGATGTCTATGAGCCCGGCTCGGTCTTCAAACTCGTCACTTACTCGGCGGCTCTTGACCAACATCTGGCCGCGCCCGACGACATGATCGACTGCCAGGGAGGCCAGATTACGC
>CAYVMS010000090.1:0-12045 GCA_964452615.1 uncultured Occallatibacter sp.
GCAGCAAGCGCGCGCTTGAGGTACGCATCTGCTCTTCAGAATGCAAACAGAAACAGTCTGCCCAATGGCAGACTGTTTCTGTTTGCAACGATTGGAAACCCTCTCAAGCTGTTCGGCGGCGCGCCTTACTGCGCACCCTGTTTGAGAATCTGGTCGGCAAGGTAATTGTGAATCTTGGCTTCGTTGTGGAGCACCTCGAAGTAGGCGTTCTGCAGCAGTTGTGCATGCCCCTCTCTCAGGCCTTGGCGGATAACCTGCTGCACGCGCGGGTCATTCAACTCGCGCTGACCGGCCGGCTCGCGCGCAATCAACTTGTAGATCGCGTATCCCATGGCCCGGCGGCTAGGACCGGCGTTGTCATACACCGTAAGAACGTCGGTGATCTCTCCTGGCTTGAGCCTACCCACGGCGTTGTAGACATCCTGGTCGGTGTGTAGTTGCGACTCGGCTACGAAGCCCATGTCACCGCCATTCGAGGCAGTGTTCGGATTCTCCGAGAAATTCATGGCAAGTGTGGCGAAGTCGTCGCCGCTCACCAGCTTGGCGTGAAGCGCCTGGATCTTCTTCTTTGCGTCGGCATCGCCTGAGGCTTTGTTGTTCTGCAGGTTGCCGCCGGCTTGTTCCGCAGGTGCGCTGGTGACCGCGATCTGCGCCAGGTGATACTGCGGCTCGATCAGATTGAACTCCGACTTGTGCGCTGCATAGTAGCCGCTGATCTCCGCGTCGGTGATGGTGATCTTCGACTCAATCTCCTTGTTCAGCAGTTTGGTCTTGGTCAGCGAGCGGCGCAGATCGCGCTTGAGGTCGTCCATGGTTATATTGCGCGCCTGGAGCTGCTTATCCCACTCCTCGGGCGTGTAGGGCACCTTCATCTCGGTGACCTTGGCGTTGACGTCATCGTCGCTGGCGGCCAGATTCAGCTTGGCGGCGCGCTGCCACAGAATCTCGTCGTCGATCATCTGGCGCAGGATATTGAGGCGAACAATATCGGCCTGTTCGGCGGAGGGCTTCGGGGCGCTGTCACTCAGATTGGCCTTGTAATACTTCTCCAGGTCGGAACGCAGAATCTCCTTGCTGTTTACAGTCGCCATCACGTCCGGAGAGGGCGACGACCGGTGACACCCGGCGGCGACCGCCAACAAGGCTCCACAGCAGAGAACAGGTACGGCCAAACGAGATGGTATGTGAAAAAGAGCTTTGATCTGCAACCTGATATCCCCCAAGGGGCGCAAATGTCCCCGGCAATCAAGGATAAATCCCAAGGGCGTCATGGCGATAGGCTATTTACATCTGCAATCATCACTTACCGCTTTTTCTGCCCATTGAGAGGCACTGGAAAATAGTGAAAACTGGCCCTTTATTTGCCTGACCCGGCAGGCTGAACCGACACCGGCGGCAATGCTTCGCCAGCGGCAAGCAGCGCCCGGTCGATCACCATCCACACCTGCTCCTGGGGCAGGGCGCCATCGAAGCGCTCGCCATTCACGAAGACGAAGGGTGCGGCCTCAATCCCCAGCGACAGAGCTTCCTTGGACGAGGCGCGTACTGCGGTCTCATCTTGTTTGGCAAGGCAGGCGTCCAGTTTGGGGCCGTCGAGCTTGCTGAGCACGGCCTCCTGGCGGGCGATGCGATCCAGCGCGGCAAAGCTTTTGGTCAGATCACGATTCTCGCCGTTCACCTCTTGGCCGTGGGAGTGCAGGTAATCCACGTAGGTCCAGTAGACATCTCCGCTCTGGTCTGCCAGGCAGTTGGCATCGACCGCAGCGTGCATTGCCCAAGGGTGCATGTCAGGAGGTAGCGGGTTGTCTTTGTAAATAAAGCGCACCTTGTCTTTGTAGTGCTCCAGAGTGGCAGGGAAGAGTTCCTGGTGCAACCGCGCGCAGTAGGGGCATTCCAGATCATCGAAATTAATGACCGTGACTTTGGCTGCGGGGTTTCCACGAATGGGGCGGCCGGCGACGTCGATCGAGAAGATCGGGTCATTGACCAAGTCGAACTTTTCCAGCCGTGCCAGTGTCTTGCCGTCGGTGGAGATCAGAAAGTCGATTGCCTCGGCCTTCGCGCCTCTCGAGAGCGTGACGGGTAGCGCCTCATAGCCTGGAATTTGGCTCGGCTTGCGCGCGCCGATGGTCACAGTGACGCTCGGAGGCAGATTGTACTGGGAGCGAACCATAACCTCGATGTGCCGGTTCATCGTCGGGTCCGATGCTCCCTGCGGGGGAGATTGGGCTCTGCAGCCAACAGCCAAGCCTACGATGAGCAGGCCGGTTAGTAAGTGAATTCGTGACAAAAGTAAACCCTCTAGAAGAAAGGATACTCCAGCGGGGGCAGGGTTTGGGCTCTCTTGCCTTCGGCGCGATGAAACCACGTCCCAAAGGCCGGCTCCAGTGCTCTTAGTAGGCAGGTGGCAGTGCCGGGTCGCGGAAGGCTGTGTTCGAACGGCGAATATCGCCCACGGCGCCGAAGTTGGCCAGGGTAACGCTGTAGAGCCACTGCGTCTCATCGCGGACTGAGCCCAGCGCGAAGCGCCGGTAGCCAAAGCTCACGCCGCAGCAGTTCCAGTTATAAACCGCCTGCAATCCAGCGTATTGCAACGCACCGTGGACAAAGTCGTAGCCACCGTTGGCTGCAAAGTTGAAGCCGCCGCCGTTGGGCTTGCCGATGCTGAGGAATGGCTGTACCTGTTGACTTTGGATTGTGGAGGCTGCGCTGCCTTGTTCGTCGACGGCGTTGAGCAGCGCATGCCCGATGCCAACTGTGGTGCTGCCCCAACTGTAGCCGGCAAAGAGATTGTCGGCGCCCAACCGCCCCGCCTTGGAGTCGTAGTCCAGGTCCCACTCGATGCGCAGGTTGTCAATGGCCTCGAAGCGCAGGCGCGAGGTAATGGGCGAGATATTGCGCGGCGAGGTGAGGAAGGCGATGGCGCTCAGGTCCAGAGTCGAGTCAAAGACATTACGGCGGCCGGGAATCAACGCCCCGCCGAAGTTGGGGTCGATGAAGAGCGTTTGTGCGATCTGCCAACTGGCCCACTCGCGGGACTTGGCTGGGCAGTTGCCGGCGGCCGTGCCATCCGCGCCTGTGCAAGGCTCACCGCCTGCCGGACGCAGGTAAAAGCGCTGGGTCAGTGAGAAGCCCACTTCGTTGGTGTTGGTGGCGATGTCCGTGGTGTCGATCAGCAGCACATTCTGCTCTCGTGCGCCGATGCCTGTCACGTACCGGTAAGTCATCTCGGGCTCGATCACATGGCGCAGCACGCGGTTCCAGCGCGCGAGTGAGAAGTCCCGCTCCAGGGCCGGCGGCCGGAGGTCGACCGAGGCTTCAAAGTCGTTCCGGTTGAGCGGGTCGTGTCTGATGGCGGGAGTGCCGCCGTTTGCGCCTGCCAGGTCGGGGGTCTGGCTGATCGAATAGGCAGTCTCGCGTACTGCAACCTCGGGCACAACGCTCCATCCGCCACCAACAAGAGGCAGGGAGAGATGCGGATAGAAATCGTAGCGGATTACATTACGCGCGTGAAAGCTGGTCCCGAATGGAACGCCGGAGGGTTCGGATCGGGTCAGATAGGCGAGCGAGGACCCCAGGCCCCAGGAGAGAGTCGAAGCGCCCAGCGGCCTGTCCAGCACGTCGAAGCGCAGGCTGGGCAGGTGTAAGATTCTTATCTCGTCGCCGTTGGCGGGACTGGCGAAGCCCTCGAAGCGATCCAGCGAGGCAGAGGGTACGAAGCCATTATGTGCGTGGGTGAGTGAGACGTTGCTCTGTACCTCGGAGTCAACCGCCTGCCAGTAGTTGTCGTTGAAGACCAGCCGGTAGACGTAGCACGACAGATACTCTATGTTGCCGGCAAGGCGCGTCTCGGGGCTGAGATCCTTGCGGCCCACGGCATTGATATCCAGGCCGCCCTGATTCACGCCCCCGGTGCTGGTTGGGCTTGCCAGGCAATTGGCGGTTGGTGGTGTTGTGGTTGCTGGCACAAAGCCGCGGTCAAAGAGCGCATTGAAGCGCGCTGTAAAGTGATCGAGACCAGGGCCTTTGTAGCGGAAGTCGCCACTGGGCGCCCAGCCGCGCTTGCTGAAGTACTCGGTTCCTACAGTCACGTCCATGCTGCGATTGATTGCCCAGTAAACCTGTTCGCCAAATGTGTAGCCCTTGACCGATGATCCTGTGCTGATGACGGGAATCAGAAACCCGCTTTCACGGCCCTGCTCATCGACCGGATGACGAAGGTAAGGCAGGTAAAAGACAGGCACGCCGAGCAGCTTGAAGACCATGTTGGCCGAAGAGGCCGTCCCGTTCTCCAGCTTGATGCTGCGAGAGAACAACTGCCAATCGGGCCGGGGCAGGTGGCAGTTGGTCATCGTGCCGTCGACGATGCGGTAGTGGCCCTCGCTGGTTTCGAGCAGAACCCTGCCTGAAAAGAGAAACGGATTGGTCGTAGAGTACACCGTCGTGCGGCCGAGGCTGCGCAGACCCTGCGAGCCGTGCACGTTATAGAAGCGCGCGGTATGCATATTCAGCCGCATGTCGCCGCGCGAGGCGTAGATCAGCACGTCAGTCGGACCGCCTGCCACCTGCAGGTTGCCCTCCGCCTCCAACTCGGTTGTGGACTGGTGATAGACGACCTTGTCGGCTTTCAGCGTGTAATCGCGATAGTGAACAACCACGTCGCCAGTCAGAGTCCAGTCATCGCCCGCGCGGCTCTGGTTCTTTGCCTCCCAATCGACCGGCTCGCCCGCTGTGGGTTGCGGTTCAGGCTGGGCCACGGGCATCATCTCCTGACCGGGATCATCCGGCAGGGAGGGCTCAGGCTCCGTGCCAGCAGGGCTTTGCGCCGCCGGAGGTGCCGCATTGGTCAACGCCTGCCCCCTGCTTTGCAGGTGACAGAGAGCCAGCATCGTGATAAATACTATAGTGCGAGGACGCATCCCAGGGACCATGGTCAGCATAGCAAAACAGGCTGCCTTGCATGGGAAGCGCGCCGCGCAGCTCTGGCAGTAGACACAATTCGCATCGCTTTAATCGCGCCTGGTTCCAGCACATCGGACTGGTGATCGGTGGTGTGTCTGTTCATTTCCGCCTCCCCCATTCTCTTTTGAAAGCAACGTCCGCGAGCCCAGGATGGTCTGGGCTTCTAGGACCGAAACGGCCGCTCCGGCCCGAAGAAAAGTCCCGGAGGGAGCGTCAGAAGGGAATCTGGAGCCTTGAGCACAACTGTAGGCCAACCCACCCCCATATCGTCCTGGAAGCATGAGGTGAGTCAGCGCATCGCCGCGCACAAGAGCCGTAAAGGCTGGTCCACTTCCAAGCCGGAAGCCCCCGTGTCGGTCTGGACTGCCGCCAGCAGCCGGGCTGCGCAAGCCGCCGCCCGCGTGGCCGCCCGCTATGCCCAAGCCCCCAGCTACAGCCAGATGCAGGCCGCCGAAGCCCACGCTGCTGCGCCCGTCGCAGAGTCTGCTGCCCCAGAGGCACCCAAACTGCCAGGCGTGACACCAGTGGCCCCTGAGGGCCTCCAAGCCACTGCCACTCCGCGCACTATAGAGCCGGAGCGATCCTCTGCGCCCGTCCGCGAGTCAGCCGTCCCGCTGGCCATTGCCGCCGTGCCTATATCGCTTGAGGACTGGGAGAGCGATTATTCTCATGGCCGCTATGAGGCAGATCTCCGTTTGCTCCCCCTTGCAGCAATTTCGGCCCCGATTCCAGCTTCCGTTGTAGCTCCTATTTCAGTCCCGGCTGCTGAAAGCGAATCGCGCCCCGCCGAAAGTGCTTCGTATCGAGTCCAGAGGGCTGTCTCTGCGGCCCTTGCCGAAAAAAGCTGGCAAGGGCCAGCGATAGCCGAGGAGTTCTCTGACAGCCGAGAGATTAAGCCCGTCGAGCCGGATCAGCCCATTCACGCCAACCTTATCGAGTTTCCCAGGGAACTGGTTGCCACCCGCAAAATGCGCCCCCGGCGGGCCGAGGGCCCGTTCGCGGCGGCAAGGCCGGAGATGCAGTTGAGCATCTTCGAGGTGGACCCCGACGCTATCGCCACCTATCCCGAGTCCGCCTGTGCTGCGGCTGTGGCTGCCTGGCCGGAGCCCGCATGGGCCGCCATCGAGCTGGAGCCACAACTCCATGAGGAAGCGGAGCTGGAAGAGACGACGTCCGCGATTTCTGACCTGCATCTGGCCCCGCTGGGTTTGCGGCTTTTAGCTGCTCTGGCCGATGGCGCGCTTGTCGCAGGCGTTGTGCTCGGTCTGGCTCTGGTGGCCGCGTCCAGGATGGGGCATCCGCCCGCGAAGATTGTGGCACTCTGCGCGGTCTCGGCGCTTTTGCTTGCCGGGCTGCTTTACCACACGCTCTTGCTCATCCTCGCTGGGGTTACGCCGGGCATGAAGTTGGCGGGCGTCTCCTTGTGCACGTTCGACGGTCAGATCCCTACCCAAACGCAGTTGCGCAGCCGCGCGGGAGCGTTGCTGCTCTCGCTGGTTCCGGTAGGGTTGGGGATAGCATGGGCGCTCTTCGACGATGATCGCCTAAGCTGGCATGACCGGCTTTCGAAGACCTATCTGAGGAAGAACTGAGATCGCCGAAAGAGCACGTCCAATCCAGCCAGAGTGGAGAAAGAAGGGCGGCAGCCCGGTCTCCAGCCTACGAGCCTGATGGCTGGAGCCGAGGATTCAGTCATGGCTGCCGCCAACTGAAAACGCGTCAGGAGCGCGCGGGATGCAACACTGACCGCCCAAATGTCTGGCTCTCGCCAGTGAATCTCTTGCCATCCTGGTGATCGTTTTCCAAACGGAACTGGCGGATCATACCGTCCAGATCGCTCGCCAACGACGCCAGATTCTTGAGGGCTTCGACGGCCTCCTCGGCGCCTTGCGCATTCTCAACCGATAGCTGCGAGATTTGGCCGGCGGACTCGGAAATTTCGCCGGAGGCTGAGGTCTGCTCCGTGGCGGCGGTGGCAATCAGATGAATCTGGTGCTCAACTTGTTTGGACGACTCGATAATCGCCTCCAGGCTCTGGCGCGCGTGCGATGTTTCTCCCATGCCGGTTTCCACGGCCGCGCGGCTCTCATGCATCACCTGAAGGGTCTCGCGCGTCTCTTCCTGGATGCTGCGAATGGTGCCCGAGATCTCTTCTGTAGCGCTCTTGGTGCGCTCAGCCAGCCGCCGAACCTCGCCCGCTACAACGGCGAATCCACGGCCATGCTCCCCGGCGCGGGCGGCTTCGATGGCCGCGTTCAAGGCCAGCAGGTTGGTTTGTTCGCTGATCTCCTGGATCACGTTGACTACCTTGCCAATCTCTTCCGAGCGATGTGCCAGCGAAGTCATCTTGCTCGAGACTGAGTTGGTAGCCGCGGCAATCTTTTCCATGGTCTGGGCCGCGGCCTGCATCACCGCCCCGCCCTGGTTGGCCGTCTCGGCCGAAACGCGGCTGGCTGCGGCCGCGCTTTCCGCGTTGTGGCTGATCTCGCCGATGGTTGCGGTCATCTCCTGCGCCGCCGCGGCGATCTGGTTGGTCTTGCTGGACTGCGCGTGGGCATTGCCAGCGGTCTGGACCGAGCGGGCGCTGATCTCAGTGGTGGCGGCGGAGAGCGTGTCCGCTCCCTGGGCGACCGAGACCAGGACGCTCCGTATCGAAGCGACGGAGGCGTTGAACGCATCGGCAACGCGGCCAATCTCATCGGTTCCGGTCGACTTCATGTACCCCGTCAGATCCTTGGTTGCCAGTGCCTCCAGTTCACCCATGACGCGAACCAGTCGTGGCGCGATCTCCTGCGTCAACACCGTGCCGATCAACGCGCAGAGCAGCATAATCAGCAATGTCGCCCCGGAGCTGATCCAGAGTGCGCGATTGCTGGCGCTGGAGACCGCTTGCGCGTTTCCCGTGCCGCTCTTGGCTAGATCATCGATGGCCTGATTTGCGCCTGCGATTGCGTAATTCACCTTGCCCATTGTCGCTTCCGATTGAAGAATGTCGAGTGCGTCGCCAGTTTTGCCGGCGGCTACAAAGCCGATGGCGCGATCGCTGTCTTCCGCATACTTCGAGAACGAATCGGTGAAATCTTGATAAGCCGCGCGGTCGCGCGGGGTCTGGATCAGCGGCTCGTAGCCTGCCGCAGCTTCTTTGTATGCGTTGAGCGCCTTCTGAAGCTTCACGGTGTGTTCGGAGGAACAGGCCGGCGTTGGGCAAAGGAGGATGTTCAGATCCTCGCGCCGGAATTGCAGCATAGAGCTGCGAATGTCAGCCAGATGCACGAGGGCGGGAAAGTTATTTTCGCTCACCTCCACGCTCCTCTTTGCGATATCCCGGAAGGTGACGAACGTGTAAGCGCCAAGCACGATGCAAAGGCCGCACACAATGCCGAAGGCGGCGATGAATTTGCGAGAGATAGGGAGGTTGCGCAGCCATTGCATGGCGGAACCCTTTCTTGTTCTGAAGCTACTCGAAGGGTTCATCGGCGAAATCTGATTCGACTTGAGCGCAGCCAATTACGGCACAAAGACATGCATTCGGACGTGCCATTTGGTGCTCTGGCCGGGCTTCAGCGTTACCATGCCGGTGTCGGTCGAGCCCCACTCTTTGCCGAAGGGATCGCCGAAGTTGTACTGGTGCTCGACGGCGACAAAGTTTTTGATGTTAGGCGCGTAGATCTGGATAGCTTTGATCTCCGGCGAGAGGCCTTCGACGCTGACGCCATAGTGAGCGGCAGGGTCGATGATTCTTACAGTCGCAGCCTTGTTCGTCCAGTTGATATGGTTCCAGTTGTCGTCGATCGAGAGATCTCCGAGCGGCGTCCCTGCGACCGAGCGCATGTCGAACTTTGTGCCATCGACGGGCAGCAGCTTGCCAGTGGGGAAGACGTTGTCGTAGTTGTCCACCTCGGCCACTTTGTCCGCCGGAACGCTGAGCCGGACCTGTGCGCGATTTCCAGAGGGCAGGTTGAAGTAGGGATGCCAGCCGATGGCCATCGGCTCGTTTTCGCCACCCACGTTGCGTGCTTCGATAGTCACATCCAAGGCCTCGGAAGTGAGCCGGATGGTGAAGACAAGCTGAGTCTTCGAGAGCCAGTGGCCACCAAAATCGCCGGCCCGTATGACGCCGGAGATCTCCTGGCCACCGTGAACCTCCTCCACGCTTAGATCTTCGGTCTTGGACTTGAGGATCAGCCCGTGCATGGCGTGGCGCTCGGCCGTCGGCAGCTTGCCGATGTTATTGGCCGGTAGAGTGATCGTGTGTCCCTGCCACTCCGTCGTCAGCGTCTTTCCATCGGCAGAGAGCTTTCCGCGAATGCGGTTAGGATATGGAACCATGAAGGCCGCGCCAAACCGGTACCCGATGTGGCCAGAGTCGTCATCCTCGGTATCGAGCAACTCTTTAACGGCGGGCAGATCTGGCGTTACCAGCATGTCCACGTTGCCCTTGCCAGGAAAGTTTGCCGTGATCTGCAGGATCTCCATGCCCCGGCCGGGCGCGACGGTGACAGAGGTGAACTCCGGCTTTGTGGTGCTGACCGCGGCGCGCGTCAGTGTGACAACCTTCTGGCCGCCAATCTCCATTGCGGGTTGTGCGGCGCCCGCCGGAGCGACAGTCTGGGTGTTACCGATGAGAGTGAACGAGCTCGCGAGAAGAGCCGGAAGTGCGGCAGACAGCAGGGAATATTTAAGCATCAAAGTCTTCATGTCAATTCATCCCCGAAGGTACGATTGGTTCTCCAGAGTCGGCCCTGGGCGGGAGAACCTCTTGGGCGCCGTATTGCGTCTTTCGGGGGCTAAGCCATTCTACGCCAGACTACCCTCCTCGGTATGCGGCTGATGTCGAGCTAGGCAACCAATTGCCCCACCCTTCCGGTGTGTGATAAAACGGAGGGCCATGAAGCCTCCCTCAGCGCTAATCCTGCTCGCGGCCATCGCATTGGTCCCCCCGGCATTCTCCCTTCACCTGGAACCGGTAAGAAACGACAGCGCATATCCGCGTGATGTCGTCGATATCGAAGACGCCGATCACGGTGTCGTGGCACAACTCTTCGTGATGCCCGGCGAGACGATGAAGCTGGACTCCAAAGAAAATCCCGCCGCCGGGGCTGGGTACTATCAGGCCATGCCTGGCCAGGAATACTACCTGATCATCCTGCCCAAGTTGCAGTTGCCCCGTTACGAATCCAATCTTTGTCCCTGCGCGCTCCACATGGACAAGATCGGTTGGGATCACGATGGCAAACTGAATGTCCTCACCGGCTTCCGCCCATTTCTGGAGACAGCCGCGGGCGTCAAGATTCCCATCCTCTCCGATGTGACGCATCCCAAAATCGCCGACGGCAAACTGTACTTCAAACTTAAAGGCCATCGCGGCGACTACTGGGTGCTCACTCGATTCGGCCAGGTGGTCGATGTCGGGGGCCCCTGGGGACCCTGGGAGCTGATTCGCTTCCTTCTGCTCAGTGTTCTCCCGATTGCGCTCGCTTGTACTCTCGTCTATTCGATTGCGGGAGGGATCGTCTACTATCGCGCCGACACTCATCCCAACAAATCTTTTATTGAACTCATGCAGTTAAGCCTCAAGCATCCACCCTTCTTCCGAACGCAAACCACCGAGCCGGAATCGACTGAATGAGAGGGCTGCGTGGCGCAAAGATATTGTGGGCTGCATCACATTTTGCCGTAAGGTGCGCGGGTGTAAACTTCCGTTCATTGTTTCAGAGCTACAACTATGCCTGTTGAAGAAGACATCCGCACCCTGAGCTTTACGCGCGGCCCCAACCGGCCGCTCCTCGATCTGACAGTCGGCAGTCTGCTCGACCGCACCGCAAGCCGCTTTCCCGACCGCCTGGCTGTGGCCTCGCGCCACCAGGGGAAGCGCCTCACCTGGGCCGAGTTGAGCGCCGCAGCCGACAACGTAGCACGCGGTCTCTGGTCGCTGGGCATCCGCAAGGGCGACCGCGTAGGCCTCTGGTCCACCAGTTGCATTGAGTGGATCATGATGCACATGGGCACCGCCCGCGCCGGAGCGACCCTGGTGAACGTGAACCCCGCCTACCGCTCACACGAGCTGCAGTTTGCTCTCCAGCGCTCGCGCATGAAGGCTCTCTTTCTCTGGCACAAAGACAAACATGCCGACTACGAGGAAATCCTCGGTCGCGCCTGCCACGGCCTCGATCTTGAGTTGCGGCACACCATCTATTTCGACACGCCCGAGTGGCCGGCGCTGCTTGACGCCGAGGGCCGCCTGCCGGATCATGTCGATCCGCACGACGTTGCCGACATTCAGTACACCAGCGGGACGACTGGAACGCCGAAGGGCGTCATGCTCTCCCACCACAACATCGTCAACAACGGCCAGTTCCTCGCTCAGGGCTTCCACTACACCGAGCAGGACAAGATTGTTGTGCCCGTGCCCCTCTTCCATTGCTATGGCTGCGTTATCGGCACCATGACGGCTGTGAACTCCGGTGCGGCACTGATCCTGCCTAACTGGACCTACGACGCCCGCGCCACGCTGCAGGCCATCCACGACGAGCGGGCTACCTCTGTCTATGGCGTTCCGGCCATGTACGTTGCCGAATTTGCGCTGCCGGACTTTGCCAGCTTTGACCTCACCAGCTTGCGCACCGGCATGATGAGCGGCGCTCCCTGCCCGGTCGAACTCATGAAGCGCGTGCTCACCGAGATGCACATCGGCGAACTCGTCATCGCTTACGGCCAGACTGAAACCTCGCCCGTCACCACCATGTCCGACGCCGCCGATCCAATTGAGATTAGGGTCAAGACGGTTGGACGCGTCATGCCGCAGACCGATCTTAAAATCATCTCGCCTGTGACCGGCGAAGTAGTGCCCATCGGTGAGCAGGGCGAAATCTGCATCCAAGGCTACACGCTCATGAAGGGCTACGACGGCGACCCCGAAGCCACCGCGCAGATCATTCAAGAGGACGGCTGGCTGCACACCGGCGACCTTGGCGTTATGCGCGACGATGGCTGCATCCACCTCACCGGCCGATCCAAAGATGTGATTATTCGCGGCGGAGAAAACATCTATCCCCGCGAGGTCGAGGAGTTTCTCTACACCCA
>CAYVMS010000091.1:0-12034 GCA_964452615.1 uncultured Occallatibacter sp.
AAGAGTCGATGCGCACCAGCAAGCGCGGCGTCTTTGCCGGCGGCGACATCGTCACCGGCGGAGCCACAGTAATCTTAGCTATGGGCGCAGGCCGCAAAGCCGCCGCCTCCATCCATAACTACCTCACCAACGGAGAATGGTAATCAGCAGACAACAGTGACTTGAGCGTGTTTCAAAAATGCGCTTTGTATCAGGGCACGACTTCAGTCGTGCCGAAAGAGGGCCAGAAAACATGGGGCTTTAGCCCCTGCGGGATGTTTTTCGGCGGGCGGCCCCGATCTGACCATTAAGTTGGATGCCCCACATCTCGATTTTGAGATGTGGGAGACGATGAACCCCAATCCGTCGCACTGAATTTCGATCCACGCAAGGAAACCCCTGCGAGCGGCAAGCGAGCGTCCAGCCCCACCGCAGGTGGTGACTAGCTCTCGCTGCGATAGAGCATGTCGCGGATCGCGCGCCGGCGCGCTTCGTTCAATTCGCTCTCGGCCTGGCGCCACGCACTCCGATTGTTCGTCTCGCCGGACTCATCGGCCTCCGGCTCGCTGCACGTGGGACAGCGGTTGGCGAAGCCGGGCTTTCCCGGCCGCAGTTCAAATTCTTCCGAGCAGATCACGCAGGTCTTGATTGGGAAAGTCATAACGACCATGATAATCCAGACCGTTTTTCAGGCAATGCCAGGCTGTGAATTTCAGGTTTCCAAAGTCACCACCCCGCGTCTCCAAGTAACGAGTTCCAAAAAGCTACCGTCACTTTTCAACCTGCTCAAGATTGACCGCCCCAGCCCGGCGGGTTGAGGATAATGGTTGAGAGCGCTTGTTTTATCCGAGAGAGGAGCCGTTTTCATGCCCCAGGAAAACTACCCGCCGAACAAGAGCCCAAATCCCGCAAGCCCAAGTAAATCTGAGCAGAGTGTTGCCGCAGCTACTGAGAGCCTGGAAGAAATCGTCGAGCAGATTGCCTCCGGACTCTACAGCATGGCCTCGATGCTGGTGGGCGAGGGCGAAGACAGCGAACGGCTGGTGGAGAAGGCCATCGCCGATGCGGAGATCTCTGTCTGTCAGGACCCGCAGGTTGCGCGCCAAAGCAGCCAACGGGCACTCTCGGCCGCAGCCCTCGAGCTGCTCGCCAACCGCGATCCGGAGAGCTTGGCTGCTCCCGAGGGACTTGCACCAGCATCAACCTGCATCGATGACGACGACCTGTCCGCGGCCGGCATTTCGAGCGAAGAGTTGAACACCATGATCGCCGGCCCGGACCGCGACCGGGTGCGGAAGTGGCTAGCAAGCCTCCCAATGTGGATGCGGACCGTTTTCGTGCTGCGCGCGGTGGCCGGATTCAACGCCGTCGAAACAGCCACAATGCTGAAGACGCATGGCGGTGCGCAATCCGCCTCCTGGACTCCCGAGGCCACGCGCGAGGTCTTCCGCCAGGGGCTCTGTTCACTCGCTTCGCAACTACTGCAAGCCTCGGCCGAACGCTGAAGATCAAGACCAGAGACCAGGGACCATGGGTCAGCATTGTGCTGGGTGCCCCACCCTCGCCGCGTATTTGTTTCTTGCGGCTAGGGTGGGATACAACGAATCCAAACCCGCCCCAGGCCGCTCGCCCGGCTCGTTCGTTACACTAGATAGTAGAACCCTTCCGCCTGCTCTTCGCATCCATCGGGAGTGGAGATTTTCTTGAGCAAGTAGCCCTTCGGTGAGAGTCGAACGATCTTGATGTCTTCAATTTCTTTGAACAACAGCTCGATGCGCCTTTGTGCCCGCGCGCTGGCTATTGGACTGGCGGCGATGCTGCCGTGCGCGCTGGCCGCCCAGACTCCCAACCCGATCCCAACCCAGAGCGTGTCCCCTTTTCAGGGCAGCGTTGTGCAGGGCGATGTCTCGGCGCAGCCACTCAACCTCACGCTGGACGACGCCATCCAGCGCGGTCTCAAGGCAAATCTGGGCGTTATTCTTAGCAGCACGCAAACGGCCGCAACCCGCGGCGAACGGCTCAGCCAGTTGCAGGCTCTGCTGCCTTCGGTGGACTTCACCGCCACGGAAGCCGTGTTGCAAACCGATCTGCCCGCTGAAGGACTGCGTATTCCCGGCTTCCCCAAGATCATCGGGCCCTTTGGATATACCGATCTTCGCGCCAGTCTGAGTTGGTCGCTGATCGACGTAGCTTCACTGCGCAACTACATGGCCGCACGCCACAATTTTGCCGCCGCCACGCTCTCGGCTCAAGACACACGCGAAATGGTGGTGCTCGTCGTCGGCAACGCCTACCTGCTCGTTCTTGCGGATGAAAGCCGCGTTGCCAGCGTCGAGGCGCAAGTGGCCACGGCGAAAGTATCGCTCGACCAGGCCGTTGCCAATCATCAGGCCGGTACGGCGCCGCTGCTAGATGAACTGCGTGCCCGCGTGGATTACCAGTCCCTGGATCAGCAGTTAATCGTGGCCCAGAACGCGCTCGAAAAAGACAAGCTGGCCCTCGCCCGTACCATCGGCCTGCCGCTTGCTCAGAGCTTCGCGCTGGCCGACCAGGCGCCCTACGCGGCCTTCGACCAAATCGATGCGGAGGCCGCGATTCGCCAGGCCCACGCCAACCGCAAAGATCTGGCCGCGATGATTGAACAGACCAAGGCAGCCCAGGAGCAGCGCAAAGCGGCCACAGCCGACCGGCTGCCCACTCTCAAATTCGACGGCGACTACGGCGACATCGGCGTCAATGTCAACTCTTCGCACGGCACTGGCGACGCCACAGGCAAGTTGAGCGTTCCATTGTTCAAGGAATTTGCTCTGCGCGGCGAGGCACAGCAGGCCCAGGCGCAGCTCGATACAGCGCAAGCGCAATTGAGCGACAAGAACGCGCAGGTGGACGCCGATGTGCGAGACGCGCTGCTTGACATTGCCTCGTCTCAACAGCAAGTCGAGGTTGCAAAATCGAGCGTGTCTCTGGCCAATGAGGCCCTCAGCGAGGCGCAGCAGCGCTATGCCAACGGCATCAGCGACAACCTGGCCGTGAGCCAGGCTCAACAGTCCGTGGCTCAGGCCAACGATCAATACGTGACCAGCCTCTACCGGCACAATGTGGCGAAACTCAGCCTGGCCCGTGCACTGGGAGCAGGCGAGAGTTACAAGAACTATCTGGGAGGAAAGTAAACGTGGCGGAACCAACACAAGTCCAAAGCGATCCGAACGAAGAGATACAGAACGCGCAGCCGCCTTCCCGCCGCCGAGCCATCATCCTCGTCGTGGTGCTGGTTCTCGTGCTGGTCGCTGTCGGCCTCTGGTGGCGCTCCACATTCTCTGAGGACACCGACGACGCGCAGGTCAACGGCCACCTGATTCAGATCAGTTCGCGCATCTCAGGCCAGGTCTCCAGGGTCGATGTCGATGAGAACCAACTCGTCAAAGCGGGCGACGTGATCGCGGAACTCGACCCCAGCGATTATCAGGTCGCGTTGGAGAACGCCGAGGCCGCTCTGGCCAGCGCTCAAGCCAATGCCGCCGCCGCCAACGTGAATGTCCCCATCACCACGATCAACACCGGCACAAATCTGACCTCCGCCGACGCCACGCTGAGTGGCTCCCATGCCAGCGTCGAGCAGGCCAAACAGCAACTGGAGGCAGCGAAGGCCCGTGTAACTCAGGCAGAGGCCAACAACACCAAGGCACAGGCCGATCTCGAACGCTACAAGCCACTGGTCGAGAAAGACGTCATCAGCAAGCAGCAGTTTGACGCAGCCGTGGCCGCTGCCGACGCGGCTAAAGCAGCGCTCTCTGACGCGCGTGCGACCGAGCGGGCTGCCGAAGACGGCGTGCACGTGGCCCGAGACCGCGAGGCGGGAGCTCTGGCCAGCTTGAAGTACGCGCAGACCGCCCCGCAGCAGGTTGCCGCGCAGAGTGCCCGCGCCAGGCAGGCTCTGGCCCAGGTTGCTCAGGCGCAGGCCCAGCTTGACCAGGCGAAGCTTAACCTGGGTTACACCAGAATTATCGCGCCAACTGCCGGCATCATCACCCGCAAGAGCGTCGAGATCAACCAGAATCTCGCCCCAGGGCAGAACCTGCTGACCCTGGTCTCGCTTGAGGGCCTGTGGATCACCGCCAATTTCAAGGAGACACAGCTCAAGCACATGTCTGCGGGTCAAGATGTCGAAATTGAAGTGGACTCGACCGGCAAGACCTATCACGGCAGGGTCACTCAGATCGGCGGCGCAACGGGCTCCGTGCTCTCGCTCTTCCCGCCGGAAAACGCGACAGGTAATTATGTGAAGGTCGTCCAGCGCGTCCCTGTGCGCATCGACTTCACCGATCTCGCCAGCGAAGACCCGAAGCATGAGCTTAGGCCCGGTCTCTCGGTCGAACCCAAGGTGCGCGTCAAGTAGTAATGCCGGGTGCCCCATATCTGGCGCAGTTCCATCGCGCCAGATATGGGAATCCACGAATTCAAATGACGGGTGCCCCACCCTCGCGGCGACTTTGTTTTGGCCGCTAGGGTGGGATACCTCGAACCCGAAGACCGCATTGCTTGAACGTCCCGCACCGCGCCCCCCCGCTCACTCCGAAATCATCCCGATCGTCCCAAGCCATGTCTCCACCAACTTGGGCCACTCCGTCACAGGTAACTTCGTGCGCCTCAGCCCAAATGCATGACCGCCCTGCGCATACGAATGCAATTCCACTGGAACACCAGCCTTCTGCAACGCAACGTAGTAAGCGAGCGAGTCATACACGCTGTCAACATGGTCATCCTCGTTTTGCAGCAAAAACGTCGGCGGCGTCTGGCTGCTGACCGGAACCTCGGGATTCAATGTCAGATTCTTGTCGGCATTTGCTGTGTGAGGAACAACAAACTTCTTGGTGCCTTGCTGCGCATCCCACTCCGCGGCTGAGAGCGAAAGATGCCCCGGATAGATTGGCACTGCAAAATCGGGACGGCAGCTTTCCCGGTCAGCGGCATCAAGAGCCGCATACAAACGCTTCTCAAAGTGCGTGCTGATTGCCGCCGCCAGATGCCCGCCCGCCGAAAACCCGAGCACTCCGACCTTGTGCGGATCGATGTGCCACTCAGCCGAGTGAAAGCGCACCAGCCCCATTGCCCTCTGCGCATCTTCGAGAGCCATCGGTGACTCTGGATAGGGCCCTGATTTCGGATACGGCCCCACGTTAGTCACGCGATACTTTAACAACACGCAGGTAATCCCCTTCGCCGTTAGCCAGTCGCAGACCTCGCTTCCCTCAAGATCGATGGCGAGTATCTGATAGCCGCCACCTGGAAAGACGATCACTGCTGCGCCCGTATTCTTTCCCGCCGGCGAGTAGACCGTCATCGTAGGCTGCGTTACGTTGCTCACAGCAGTCACCGTCTTACCGGCGATCAGGGACTTCGGATCTATGCTAGCCGCTTCCGGCCCCGCGACAGGTTGCGGATCAGGCGCTGTCCCCGGCCATATCGGTATCTGCGTATGCCCCGGCGAGGGCTGCCAGACAGGTGTCTGCGCGCACAAAACACCAAACACAAAAACAGCAGAGAGAGACAGAAACAAAGTCTTCATTGCAATCCCCACAGCGTGATTGGTTCGGTCACTGTAAGCGTTCGACCTTGATACTTGAGTCGTCATCGAGTTTCGTGTGTGCTTTTTGCAGAGAATTATTCTCCGTTGACGCACTATAAGAATGACCGGTGTACCCAGCACTTGCTGGCCACCCCTCTCTGAGCGAGGCCTGGAAGGGTACCCCTCCCCCACCCATTCACCGTGAGACTGTGAAACTGTGACAGGAGTCTGCGAACGAAGACCGACTCATGCTGCGCGATAGGAGCTTCAAATCCTTGCAGTGAATTCGTCGGTCGTCTTCGGCTAACGCGGACTTTGAAATGTGACTGGCTCGCTGCTAGGGAGCCACTTCAACCGGAGTAATCTCGGTTCCAGCATGCGTGAAGCGGAACTGCAGCGCCCAAACGCTGCTCACTGCCTCTCCCTTGACCTGCGCGGGTTTGAATCTCCAGCGCCGCGCAGCTTCGAGCGCCGATTTGGCAAAGTACTTGCTCGGTCCCTCAGAATCAAAGTCCGCACTCGACACAGCACCAGTTGCATCGACCGCGACCTTCACCTTCACAACAAACTGGCCGTGAATCGATGCAACGGCCTTTGGAAGCAGGTCAGGCTGGACTCGCTCGATGACCTCACCCTTTGCCGCAGGCCCTTTGGAGATTTGTTTCTCCGGAGCCGGAGATGGAGTTGCCGCTGCTGGGGGCGGTGCATGCTCAATCGGCGTCACTGCCGCAGGCGCTTCAGTTGCTGGTTCGCTCTTTGTCGCTGCCGCAGGCACCGGAGTTTCCGGCACGCTTCTTACCCCTGCCGAAGGCTTTGAGCTTACAGGCTCACTTTGGGCATCTGCCGCCGATTGGGCAGGTGGCGCCTCATGCGAACGCGGGTAAAAGATCACGATCAGCGCAATCGCAACAAGTGCGGCGCCGGCGATGATCGGTGCGCGGAACTTGGTAAAAATTGGTCTACCCGGTTCGCTTGCCGGCTTCTGCTTAGGTTCACCGCCAGCGAGTCGGACACTGACATCATCGAGTGTGCATCGCTGCGCAGGGTCAGAGCGCAGAGCTTCCCGCGCTATGCCGGTGAAAGGCTGCGGGATCGATTCCGGTACGACCGGATCGCCTTGCGTGGTTCTCGTCCAAACTGGCGGACGCTGCGTCAAGGCTTCCACCAGCGTTACACCGAGCGACCAGAGGTCCGCAGCCGGGGAGATTGTCCCGGTGGCGTACTCTGGAGCGTCATACACTCCAGGCGAAGCAACAGGCTTACCCGACTTGCCCGCAACCTGAATATTGTCGGAAGAGAGCTTCACGAGATCGTTGACAACCATGATCTTCGACGGCTTCAGATGTCCATGGACGAAACCCTTTGCATGGAGAAACGAAAGCGCGTCGAGAACTGGGCCAAGCATCTCTCGCGTCTCGGCGCTGGTCAGGGGCCGCTCGGGAAGGATCTCCGAAAGTTTCTCATCGGCGTACTCCATGACGGCGTAAAAGTAGCGATCGCCGCCGATGTGACAACTTCCGGTGTAGAACAGCCGCATCAGGTGCTGATGCGAAAGTGCCGTCGCCGCTCTCCACTGAGCGAGTTGGGCATCGGCGCCTGGATCGTCAGCCGGAATGAGCCTGATGGCCGCCTTCTGCGGTTGATCTCCCTGTAACTGCGTGACGAAGACGCCACTCACGTCCGAGCCACCCAGCCATTCGAGGAGCGCATATTTTCCGTCGATGATCTGGCCTACCAGATCGACGCGACTTGCCTCTGTTTTCATGACGGATACCATTCTATCCGAACGTTGCACGCAGAGGGCCAAGAAAAATCCGGCCCTAAAGCACTTTGGTGGGTTACCAGCAGCAGCGGTCGTGCCACCTTTTCCACCGTATAGACTGGTTGCAGCCACACAATGAAAGACTCGATCCACGCCTCGAAAGAGAATTACCTCAAGGCCATCCTCGAAGCAGAAGCCGAGGGGCGCGAGGTCATTCCCGCCGTGCTGGCGCATTGGCTTGAGGTCTCAGCGCCTGCTGTGACCATGGCTCTCAAGCGGCTCAAGCGCGATGGCTATGTCGAGGTGGGCACTGATGGCATCGTGCGTTTGACCGCGACTGGCCGCGAGATGGCCTATCGGACCGCACTGCGCCACCACCTAATCGAGCGCATGTTGAGTGAGATCTTCGGCATGGAGTGGCACGAAATCCACGAAGAGGCCGAGCGGCTGGAGCATGCTGTTTCTCCTGCCTTTGAGGCCAAGCTCAAGGATAGGCTCGGCGAGGGAGGTGCATGTCCTCACGGCAACTTTGTAATACCCGAGAACCCGGCTGCGCGAAAGAGGCGCGGTGAGATGCCGCTTTCAGAGGCCGTTGTGGGAGAGCGCTACACCGTCATTAGCCTCCACGAGCGTGACCACAAGCTGCTGCTTTTCCTTCATGGGAATGGGATTGGACCCGGCCAGAGCCTGCGCGTCCTCAGCCAGAACTACGACCAAACCGTTTCGATTGAGTTACCTGCTGGAATCTCAACCCTCGGACACCCAGCAGCCGAGGCAGTCTGGCTCCGCCCGGAATCTCCACTGTAATTAAATTTAACCGAAACAGTTAACCATGGTTAACAAGTTATGACATACTGACTTCTATGAGCGCTACGGCCCAACTTCCCTTGCCCGTAATTCCTGGCCTCGCGCCAGGTCCCGAGCATCAGGTTCCATCGCTGCCGGAGGTTCATTCCTCGGTCCCGCTCTCCCGTTCGCCCAACTTCTGGCGGCGTTTGCTGGGCTTTCTCGGACCAGGATTCCTGATCTCTGTCGGCTACATGGACCCCGGCAACTGGGCCACGGACATCGCCGGCGGCTCGCGCTTCGGCTACACGCTGCTCTTCGTCATTATGGCCTCCAATCTGATGGCCATTCTGTTGCAAAGCCTCTCGCTCAAGCTGGGCGTAGCCACCGAACGCGACCTGGCGCAGCTCTGCCATCAGGCCTATGGTCCCAGAGTAAGTTATGCGCTCTGGATCTTTGCCGAGATCGCCATCGCTGCCTGCGACATGGCCGAGGTCATTGGCTCGGCTATCGCGCTTGAGCTGCTCTTCCACATTCCGCTCTTGTATGGAGTGCTCATCACAGGCGTGGATGTGCTGTTGATTCTGCTCTTGCAGCGCTGGGGCTTCCGCGCGCTTGAGGCGCTGGTTATCGCGCTTATCGGCACCATTACGGCGCTCTTCGTGGTGCAGGTGCTGCTCTCTCACGCCGAGCACTGGATCGCGCTGAAGAGTCTCTTCATCCCTTCGGCGTCCATAGTCACCAATCCGGAGATGCTCTACATCGCCATCGGGATTCTAGGCGCGACGGTGATGCCGCACAACCTCTATCTGCACTCTTCGATCGTGCAGAGCCGCAAATATGAGCGCACCTCCAAGGGCAAGCGTGAGGCCATCAAGATGGCCAACATCGATTCCTTCCTGGCGCTCACCTTGGCGCTCTTTGTGAACGCCGCCATTCTCATCGTGGCAGCCGCGGTCTTCCACAGTCGCGGCCTCTTCGAAGTCGCCGCCATTCAGGATGCCTACAAGCTGCTAAGCCCGCTGTTGGGCGCAACCGGCGCGAGCACGATCTTTGCGATTGCTCTGCTTGCCAGCGGACAGAACTCCTCGATCTCGGGCACCCTGGCCGGCCAAGTAGTGATGGAGGGCTTCATCCACCTAAAGCTCGCCCCCTGGCTGCGCCGCCTCGTCACGCGTTCGCTGGCCATCGTCCCCACCATCATCGTGGTCGCGGTCACCGGCGAACAAGGCACGGAGAAGCTGCTCATTCTCAGCCAGGTCATTCTCTCGCTGCAACTGAGCTTCGCCGTCTTCCCGCTAGTGATGTTTACCAACAGCCGCAGGAAAATGGGCGAATTCGTGAATGCTCCCTGGCTCAAAGGGCTGGCCTGGATTGTCGCGGTCCTGATCGCCGGCCTGAACGCCTGGCTGCTGGTGCTGATGGCAAGGTAAAGTCACTAACAGAGCTTCGATAGGCGCTGGGCAACTTCCCGTTCTCTATTCGCTGTTAATGGGATCTTTGGCGATTCGCAACATTCCCGCGATCCCGAGTCCGACTATACATCTCCTAATCCCCGAACCTTCCTAAATTGCCTTCAGAATTGCTGCGATGTTTCGGCAATCAGTTACTGAGGATTAACTTCTGAAGTGCGGTCAGGCTTATCTGTCCATCATCTGTGAGGTTTGCAATTAGGTCGTTTGCCATCTTACGACCTCCGCCACGACCTGCATAGGGTAGAGTCCCACCGCTCAACAACGACTCAGGCGGCATTTGCTGAAGATACTTAAGCATGTCGTTCGCAGAGAACTTCCCCTTTGCCAAAGAGCGATCGATAACCTCAATGCCAACGTACGATATCGCATAAAGACCGACACCCTTGAAAATCAAATACTCTTTCGGTGTATTCCAGGCCTTTGGCAGCCATTGCTTAACCGCGGCCCAGAAATTCTCAACAACCTTGTACTGGGCGTCAGCATCAGCGAACTGAGCCAACTTCGTTGATCGTGACAACATATCTCGCACGGAACTTGTCAGATTCGCGATCGTCAACCCAGCTAACGTCGAATTCTTTTCAACGACGCCACCTTCATGAACCCGCCCCCGCAATGGGCTAGTCGGCGACTTAATCAGCTTTTGGACAATGTAAGCCGCTGGATCCTTGATCTTCAAGGTTTTATTGCCAAGCAATCTGGCCTGAATATTCTGCAGATGGCTGGTATTCATTCCCATCTGATTGTCATTTACGTCTCGGAAAATCTCCAGTTCAGATTCAAGATCCTCAACGACGAGGATACAAAAGGAGACGAGGCGACTTATCGCCTCCATAGTTTTCTCGTGCCCATCCACAAACCAAAGGCGATGATTACCATCGAGACGAGAGACTATGACTTTCCCCGCTTGTTTTGGATTCTTGAGAAATCTGAACGAGCCGAAAGTGGTCTCCCCAACAGTTTTGATGGGATCGAACTCAACGTAAGATTTGTCGCGGACATTGAGAATCATTTCAGGATAAAACGCCTTCTCGGTGTTCTGAACATACTGGTAGGCCCTTCGCGCGTGGCCCACGTTCAGATTGCGCTGAGTGCCTGAACGATTTTTATCCTGATCGAAGATGTCCGCGGTAGAGAGGCTCGCGATTTCGGAGAGAGGGCCAAATCCGCGGTAAGCCGAATAGCCCAAACACTTCCCCGATACAACTGCGAAAGAAGGCAGCGAGTAATTCGATTTCTGATGTTTCTTGATAGCCATGCGACTCCTATGCGAACAGTGAACTCTTCAACCGGCGTTTCCAATCGTCTTTCGTGTTTTCCGCCAGGTGGAAGATATACCTTGTCAATATTGTGCGGGCCGTGCCACGTAACCGGGGGATGTTTGGTGCCAGCTTCTTATGCGCCTTACTGGTATCTGAACCGTGAACAACCTTTGACCGGAGCGAATAAAGATCAGTCAACATGACGCTAAGCTCCTCTGCGTCAGGTTCACCGGTCACTTTTGCAAGACAAACTGCGAAGCGGAATGAGATCTCCGTTTCACTTTCTATAAGGGATTCAAGCGAAATGCACAGATCGAGTAGACCATCGGCTGTCGATCCAGCTATGCAGAAGCGAACAAAACGATCTGCCGTCACATGCAACCGATCCTTTGTGTTCCCTCTCGCAATAAAAAACTGGCGCACCCAAGTACATGCAGCATTCCCCGTAAGTCTATTGAGAAAGCGGGGAGCATCGCAAGGAATTCGAGGACGCTGTAATGCACTGAGGCACCGGTCTGAACTCAATGATGCGACCATCGTTACGCTCGGGAAACCCGTCGATGAGATAAGCAATAAGGCAAACTCAACCAAAACCGCAAATTCCTCAAGAGTGCTATGCGCGAGACGCGAATCAGAGACAACTACCACTGTGGTTGAAGCATCGATTCTGACTCGTTCACCAAGCGAGAAGAAGAAATCCTCCGTCGCTATCCTTTCCTCGTCCGTGATGAGACGAATTGAGTGACCGGTATCCTCCCCAAACAATTGTGCTGGCAAAGGGATCGCTGTCATCGCAAAATAATTGGCCATGTTGACTTTCGCTACGCTTAGGGCAATGACCGTAGATTACCAGACATGGGTGCTGTGCGGCGGCGGGTGGCCCATCAAGGCCCGGAGAGACAACGAACCTCGGGCTGGTGGCGGGTGGCCCGGGTGGCGGGATGCAGAATTAACCAAAAAAATGGGTGCCCCAGGTGCCTCGCGTTTGGGCACCTGGGAGACCAAGGGCATCAGAGTGGGGGAGATTGATAAACATTCCCAGAATCAATCCCCATATACGCCGATCTCGCCAGAAGGAATCCCAAGCTATCGCCGAGCCTTCCTCTATCCAAAAGCCCTGAAGAGAATTCCCTGCCCATTTGCAGATGATTCTCCACCCAGCGCGCACAATGGGGGAACAGATTGGAGAGCGTCATGAGACTGATCT
>CAYVMS010000092.1:0-11882 GCA_964452615.1 uncultured Occallatibacter sp.
GCAGGATCAAGCCAAGCATATTTTCCATCGGCTGATTCCAGCCGGGGATACCTGTTCCAGCTGCCACAAGGTGGTGTATGACCAATGGAAAGCCAGCCCACATGCCGCCAACAGTGTCGAATGCACCATGTGCCATGGCGAGACAACATCACGGGACTTCGCTGGCACGCCGGCGTTAAGCACATGTGACACCTGTCATACCGATCAAGTGGCACAACTGAAGTCTGATCCATTCATGAAAGGCAAGACGTGTGTGAGCTGCCATCAAGCACACATCTTCGTGGGGCACAAGAAGGCGGCCCCGGCAGTCAAGTGATAACAATTTCCAGGCGTGGCATTCTCGAGCCGCTGGCCGGTGCATCCGCGCTCACCGCCCTGGAAACGTGTCATCGCATGCCAAGGGAATGTACGACCGGTTGCCCTGAAAACCAGCGATCATGCGCCCGAAGATTCCGCCAAGCACGCGGATGCGCTGCAAGCGCGTTTGCCGCGACTGCGAATCGGAATCTTCCGAGGCTCCTCTTCAATTTGTCTGTTCTGTTTGGGCAAACGCGGAACCATGCAGTCGCGCAGTTCACTCATTGGTGTGAATGTCACCAGTAATCCTGATTTGTGCGATAGCTGCTGGGCGTCGATCATGAGGAAGCACCGCCGAATCCACGCTGCTCCTCTTTCCGCAGCCTTTTCAGCCCGCCCGTTATCTCCAAGCAGATGATGAATGCAGGCTTCGGCCTCTGTTGGATTGCGGTCCTCCCGGAAGGAAGGAGTCGAGAATAACCCAGGCCAGATCGAAGTCAGCTTGAAATTGTCAACCCCGTAGAAAGATAACCCGGTTCGTCCACTCCCAGTCCCCAGGCTGTCTTGCCAGCGCAATCAGCGCAGAAACCAGTCCGCCGCTCTCCGCCGGTGAAATCGTCTTTTCATCGACGAAGATCACGCCGCCATGAGGGATTCCCTCTTCGATCCACTCTTTGAGTATGGGCGAGATCGCCGACCGGTCATAGGTGACCAGCGTCAACTCCTGCACTGCGGCCTCTCGCAAGCAATCGGAGTCCTCTCGCCCAACGAAGTTGCCGCCCTCCCACTCGGCCAGCGCGTACACAACCATCCCTCGGGCTCGCCGGCGCAGTTCGATGGCCACGGCCGGCGCAATCCCCTCATCGAGCAGCAGCCTCAGCATCTCAGCGCCTCTCCGGTTTTTTGGGAACGAACTCGACCGTCTGCGGCAGCAGATGCTTCAGTGCCGCAAGGTCCATCGCGTGGTGATCCGCCGTCACTTCATGAATCTCCTTGGGAAATGCCTCCGCATAGTGCAGCGCCGCCTGCACCTTCACCTGCGGCCAGCCGAGGTGCTTCGCCACCGCCGCCGCATCTCCCTTATAGCTGCGGATGAGTTGCATCACCTCCCACACGGCCAGCGAACTGGCCTGGATGCAAGCCTGTCGCCCCGCCGGTGTATCGCGAAAGTCGATAAATGCAAACTCCGTCCGCCGCAGCCCCTCCTCAACCAGCCGTGCGCAAGCGTCGCTCGGAGTCCACCCGTGCCGGCTCGCCATGCGCCGCAGCCGCTTGGCGCTCTCAGTCGGCAGACGCATACTGACGACCATCGAAGATCCTGTCTTCATTCCACACTCCCGCAATTGTCACTTTTGTACACATTGTAGCGTAGCGAAATAAGAGAGGAATCGTTTCGGAAGGGACGCTTTCTTCAATTCAAACTACTTCTTGGCTGCTGATTATTCCCTTGACTGAATAGTCGCTTGGAGCTATATTAGTGATCAAAGTTCCTCTTCGGCCGGCACATCATGAAATGGGAAGTCGAGTACACCGACGAATTCGGCGAATGGTACGAGGATCTCAGCGGACCCGAGCAGGACAGCGTGGACCGAAATGTGTATCTGCTGGAAGAGTTCGGCCCGGCGCTTCCAGACCGGTACAGTAAGCCGATTGTCACCTCACGGTTTTCACATATGCGGGAACTCAGAGTGCAGCACTGCGGAGAACCGATCCGCATCTTGTATGCTTTCGATCCACGGCGCGCCGCCCTGCTGATTCTTGGCGGCAACAAGACCGGGGACGACCGATGGTACGACAAAAATGTGCCAAAGGCGGATGCGCTGTATGAGCGCCATCTGCGGGAACTGGCTGATGAAGAAAGGTAAATCGCGGCTTGTTGAATCGAGCCGATTGGGAGGGATTATGGCCAAAAAATGGGAGACGCTTCGGGCAAAGATGACCCCAGAGCGTAGGGAAGGAAACCGGTTCGCCGCCGAGCAGTTGATCGCGGAGATGCCTCTCGAAGAGATGCGCACGGCGCGCAACATCACACAGACGCATCTGGCTTCTCTTTTGCAAATCACGCAAGCATCTGTGTCCAAGATGGAAAAACGCACCGATATGTATGTGAGTACTCTGCGTTCTTTCGTGCAGGCTATGGGAGGCGAATTGGAGATCCGCGCGATCTTTCCCGAGGGCACAGTCAAGATCGACCAGTTCGCAAACCTCAAGGCGGGCGATGATCGTTCGCCGGTCACCGCCTCTTCCCGGCAATGATGTTGCGTTGTAGCGAGCCCATCCTTGGGCTAGAATGACGGCGCTAGGACGGGGCGCCAAACGGCATGAAGTTATGATGGCAATATGAAGCGAAAGGTGTCTCGAACCATTATCGGACTCGCAGTCTTGTCGGTAATCGGTTTCGTTATCTGCAAATACCATAGCGCAACATTTAGGCACCGCGAAGACGAGGCAAAAGCGAGTTTGGAAGCGCTTTTGCGCAAAGACTACGATGCGAAGCGCAAAGACGGTGCTTGCAAGAAGCGCGGAGATGCGTATGAGGCGAGAGTTGAGACACTTACGCGGGAAGCTCATGCGAAGCTCAAAATCGGAACGAAGAAAGACGCCGTAATCCACTTCTTCGCCGAGAATGGCATACCCGTAACATTCACCGTAAATGAAGCATCTGGGACAATCTACACGACAGGGTGCTCCCCGATGGGCTGTGGAACAGACGCCGCACTCCTCGGATTACGGGTGAGTCTCGATGAAAATGGCTCCGTCACCTCTGAACCGAGTATTGGAGCTCTGTACACCGATTGCTTATAACCTGATTTACCGTCTTCGCTATCCCAACTGGCTGACCTTCACCGACAACTTGTCGTAGTCCAAGAGCCCCAGGCCGCGTGCGGCGGCCATCTGCAAATAGGGCATCTGCGCGGGATCGAGATTCCAATACGCCTTGGCGACATACGCGTCCAGAGCCACCGGATCGGTGCCAGCAACCATCGTCTTCTTTAGCGCCACATCCTCGAGATTGCCGCCGGTCGGCCCGTTGCGCAGCAAGATACGGTAGCAGTCAATCATGGTCAGAGTGGGCAGCATGAAGTTGGCCAGATCCACAAGGCTCTGATGAATCTGCTGGTGCAGCCGGTTGCGCTCGCCGCCCAGAATGCCGTACCAGTTCTTCATGCCCAGGGTCGCGCCCGTCAGCACATGATGCTTGGCAATCGGAATGTTGATAATTTTGTCCGCCTCAAGAAACGGCGTGAAGACGGGCCAACTCTTCAGCACAACGCCGCCCAACTCTACCTCGCGAAAGAGCTCCGGATCGGGCAGAATGATCTCGGCCCCTTCGGCTCGCGCCGCAGTCTCAATGCCGGATCGCTGAAAGCACCGATGTGGCTCATTGCAACAAACGTCCGTCACAATCACGCGCTTGGCTCCAGCCTGCCAGCACTGCCGCACTACTTCGGCAACCACATCTGGATTGGTGTTGGCAGCCTGCTCCGGTGTGCGGTCCCAGGCGATGTTCGGCTTGACGACCACCACATCTTGACGGCTGACAAACCGTCCAATCCCGCCCAGATTCTCAAGCGCTTTTTGGACGAGAGCGCGTGGTTCTCCACCCTGTACAACGGTCATCGCCGGCAGTTGCGCATCCACCGCGACGCGATGATCGCGCCGAGCCTCCTCGCCACGCGCCGGAACCGGCCGGAAGCTCCGTTCGCTCAGCCAATAGGCCGCACCCGCCGCACCTGCCGCCGCACCGCCCACACGCAGCAGTTGAAGCATGGCGTCACGCCGGGTCAGCCTCTGAGTCGCGCCCTTTGTCTCCTGATCGATATCCCCGGCCATAATGCTCCTTCCGGTCATACTTCCATCAAGTAATGCGCCTGATCAGCCATGGAACGCGGCAAATGGCACGGCCTGCGGCCCTTGTTCTTAGAGCTTCGCCTCTACGCCATGCGCCAGCGCGAGCAAAGCCTGCGGCGCGTCGGGCGTGGACTCATAAGCAACAATGCGCACCAGGGACGTTCCTTTGCTGAAGACGATGCTCTGCGCGTAGGCAGTACCCGCGTCGCCTAGCGGCACGCTCTTCGCGTCATTGGTTTGCCCGGTCTCGAGAATCTTGTGCGCGCCCGCCGCATCGCCCATCGTGTACACGTCCACAGTCGCCTCCAACTGGCCGCGGTATTTGTAGTCAGAGGTCGAGGTCGACACGACGCCAGCCGAAATATACTGATCGGCATCGCCGTCGATGTACTTCCACAGATCCTTCGCAGCAAAGACGCGCGTATCGCTGCTCTTGTCCCAACCCGCGACAGCATTCGATGCCGGGAACGGATCGGCCCCCTTCGTCTTGCAACCTGTGCTGGCAGCTACAGCAACTATCACAATCGCCGCAATGGCCCACTTCCAATTCACTTGATATTTCACTGTTACCTTCTCCCCTATTATTTTCTGTTGAGCAGTATCTGACTGCTCGGCGAACGGCTTTCGCCAATACTCGTGACATAAACTGCCGGACGATCCTGCAACGGACATGCATACTCGCATGCGCCACAACCCACACAGCGGCTCGGATCGACACGCGGCTGCTTCAGCGTCTTTGTGTTGCCCGCCGAATCGATCACCTGCGCCTCTTCTACATAGATAGCCTTGGGCGAAACAGGGCACCACTCTTCGCAGACAATGCACTCGGTGGCCATCGCCCACGGCAGGCAGCGTCCGCGATCGTAAAACGCCGTCCCCAACCGGATCGGCTGACTATACTGGCCCACGCCGACAACCCAGCCCTTTTCCTTCGGCGTAATCTGCCAGATCGCGCCCGTCGGACAGACCTCTGAACACAGCACGCAACTCGGTTCGCAATAGCCAATGCGCGGCACCAGCGTCGGCGACCACAATCCCTCCAAGCCAGCCTCTTCAAGCGTTGGGTGCAACGCGGTGTTCGGGCAGACCTTCATGCACTCGCCGCAGCGAATGCAGCGCGAAAGAAATTCTTGCTCGTCGAGCGACCCCGGCGGCCTCAACAGACGGTCATGACGGCCCTTGCCCATCCCCGTGTTGGCGCGCATCAGCGGAACAATCACCGCACCCGCTGCAACTCCAGTCAGCGCTCTGCGACGGCCAAGATTCGGCATGGCAATCTCTGCGCCATTGCCAAGCTTCGGACGGAAGAACTTGAACTTCAGACTGTCGCGCGGGCAACTGCCAACGCAGTTCATGCACATCAGGCATTCCGATTTGCGCCACGGCGCGCCGCCAATCGGATCGTCGCCGCCTTGGCAGTTCAGCAGGCAGCGATTGCAATTGTCGCAAGCCGCAGCGTCCTTGCTCAGTCCCAGAATCGACCAGCGCGAGACTGTGCCCAGCAGCGCACCCAGCGGGCAAACAGCACGGCACCAAAGCCGCGTCACCCGCAGGCTCAGCGCAAGAATCGCGATAAACAAGACTCCCAGCACCAGCCCCTGCGCATAATGCGGCTGCCGCAGATCGAGCACCGTGTAGTGCAAAATCGTATGCAGCGTCTGGCCAGTCGTCTTGATCGCCGCAACCTGACTGGTTTCGAGCGGTGTAAGCGCGGCTCGCGCGGCAGCGTTGAAAGCCGGCAGGATCGAAAGCCCAAACGAGCGAACCAGCAAGCTGAAAGGATCGAGCCAGCCAATCGCCGCCGAGCCAAACAGCGCGGCCACCAGCCCTGCGATCAGCACAACATATTTGCCCGTCTGCCAGCGTTTGTAGCGGTTTGCCTCAATCCGCTCTTTGCCCCGCTTCGCCTCCGAAGGCATATTGCCCACAAAGTGTTGCAGCGTGCCCATCGGGCAGATCCAGCCGCAGAAGAAGCGCCCCAGAAACAGCGTCGGCACAAGTATCAACAGGCTCCAGATCAGTCCGCGATAGAGCGAATGGCTGGCCAGCGCATTGACCAGAGCCACCAGCGGGTCCCATTCAAAGAACAGCCGCACCGGCGCGCGCAGAGTGATCTCGGTAGCCCCGCGAATAAAAAGATTCAGCGAAGTAAACAGCAGCAGCCATAGAAAGAGCAGCAGGAAAAAGATCTGCGAAATCCTGCGCAACAGCGGCAATCTGGACCGGATCACGAATCGCCTCCACAGGCGCGGACGCTAACCGTACAGGTTCCATGATTCGCGTTCAGGCTGGTGGCAAACAGTGATCTGCATCACCTGTTGGCAGTCCGGGAAGGACCATTGGGTCTACCATCACAGTTGTTGTTCGAGCGTCCGGAAGAGCATGGGACTTCAACAGGCTGCTAATAACTCGATATAGGCGTCTAGGTCTCTGACCTCGTGATTTCGCACTTCGGGGTTCGCGGTTTCCCACCCTTTCGCCAGAAAAAAGGCGAAAGGATGGGGCACGGCACTGGTACAAGAACAAACGGTCAGAGACCTACCGTCAGGGCACAACTCAACAGCGTGCGGGAAAACTCAATGCAGGCGATTTTCATTGTTATCACCCCTCTGAACTTCGATTGACTGCTGCGCTTCCACGATCGTCAGCACGCCCATAGACCTGCTGGCTGAGCGGCTGAAGTGGCTTTTTGGAGAAAATCGCCTCGACCGGAAGACCGAAGTAATCGGCCAGCGAAAAGGCCAGCTTGAGGCTGGGGCTGTAGTCGCCGCGCTCCAGAAAGCCGATGGTCTGGTAGTTTACGTCCATGGCGTCGGCCAACTCCTGGCGGCTGATGCCGCGCTCGGCGCGCAGGACGGCGATACGGTTGTAAAGACCGCTCTCGCCGGGAGGTTTGGGATCGGTCGTGTTCATTTTCTAATATAGATTGTTGTGCAATACAAACATTATGTCAAGATCAAAAATATTCATTTACCCTGATTCCTGCGGTTTTTCGTTGCAATGAATTACCCTCCGCTGTCGCACAATAGAGACAGTCAGGACAGCGTGGCCTTACTGATTACTGTCCACTGCCCACTGGAGAAGGGCTACCCTCACCCCCCTACTTATATTTTCAAAGCCTTGCAGGTGATTTTCTCGCAAACAGTGAAGAAGGCCGGTCTGCTTGCTCTATCAAGCCGCAGCTAGCAGAGGATTGTTCGCCGCCGGGCAGGCAATGGCAAAATAGACCTATGCCGCCGACCGATGCTACGCCTCCTGCTTCTACAACGTCAGCTTCTACACCTCCGGCCCAGATCGTGCTCTCCGCAGCCCAGGCTCGCGTCCTGGGTGCCCTGATCGAAAAAGAAGTCACCACGCCGGACTATTATCCGCTCTCGCTCAACGCGCTCATCAACGCCTGCAACCAGCGCTCGAACCGCGAGCCCGTAATGGATCTCGACGAAGAAGAGGTGCGTCTCGCCCTGCATCGCCTCGAAGATCTGCGGCTAGCTGGCCGTGCGCGAGGCGCCGATGGGCGCGTCACCAAGTACGAGCACTGGCTCGGCGAATTCTTCAACTTCAGCCGCGCTGAGACGGCGCTGATCTGCGTATTGCTGTTGCGCGGACCGCAAACGCCGGGCGAGCTTCGCGGCCGCACTGAAAGAATGCACCGCTTTGACGAACTCACAGAGGTGACTGCCGGGCTGCAAAAGTTGATGGAGCGCGAGCCGCCGCTGGCCGCCATCCTGCCGCGCCAGCCGGGGACCAAGGAGTCGCGCTATGCGCATCTGCTCTCGGGCGGAGTGGAAGCGCTGTCGGCTGCCGAAAATGCACTTGGCGCACGCACTCCATCGCAAAGCGCAGAGCCGGATGCCGGTCACGAGGAGCGAATTGTTCGATTGGAAGCGACCATCGTCGAGCTACGCCAGGAGATGGCCACGCTACGTCAAAAGATTGACGACCTCTTTGCGGATTGACCTATGGCAAATCCGGCATTAAATCAGTTCGTATCCCGCAAACCAGTAACCGATCTCGAATGCCGCTGTTTCCTCGGCATCGGAGCCGTGGATGGCGTTCTCGCCCATTGATGCGGCGAATCTCTTGCGGATCGTCCCCTCTTCGGCATTCGCCGGATTGGTGGCGCCCATCAGCTTGCGCAGGTCGGCAATGGCGTTTTCCTTCTCCAGAACCATCAGCACCAGCGGCCCCGAAGACATGAAATCGCAGAGTCCGTCAAAGAATGGCTTGCCTGCGTGAACGGCATAAAATCCCTTGGCCTGATCCTTGGAGATGGACTGCTTCTTGATGGCCACGATCTGAAAACCGGCCCGCTCGATCTCGGCCAGTATGGCCCCGGTAAAGCCCTTGCGGACCGCGTCCGGCTTGACGATGCTGAAGGTGCGTTGCGCCACTTGATGTGCTCCTTTACTGGATCTGCGTCTGCGATTTCATTGTAATTGGCTGCCTCTTCGCATGTTTCCTCTGGTGCGAATCTGCTAAAGTTGCGGCATGTTTCGATTTGCCGCCGCACCCCATCGCTCTCTGATCGCACTGGCCGCCACACTGGCAACCCTCCCGGCCATCAGCCAGACAGCCGCGCCCGCCGCCAAGTCTGCGACTCCCGAGTTGCGCGTCTTCGATCCTTCTCTGATAGACAAGAGCATCGACCCGTGCGAGAACTTCTACCGCTACAGTTGCAACGGCTGGTTCAAGCGCAACCCGCTGCCCGCCGACCAGGCCTCCTATGGCCGATTCACCGAGCTCTATGAGCTGAATCGCCTGCACCTCAAGCAAATCCTCGAAGAGACGGCGACCCTAGCGGCCACGCGCACGGCCAATGAGCAGAAGACCGGCGACGAGTACGCAAGCTGCATGGACACAGCGGCCATCAACAAACTGGGCCTCTCGCCGCTCTTCCCGGAGCTGGAAAGGATTGCGGCGCTCAAGTCGGCGGCCGAGTTGCCCGCCCTGCTGGCGCATCTGCACGCCATCGGCGTGAATGCATTCTTCGGCATGGGATCAAATCAGGACTATGCCGACGCGACCTCGGTCATCAGCTTCTATGGCTCCGGCGGACTGGGCCTGCCCGAGCGCGACTACTACACGCGATCCGACGCAAAATCTATTGAAACGCGACAGCAATACCTGGCCCATGTGCGCAAGATCTTTGTGCTCGCCGGTGAGCCGGATGCGCAGGCCGCCAAAGACGCAGATACCGTGATGGCTATCGAGACGCGCCTCGCCAAGGCCTCGCTCACCATCACCGAGCAGCGCGACCCGCAAAATCTGAATCACCCCATCGACATCGTCAGCTTTGGCAAGGAACTGACGCACTTCGCGCTGGCCGATTATGTTACTGCCGCTCATGCTCCCTCCGCCGGCAAGGCTAACGACATGGAGCCGAAGTTCTTCGCCGAGTTCAACGCACTGGTGGCCGACACGCCTATCGATCAGATCAAGGCCTATCTGCGCTGGCATCTGCTGCACGCATACGCAGGCACAAGCCTGCCCGAGAGCTTCGACCAGGAGAACTGGAACTTCTACTCGCACACGCTCAACGGCGCTGAGAAGCAGCAAGAGCGCTGGAAACGCTGCACCAGCCGCGTCGATCATGAGCTAGGCGAGGCGTTGGGCCAGGTTTACGTCGCACGCTACTTTCCTCCAGCCGAGAAGAAGCAAGCCCTTGAGATGACACAGGCCATCGAGCAGGCCATGGACAAGGACATCGATGGGCTGGACTGGATGAGCGCCGAAACCAAAACGCGCGCTAAAGAGAAGCTGCATACTGTGATGAACAAGATCGGCTACCCAGACAAGTGGCGCGACTATTCAAGCCTGAAAATCGTGCGCGACGATGCTCTCGGCAACCAGATGCGAGCCGACGAGTTCGAGGTTGCGCGCGATCTGGCCAAGATCGGCAAGCCCGTTGACAAAGGTGAGTGGCAGATGACCCCACCAACGGTGAACGCCTACTACGACCCGCAGATGAACAACGTAAATTTCCCCGCTGGCTATTTTCAGCCGCCCTTCTACAGCGATAAAGAGGATGATGCGGCCAACTACGGCGATATGGGTTCGACTGTGGGTCACGAGTTGACGCACGGCTTCGACGACGAGGGCCGCCAGTACGATAAAGACGGCAACCTCAAAAACTGGTGGACGAAAGAAGACGAAAAGAACTTCACAGATCGCGCCGATTGCATGGTCAAGCAGTATGACGCCATCGAGGCCGTGCCCGGCGTGCATTTGAACGGCAAACTAACATTGGGTGAGAATCTCGCCGATTTGGGCGGATTGTGGCTGGCATGGCTGGCCTGGCTCGACAAGGCGCAAGCCGCGCATCTTGATATGAATGCGAAGACTGATGGCTACACGCACGATCAACGCTTCTGGATTGCCTATGCGCAGCAGTGGTGCACACAGACGCGCCCCGAGCAGTTGCGCACCCAAGCTCAAGGCGATCCCCACGCACCAGATGAGTACCGAACGAATTCCGTCTTGCAGGATTTACCGGAGTTTGGCAAAAGCTTCAGTTGCAAGAAGACAGCGGCAATGGTGAGCGTCAAGCCCTGCAGAGTTTGGTGAGAGAAAGCTATGTCTTGCCAATGACGCGCGCAAGCGTAGCGCCGATCTCTGCTGGCGAGACTACGACGTGAATCCCCGCCGCAGTCATTGCTTTCATCTTGTCGGCGGCGGTGCCCTGGCCTCCGCTGATGATGGCCCCGGCGTGGCCCATGCGGCGGCCCGGAGGCGCGGTCTGTCCGGCGATAAAGCCTACAACCGGCTTTCTCACGTGCTTTTTGACGAAGGCGGCGGCAGCCTCTTCCGCAGAGCCGCCGATCTCGCCAATCATGATGATTGCCTCAGTCTCGGGATCGTTGTTCAAGAGACGCAAGGCGTCGATGTGCGTCGTGCCGATGATGGGGTCGCCGCCGATTCCTATCGCTGTCGACTGGCCGATGCCGCGCTGGGTCAATTGATAGACGGCCTCATAGGTCAACGTGCCTGAGCGGGAGACGATGCCCACCGGACCCTCTTTGTGAATTCGTCCCGGCATGATGCCAATCTTGGCCTTGCCGGGCGAGATGACACCGGGGCAGTTTGGCCCGATGAGCCGCGATTTTGAGTTCTTAAGTTTGGCCCAGACCTTGATCATATCGAGCGTCGGAATGCCCTCGGTGATAGCGACAATCAGCGGAATCCCCGCGTCTTCAGCCTCTAAAATGGCGTCGGCGGCAAATGGCGGCGGCACAAAAATCATGGTCGCGTTGGCTCCGGTCGCAGCTACCGCGTCTGCCACGGTATTGAAGACCGGCCAGCCCTCGTGCGTCGTGCCGCCCTTACCGGGAGTTACTCCACCGACAACCTTGGTGCCATACTCGGCGCAACTCATGGCATGGAAAGTGCCTTCTTTGCCGGTAATTCCTTGGACTATAAGTCGAGTTTCCTTATTAACTAGGACCGCCATGTTATGCCCCCACGCTTGCGGCCGCGGCCACAACTAACTCTGCTGCTTCCTTCATCGTCTCGCCAACCTGAAAATTGAGCCCCGATTCCTTGAGGATTCTGCGGCCTTCTTCTACATTGGTTCCTTCGAGGCGCAGGACGATAGGCACCTTGATCTTCAGGTTGCGGGCCGCTGCGACTACGCCAGTAGCCAGCCGGTCGACGCGCAGGATGCCGCCGAAGATATTAATGAGAATCGCCTTCACGTTAGCGTCCGAGAGCAGGATCTCAAAGGCGTGCTCGATCTG
>CAYVMS010000093.1:0-11873 GCA_964452615.1 uncultured Occallatibacter sp.
TGCCTTGCCCGTAGGCGAGCAGTCCGACGCGGTCGCCGGAATAGAGTGCAAGCTGGGCCAGGGCGACGGCGGTGGTGCAGGCGTGGTCGAGCTTGGAATGAATCTGTTTAGGGCGGCCTTGATTGGGATTCTCAGAGGAGTATCCCACAGGGGCTAAAGCCCCCCTTGAATTGGCAGCGCTATCGGCACGACTAAAGTCATGCCCTGATACAAAGCGGTTGTCTCCTGAGGACTGGAGTGCTGCGAAGCGACTGCTCTCAGCCAGCCGCATTGCAGCCACACGCGCGCGCATCAGGCGTCCGCAGTCGAGAACAACCCACACGGGCTGGCTGCGCTCGGTTTGATATTGGCGGGTGATGGGACTGCCGCGGCGGGCAGTAGCGGTCCAGCAGATGTCGCGCAGGTCGTCGCCCTCGCGGTATTCGCGCAGGCTCTCGAAGTCGCGGCCTAAGCCCCGTTGTTGCGCCCGGCGCAGTTGCAGGTCGATCTGGCGGCTGCGAGCGAGGAAGATCTGCTGCTCCTCGCCTGTCCGCAAAGCAGGGTAGACGCGCACGTTTTGCGTGAGTGGAGCCCTGGCCCAGCGCTCGGTGAGCCCCAGGCCCGAGCGGTAGCGCACATAGAGCCAGCCGGTTTCCCAGTCGCCGCGTTCCTTGGGTTCTACGCGATAGCGCAGACTAGCGGGGATGCGGGGAAAGACGGTGAGCTGCAGCGTCTCTGGCTCGGTGACGAGGGCCGCTGGAAGATCGTCTATGAGGCGGCAGTCGAGGATGATGCGGCCCTGGTTTTCGATGGTCAGCTCGATCTCTGTTTCGCTATCGAGGGCAGGAGCGTTGGACCAACTGCGGCTGGTGATCAGCTTTGCGGGGGCGGGCAGGCGCAGGCCATCGAAGAGCGCGAAGAGGAGCACCAACGTTTCCCAGGCCGGCATGGCAAAGGCTAGACGCCAGTCCCATACGCCCGGAACCAGCCAGATGAAACCAGCCAGCAACAGGAGAATCGCCCGCGGCGTGAGACCGAAAGCCCAGCAACGCCTACGTTCGCAAGCGGCGCTGATCGGACCGGGATGGAGGGAAGGTGCGATCATAATCGTTCAAAATCGCAAATCGAGGGCCATGGCGAGAGCACGGTCAACTGCCGCGAGCTTCGCTTGAGAAAGCGAACCGACAAACTGTGTCAGATCGGACTTCGGGATACTGGCGAGATTGTCGCACAGTACCCAACTCTCATGCTTCAGTCCCTCATCCGGGCCAACACCAACCTGCGTCGACAGACCGCTTCCATTTGTGTAGACAGGCGCGCAGATCACAGTGGGAAATCGCGTGTCGATCAGCACCTGGCGGCTGACAATCGCGAACACGCGGTAAGACTTCTTGTCGCCCGGCGGTTGGTGCACGCGGTAAAGCTGGCCTCGACGCATGACTTCCTCAGTTATCTTCAGTGGTCCATTCGATCGGCGCCTGGTAGCGCAGCACGTCTAGCGCTTCGCTATTAAGTGTGTCGATGTTGCCGTTGATCAGCTCTGCGTCCCGCCGGTTGATGGCTTCACGGACCTTCTCTTTGAGATACTCGCGCATGGCTGCTTCAATAAAAGCCGAGCGCGACGCCTTGGAGCCGGCGTTGCGGTCGATCTCTTCGAGCAGGTCGGATGAAAGTGTGATGGAAGTCTTCAGTTTCATACTACCTTTATACTACTCTTTTTGGGGTTGAGGGCTATTGTCGAGGCACCGGGATGGCGGCGACTACATCGGCTAGGACGCGGTCGGCGTCAAAGCCTTCCAATTCGGCCTCGGGCTTGAGCATGACCCGATGGCGCAGCACGGGCTGGACGGAACGCTTGACGTCGTCGGGGAGCAGATAGTCGCGGCCATCGAAGGCGGCTGCAGCCTGGGCTACGCGCATCAGGCTCACGGCGGCGCGGGGACTGGCTCCGAGCAATAGCGTGGGCCACTCGCGGGTGCGCCTTGCAAGAGAGAGGATGTAGGTTGTCAGCTCTGGCTCGATGCGGATGGCGCGCACCTCGGCACAGGCGGCAGCGAGCAGCCCAGCTGGAATCGGCGCAATCGAGGTGTCTTCGAGGAGGCCTGAGCCCTTGCCTGCATGATGGCGCTCGAGAATCTGCCGCTCCTCTTGTTCCGTAGGGTAGGCCACGCGAATTTTGAGCAAAAAACGGTCGAGTTGTGCCTCGGGCAGCGGATACGTGCCCTCAAAGTCGACGGGGTTCTGCGTGGCGAAGACAGTGAACCAGGCGGGCAGCGGACGGCGCGTGCCGTCGGTCGTCACTTGGCGCTCTTCCATGCATTCGAGCAGGGCGGCCTGGGTACGCGGAGGCATGCGGTTGATCTCGTCCACCAGCAGCAGGTCAGTAAAGACCGGGCCGGCATGAAAGGAAAAGTTTTCCGAACCGGCGCGCAGGATCGTGGTGCCCAGAATATCCACTGGCATCAGGTCGGGCGTGGCCTGCACGCGCTGGAAGCCCAGACCGAGCAGCCGCCCCAGAGCTTTCACGATGAGCGTTTTTGCAATGCCCGGCACACCCTCAAGCAACGCGTGACCCTGACAGAGAACGGCGATCAAGACCTCCTCGATAGCGTCGTTCTGGCCGGAAATCACGCGCCCTAGCTCAGCGCGGGAGTGGGCGATGAGTTGGCTGGTGGCGCGCAGTGTCTGCTCTGGATTCTGGTTTATTTCTTGCGACGATTCTTGAATGTTTTCCTGGCTCATAGGGCCCTTTCCTTCGCATTGGAGTGGATCGCTTCCGGTTGTGCAGCAGTGCCGCCCGGCCTGACCGCTTCGATCAGCTTCTTGTAGTGCCCGTGGAGTGTCTGGATCAGCTTGAGCGCCTGGCGGGGGTTGGCTGTGTCGGCCCACGCGGCCTCTTCGCAGGCGGCAAGATCGGCCTCAAGATTGGCGTCGGCCTGGGGAAAGCGGCGGCGAATTACGGCGGCGAGTTCTACTGCGCTCATCTTGCCTGGCCGCTGTCCACAGAGGCGCAGAGTATGACGGCGAAAGCGATCCCAAGCGACCGAAATGGCCGTCGATGAGGCTCCGGCATTCTTGTAGAGCGAACCGAGCGCCTCCAAGAATTCAATGGGCGTGGCGCGAGCCGGAGGAGGCAGGTCGCGCACCGGTCCGCTGCGGCGGCTGAAGCTGAAGACGACGAGCACCGCCAACCCCAGCAGCCCGCACCAAAGCATCGTCCAAGACGGCCCGGCGGCAAAGCTCCAGACGGAGCGAACATCGCCATGGAGCGACTCGTCCCAATAGAAGTGGTGGCCTTCGCGCGGCCCGAGCGAGTTGAGCAGCAGGTCGAGGTTGTGGGCGCGGCTGAGAGAGCCGTTTTCAAGCGGCGTCGAGCTGGCCCACCAGACGACATGCCCTTTGCCCCAGTCGAACTCGACAACGGCGGGATTGCCGGCGCAACTGTATTCGACGCGATGGGCTGGGTTGACAACGGCCCATGAGGCCTCGGGAACCATCCACGTTTCACCCGACCCCGCGAGCGCATCCAGCCCCTCGGGATCGAGGCGGCAAGCCGCAAAGTTGAATTCCTTGGGTGCTTGACTTGCCTCGCCGGGCAGAATGTATCCGCCCAGGTAGCCGGTGGAGAGCACGCGGCCGCCGCGCTCGACAATCTTGCGCAGTGCTTTGATGTCCTCGGGGTCGCGGCTCAACGGCTGGGCGAAGATGACCACGGTGTCGGGGCCGGCCGTCGCGGCGAGTTCGCTGAGCGGTCGCTCCCAGCGCTCAAGCGAATAGCCGGAGCGGAGCAGCGTCTCATAGGCTGCGCGTGCGCCGTGCTGACCGGCCAGATAGGTCGAAGGCAGCGGATTGTCGTTGTCATTTCCGTTGGGCAGCAGGAAGCCGGTGATGACCGCGAGAGCTACTGCGACACCGACAAACCAGAACAGCAGTCGGCGGTCTTTGGCGTCGAGCGAGGAGAGGAACGTCATCGCGCATCGCCCTCGGTTGTTTGTGAGGCTGCGGAAGTTCCACCTGCGACCAGACTGGCGGCTAGTTCCTCTGCCTTGATGTAATCGCTCTCGGCTGCCGAGCGGCCTCCGTACCAGGTGCGTTCAAAGCTGCGGGTGAGAGTGGCGAGCCCGACGCGGCGCGGGTCTTCGGCTGCGACTAGCGCGAGATACTCGCGCGGTGTGCGAGCACGGTCGGAAGGCCATAGACGCTTGGATTCGAGCCGGGAGATTGAAGCCCAATAGACGAAGTGAACGGCCTCGCGCCATTGGCCTGCGGCGGCGGATCGGCGCGCGTCGTTAAGCCACAGTTGCCAGTCGCGGGCCGAGGCTGTCCCAGCGGCGGGGCTGTCGGTGTCGGGGACCACGCGAATGCGCCAGCGACGCTCCAGTTGCATCAGCCCCCAGACCAGCCCTAGGCAGACGGCCAGGATGAAGCCCCAGACGATCACGCGTCCTACCCAGGCGGCCTGAAGCTGGAGCTTGGCGGCGCTTGCCCAGAGACGGTTGAGCCACTCGCTCAACTTTTCAAGAGCCGAGTCGCGCGCAGTGGACGCTTCGAGGTTGCGGAAGTCGCGGCCGGCCAGCACTTGCCTCATGGCTTCGCGCTGCGGGGCGTGATCGGCGGAGGGCGCGGTCGGGATTGCCGCTGCCGCATCGGCTTGAGTGATGTCCTGGGTGAGGCGCGCTTCGGCTGCCCGCAGCAACTGGCCGGTGGTGGGCTTGAGGGGCCTGGTGGGCTCCTCGGAGTCGTCCTTCTTTACGGCGATGACGGGACCGGTGACAGGCTTGGCTTCGTCCTTTTGTTGAGCCTTCGCAAGCAGGGCGCGCAGCCAGTCGTAGCTGATCAAACGTCTCTCGGCGTTGGGCGCGTCGGAGAGCGGCACATGGTCGTTCTGTCCCGCGAGGGCGGGGTCGCAACTCTTGGTGTCGCGGGCCTTGGCGCAGGCGTCAATGATAGTGCCTAACTCGACAAGATGCTGGCGGTACTCGGCAAGCGAAGCGTCGCGCCAATTGCCCGCGGGCTGAGTGGCGGGGGCGGGCACGGGGGATTCGGCGTGAGCCGGTGAAGCAGCAAGAACCTCAATTAAAGCTGCGGCCAGCGCCATGCCAGCGAGTTGAGCGCGATGGGTCAAGCCTGACCCTCCACGGTTTCGGCGGGCGCGGACGGAGCTTCTGGCGAAGGAGGAGTTAGAGGCGCGTTGAGTCCGGCGGCGTCCATGCGCTGATCATATTCGATGCTGCCCGTTTGCTCGCCGGTCTGCGTCTCTCGCGGCACTGCGGGCGGCAAGGGTGCAAGCGGCTCCGGCACGGCTTCCGGCACCATTCCGGCCTGCTGCATCAGCAGCTCGATGTCGTAGCCCTCTTTGCGTATGCGCTGGTCGTAGTAGAAGAGCACGAGCGCGATGCCGTAGACCGGCTTGACGAGCGACTGCACGGCAAAGGACGCGCCGTAGAGGATCAGCATCATCGCCGCTCCGGCGGCTTGTGCGTGTTGCGGGCTGTTGATGCCTGGAATCAGAAGCAGAAGAATCGTCAGGGGAATCGTGGCCCCCATCGAAAGCAGCCAGCCGAGCGCAGCCACCAGCAGGAAGAGCAGGAAGATGCGGCCCTTGGTTCCCTGGCTGAGAGCGAAGCTGCGCTTAGCTGCGCGCCATGCTCCCGTCTGCTCGACTACGCATGCGGGAAACGCAAGAGAGAAGCGGAGCAGCATCCAGATGCCGTAACCGGTCAGAGGGATCAGGACCAGAAACGCGGCCGAGCCTAAGATTACGTCCGCGGAAGCGCCCATGCCGGCCTTCTGCGCCAGCACGGTGGCGCCAGCGGCAAGCAGCCCCAGCGCGATCCACACAGTAAGCGGGGCGATCAAGACGAAGATCGCCTGAAGCAGGTAAAGCCAGATGTAGCGCCAACCGAGCCGCCAGATACTCTTGTAGGCATCGCGAATCGTGGTCGTCCCGCCGAGGTGGATGCAGGAGACGGCGTGATTCATAGCCGCCGCTGCAAGAGCCGTTACCGCCAGAAAGATGGGCAGCGCTAATAGCGCGATCCCGATGGCGAAGAGCCCCACAAGAATGTATCCTGCGCCAGAAGAAACCGAACGTGCACCTGATGCGCCCCACCACGCGGCAATCAGACCGGCGACACAGGCCAGTGCAAGCACTATCCCAGTGGGAACGACCGAGATGCCCACGAAGACGAGGAAGCGGGAGCGGTAGAGCTGGACCGTGCGGTCCAAGATCTCGCCCAAGCTCGACGGGCGCAACGGCTCATTCATGCTCGCTCCCTGGATTGTGCGTTGGGGAATCGTGTATTGGGGAATCGCCCGGCGGGCTCAGTGGCGGCTCGAAGTGTGCGTCGAGAGCAGGCCAGGGCTCGGCAACTGAGATCTGTTCGGCGGCGACTGGCGACTCGGCCACCCGCTCCGGCGGCGTCATTCCGGCAGCCCGCATCATCAACTCAATGTCAAATCCCTCTTTGCGTACACGCTGGTCATAGTAGAAAAGAGTCAGACCGGTGGCGTACATAGGGCCGATGAAGCTGTTAGTGAGGAAACTGACAAACTGCTGCAGCACGCGGACCCACAGGGGTAAGGCGCCGTGAGACTTGACCGCTGCGACGATAAAAAAGAGCTGGGCAATGAGAATTAACCCAACCTGAACAACAACGATCAGCAATCCGAGAATAAAGATGCGCCCGCGCGATCCCTTGCTAAGTTCAATGCTGCGACGGATGGCCTGGCGCGCCTTGATGTCTTCTACTACGCAAGCTGGAATGGCGAGGGAATAACGCAGGCCCATAAGAATGGCGTAGATTATCCACGCGAGGATCAGCAGGCCGAAGACAGCGGAGATCAGAAGGATAATCACTGCGGCCTGCGGATCGACGGGTGCGCCCTTGGCACCCATCGGGCGAAGAAAAATGATCGCACCGAAATAACCGCCGCACATGAGCGCAAACGGCGTATAGATTACAAAGGCGATGATGGTCATCAGCCACATGTAACGGCCCAGGCGCGGAAGGATACTCGAATAAGCGCCGCGGATCGTAGCTGACAGGCCGAGGTGAACCCAGGATACGGCGCGGTTGTTGGCGGCTACTGACGCGCCCGCAAAGATGAAGATCAGCGGCAAGGAGAGGATGGCCCAGCCTCCTGTGACCCATGGCAGAACCTGGATCATGTGAAGGTGGCGCAGAAGCTCCTCCGCACCGATCTGCAAGAGGCCGAGCAGCAGCGCTACGCCGGCGTATACGGACGCAATGCCGGCAAAGAGCAGAAAATTGGTGCGATAAAGCTGGGCCGTGCGGTCCAGAATCTCACCCAGAGTGAGCGGGCGGAGGTTACTTTCCATCTTGGGCTCCCAGAAAATGCAGTGTTTGCGCTTGCCGGGATACTAGCACAGAGGGAATGCGTTCTGCCGTGTGCGCAGAGCCACTACTCCAGGTTCTGGATTTTTGTTCCGTCGGGGATCTTGATCTGGAACTGGTCGTCGGTGAGCGGCTGGTTCTGCGCGACCTTGTCGACGGTCAAGACGATCTGGTACTCCTCAAGCGGGCGCTTGATTGTGATCCGGGAAGGATATTTGTTTGATTCGAAGTCCCGGTAATCGGCATAGTCAACCTCAGTTTCGAGATTGCCTTCGCTATCGAAGATGTCCTGTTGATAAGGCAACAGGTCGTCGCGATGGAAGACCACCACGCGCACCGGGGTCAATTGATGGCTTTCTGACTTGCGGCGGCTGATGCTGAGCGTGTACTCGGGAACGTTGAAGAGGTGCTTCCTGGCCGCATCTTCAATCGTCTCAGAATCGGTGACTACCGAGTAGAGATCGTCCGGCTCCAGCCCGCGCACCACCAGCGCGTCGAGGAAAAAGCCGGGGCGAAGATTCTCCAACTGGTTGGCTGACTTCTTCCGCAGCTCATTGGGTCCCTTGACCGCCATGCTCTTCGATGGGATGAGAAGCGTGAAGTTCTTTCCGTCGCTGGCCATATCGAACGCGCGCGTTCCCAGCACCGGAACCTGCCCAAGAACCCGCAGCATCTCCGGCTTGCGCATCATGATATGACCGCGGATCGTGGTGTAGTCCTTGGCCACACCCTCTTTGCTCTTGAGCGTGCTGGCCTGGATCTCGACGGTGGCGACGAGACTGTCGAGCGTCTCCCAGCGCTGGTTGAGCCTCGCAACAAGCTCGTCTGGCGTAACCGTATCCACGTTGGATGGTGCTTGGGGAATGGGTAGTTTGCGTTTGGAGTAGACCAGCGAGCAGCCGGTAAGCAACAGAAGGATCAGCGTCGAGGCAATACATCGGGAAAGGGTTTTCACCGGCCACCCGCCTTCTTCATGGCGTGCCGGTAGCCGGCCACATTGTGCTCATGCTCCTCTTCGGTGCTGGCAAAGAGTGAACGCCCCTGTGGATTGGCCCCCGCAGCCACAAAGTAGAGATAGCTGGTCTTCGTGGGCTCCATCGCCGCACGCAGCGACTTGAGGCCGGGATTGGCTACCGGGCCCGGCGGCAGGCCGGCGTGCAAATAGGTGTTGTAAGGTGTATCGAATTTCAGGTCGCTCTGATAGATTGCGCCACGCCAGCGCCCCTCGACTTCAAGGCCATAGATCACAGCCGGATCGGTCATCAGCGGCATCTTTTTGGCGAGCCGGTTTTCAAAGACGCCGGCAACCAGCGGACGTTCCGCGTCCAGCGCAGTCTCCCGTTCCACCAGCGAAGCCATGGTTACCACTCGATGCACGTTTTCCTTCAATCCAATTTGTCCGGCAACTGCTCGGAAGCGCCGCACCATGGCCGCGCAAATCTGCGGCGGGCCAAACTTGCGGGGAAAATGATAGGTATCCGGAAACAGATAGCCCTCCAGGCTTTTTGCACCGGGGTCAAGGTCGGCCACCAGGCCCACCTGTTTTGCCGCCCCGTCCAGGAAACTCTGCCTCGAACCGAATCCCGCCTGCTCCAGCCGGGTTGCAATATCAAAGAGGCTCGATCCCTCCGGAAAGACCACCGCCTTGGTGAATACATCTCCGCGCGCAATGCGCGAATAGACCTCGATGGCAGGAGCCGGATGGTCGAAGCGATACTCGCCCGCCTTGAGCCTTCCCCGCTTCACCCAGCGAATCAGGTCGAAGATGAACTGGCTGCGCACCACGCCCGCAGCTTCAAGTTGTTGGCCAATCTCCACCGTAGAGGAGCCCGGCGTCAGTTCAACGAATGTCTCGGTCGACGGCCCAAAGGGCGCTAAGGCGAGCCATGACACCACCCCCAACACTATGAGTAGGATGAGAAAGACCGCCCGCAGGACTCCCCACGCGCCGGAACGCCTCTTTCTTCTGCTCGTCCGTCCGCGTGCCGCCATCCGTTGCTATTAACCCTTCTGAAGCTTAAAACGAGAAAATCCCCTTCGGGGTTCCCTGCTTCCAATTGTACCGGGCCAGGAGTCCCAGTCGGGTGTTCCTTAGTGTTTCCGGCTCGTGAGCAGTAATCTAGAACCAATTGCATCACAGGGCTTTGTACCAGGGCGCGACTTCAGTCGTGCCGAAAAGGTACCGTAATGCAATGGGCATTAGCCCCTCAGGGACATACCCGCGTTGGCTGAAGACTAAGAGCAAGAAGCCAGGAGTTGAAAAAGCTGGAAGCAGCATCCCATCCTCGTTATCTCGGCATCGATGTCGGCAATCGCCGTATCGGGGTGGCTGTGTCCGACGAACTGGGCGTGACGGCGCAGCCGGTTCTCACACTGGAGCGGCGGCACAACCAGCGTGAGGATCTGCGCTCCCTGGCGCGTCTCTGCCGGCGTTTCGGAGTAGCCGGTATCGTCGTGGGTAACCCTATCCATCTCTCCGGCGACATGAGCAAGCAGGCCGCCAAAACGCAGGCCTTCGCGGGCGAGTTGGGAGTGCTGACCGGCCTGCCCATCCACCTGTGGGATGAGCGGCTGACAACGCGCGAGGCACACCAGATCCTCTATGAAGCAGGCCACCCGCGCCAGGAGCATCGCAAGGTGGTCGATCAGGTAGCCGCCACGCTGATCTTGCAGTCGTTCATGGAACAGAGATCAGAGAGCAGAAAAAACAGTGCGAATAAAGATGCAACTTGACTAGCTCATGCTTTCGGCCTACGATCCGAGCCGAAAGGAAGAGCCATGAAGGCTCGTTCTGTTTTATCCGCCCTCGCTGGATACGCAATGCTCTTCGCTCTTCACGCGGTAGCGCAAGGGACACCCGTTCAACCTCAGACTGTTTCGCCGGCAATCTCCACAGCCCACCAACCCACCCCCGGGCAGATCGCCAAGATGCCGGTCAAGCCGCTGCCAATAAAGGACTTCAAACTACTCTCCCCGGGAACTGGCTGGGTGTCAACCGGCAATCAGCTTCTCTTGACCAACGACAACGGCGCGCACTGGAAAGACATCTCCCCGCCCAACCCGAATGGCGACCACTACGCATCCGTCTTCTTCCACGATGCGGACACCGGTTGGGTGCTTGTCCCGCACTCAGACAACCTTGAGGACTGGACTTTTGCCGTCTCCTGCACCGTCGATGGTGGTAAGACATGGGCCAAAACAAATCTTCCCGAATGGAAGTACGACCGAGAAAAAGGAGAGCGGGGTCTTGTAGACCATGGTGCTATTTCGTTTGCCGACAAACAACACGGTTGGTTGAGTTTAGACGTTGAAGGCAACACGCTCTTCGCGGCTAGCACTCTACTCTCCACATCGGACGGGGGCCGAACCTGGGACTGGGCGAAGGATGGTCCAGACGCGAGAATTGTCGCGATTCTTGCCCCCACAGACAAGGATGTTTGGATAACTGCCGAGTCCGGTGGCACTTCCGAGTTGGATGTAAGCCATAACGGCGGAGACAGCTTCCACAAAGTTAATCTTCCGGCTCCCCAAGAGATCGCCCCAGCCAAGTACCCGACCTACGACCTACCGTTATTCACTGATGGTCTCAACGGATATGAGTCCGTAACATATTCGGGCGGGAACGGGGACAAGTCAGCCGCTGTTCTGTTTTCAACAGCGGATGGCGGCCGCACATGGAAGCAGGATATGATTTTGTCGAATCTGGCAGAGAGCTCCGTAGGAGAAATCACCTCGTCGACCGTCGCCGGATCCACCTGGATTCATTCCTTTGCCCCTCATGGCTCCCAGCCAATGTTGCTGAAGCTTACCCCGATGGGAGGTACTACAGACGGAGCCAAAGCTGATATCAACGATAATAATTGCGGTCTCAGCTTTCTTACTCCAAGTGAGGGATGGGCAAATTGTTCCGGCATTCTCTCCTCCACCATAGATGGCGGAGCATCATGGACATCCAGTTCCCCACGCGCCCGAAATGGAGTTCTCACTACTGACCCAATCACGCCGTTGCCAACCCCAAAAGCAATGACGACCCCCTACGCTTAAACCGGCCTGCCCATCCACCTGTGGGACGAGCGGCTGACAACGCGCGAGGCACACCAGATCCTCTACGAAGCAGGCCACCCGCGGCAGGAGCATCGCAAGGTGGTCGATCAGGTAGCCGCCACGCTGATCTTGCAGTCGTTCATGGAAGAACAGGGAATAGGGAATAGGGAATAGCACCGCAGTAAACACCATCGGGGCTGGAAGAGGATTTATCTATACTCGGCTCCCGGTAGTTTGCCGGCTGATTGGCCCACCGCCTTTCTATTCCCTATTCCCTGTTCTCTATTCCCTGCCTTTCCCCCGCGTATAATGGAATTCTAAGATCTTTTATCTCTCGCGGATTGAGCGACCTCGGTCCCCGCCACGGATGACAATGCCCGAACACATCAAAAAGCAGCTTTTAGCCGAGATTGAGATCCTTGAGCACGAGCTCCAGCACGAGCTTCCCGCCGAGATCAAGAAGGCCGTGGCCATGGGCGACCTCTCGGAGAA
>CAYVMS010000094.1:0-11821 GCA_964452615.1 uncultured Occallatibacter sp.
GGTCGTTGTGCGGATGCACGCTGAGCATGATCGAATCGCGATGCTTGAAGTTGCGACTCATCCACTCGATCTGGTCGGCATAGACGTTGGGCGTGGAGTTCTCGACCGTCGAGGGAAGATTGACGATGGCCTTATGCTGCGGCGTGGGCTTCCAGACATCGAGCACGGCCTCGCAAATCTCCAGAGCATAATCCAGCTCAGTGCCGGTAAAGCTCTCCGGCGAATACTCAAAGATCCATTCCGTCCCCGGATAAGACGCGGCGATGTCATTGAGCATCTGCGCGCCATCAACGGCGATCTTCTTCACTCCCTCGCGGTCCATCTTGAAGACCACCTCGCGCTGCAGCGTCGAGGTCGAGTTGTAGACGTGGACGATAGCGCGAGGCACGCCGCGCAACGCTTCAAACGTCCGATGGATCAGGTGTTCCCGCGCCTGCGTCAACACCTGCACGGTCACATCCGCCGGGATGCGGTCATTTTCTATCAGCCCACGGCAAAAGTCGTAATCCGTCTGCGACGCGGCGGGAAAGCCAATCTCGATCTCCTTGAAGCCCAGCCGCACCAGCAGATCGAACATGCGATTCTTGCGCTCCGAGTCCATCGGCTCGATCAACGCCTGATTGCCGTCGCGCAGGTCGACGCTGCACCACGCCGGAGCCTTGTCGATGGTCTTGCTCGGCCATTGCCGGTCATTCAGTCGAACAGTCGGAGTCGGAGTGTACTTGGCTTTTGGATGATTCAATCTAGTTTCCTTTTCGCTCTCTCGCGGATCGTCTGAGGTGAAAGACAAGCCCAATTTTTTTGATGCTGCTGCCGGAAGGAAGACGCGCCTTATAAAGCGGCGACACCGGCTCCTACACAACAATTTTAGAGGAATAGGGCGGCTGTGGTATCCAGATCTCGCCACGGTGGTGTTCTCTCTGGAATGCCGGTCGTAGTGCGCCACGAGCGCAAAAGGCCCCCAAGGCCGAGTAGCGCGCAATTGCTTATGAATTTCGCCCGAGAACATCAAAGAGTCGCACGGGCAAGATCTTCCCGAACTTCAGCCCAGCTATCTCCAGCAAGGCCGCAAAGGCGATTCGAGACACGATGCGAAGCTGGAACCTACCCAAAGGTAGCGATAAAGCAATCAAAGAACTATCTCGGCTCTACAATTCCATCATCCGGGGCTGGTCCCAATATTACGGGCGGTTCTACCGCACGGCGCTCTACTCGATCAAACGTCAACTGGACCAAGAACCGGTCATCTGAGCCAAGCGAAAATACAAAAAGTTACGCCAACATATCAGGAGGGCAGGACACTGGATTGCACGCATTTTGCGCAGGAGTCCAGAGTTGTTTGCTCACTGGCAGTTGGCGCGATGCACGGCTCCATAATGGGAGCTGTATGAGTCGAGAGGCTCATGTACAGTTCTGCGAGCGCCTCGGGGTGTGATTTCCCGGGGCGACTCTCCCGCCCGGAACCACAGAATTGCCTGGCCAATCTACGTCTGTCATCCAGAACCACAGAGCGAATAGCCTGATACGGATGCGGGCGGTCCAAACCGAGTGAGTCCGTGCTCGACCGGCTGCCGGAACGACCATTCCTTGGCTTGGGGAATCGCCTGGCGGTATCCATATACTGCGGTAAACTGATCTGCAGCCAATCTAACGCACTCCGAACAGGCTCGGTTTCAACGGAACTGTGGTTGGGAAGAGGAGAATAGCCGCCAAGATGCCCAAAAAGCGTGTTGTACCCCCCACGGCCACTTCGGATCAGTTTTTCGTCAAAGAGCTCGCGGGCGAAGCCCCGCCATCTTTCGCCGCCCTGAAAGGCCTCTATACTCTGGCCTCTGACCTGTACGGGTTGCGCCCCTGGCGGACGCTGGACGAAAGCCAACTAATTCTGGTGCGCGACAGCGTCAGCGGCGAACTTTGCTATTGCTCGGTCATGGGCGCGCTTGGCGAGGTCTACTCCATACACGCCTATATCGGCATCGAAAGCTATCGGCTCTTCTGCAGAATGGCGACCGGCGAGATGATCGACCCCGGCGAGTTCTTCGCTACGCACCGCAGCGTGGCCGTGCAATATGTTCCCAAGGCGGAGTTGGAAAAGCCGGATCGGGAACTGCTCGCCGCCGTGGGGCATCCCCAGGCCCGAGGCTTGGCCTCGCCCATCTTCCGCGCGATCCGGCCCGGCTTTCACCCCTGGTTTATCACCCAGGATGAGGCTCGGACGCTGGCCGATTGCATCCTCGCGGTGAGCGTGGCTTATATGGCCTCTGCCGGTAAGGACGGGGCACGATTCTGGGATCAGCCCGATACTTTTCCGCTGGTTTCGCGAGTAGAGGGAACCGAGGATCGCTACCAAGTGGATTTGGTCCAAGCCCTCCTGCCCGCCGAGCCGCCCATCCAGCCGTTTCAACTGAATGATGAGGCTTTGCGCGAGTTGCACAATCGGGACTATGCCATGCACGGCGTGATGGAACTTGATTGCATTCTGAGCGGCACTCCGATTGGCAGGAAAAGCGAACGCAAGGCCTGCGCCTGTATCGCCCTGGCCGTCGACGCAGAGAGTGGAATGGTACTGGCGCCAGATATGTCGGCAGATAACGCCCCTGCCGGAGAGTTGTTGGCAAGGGTCTTTCTTCGCGGGATTCAGTCCACCCGCACACTGCCCAAAGAGGTCAAGGTGCGCAGTCAAAGATTGAAGGAGAGCATTGCTCCGCTGCTGGATTCCCTCGGCGTGACGGTTCGGGTAGCGAAGCGGCTTCCTGCTGCGGATGAGGCGCGAGTCCATCTGCTCGGTTTCATGCAAGGCAGTGTTGGAGGCTTATAACCTACACGCCCGCCCAGAAATATGCAGAGCCGAATCCGGCTCTTTGCCGATCGGGTCGAGGACTGGCGCGGTGTTCCGAGGGTTCTGCCTAAGGCATTTTTGCAAGTAGTGTAGACCGGACTTTTGTTGGTATCCCATTCATTCCGCAGAAAAACGCGGAATGGATGGGGCACGGGGGCTACAGTAAAAGCAAAAAATGCTCTAGCATTGGCGACGGGTGGTCGTTCGCCCGAAATCCTCAAATCTGACTGGCGGCACTTGCTTCACGCCACGGCGAACGGCCGGTCAGCCACCAGAATCTCGAAAAGCAAGTCATGCTCTTCATGCAGTGAGTCTCCTCACATGCAGAAAGTGGCCGGCGTACGCGGAAACCAGGAGAACTGCATAAGAGAGCCAAATCCACGGCGACTGATCGCGAAAGAAGGTCCAGTTAGATGCGGCGTGACTCACCTTTGGGATGATGAAAATGTAGGTAACAGCGTCAAGGCAAAACGAGAGAAGCACCCATGCCAGCACAAGATAACAGGTCTCAACAAGGCTGTCTTCGCTGCTAATCCTCATCTTTACCAAGTACCAGTACATTAGAAGAGCGCTGACAACAGGCATGAGAGTGAAAACGCATATCCACATGACGAATGGGCCTATAAGCAGATAAGTCGAGAAGCCAATAATGGTAGCAATCAAGTACATCGTTGCAAACGTTGCAACGATCCAAATGCCTTTCAACATCTTTCTCTTTCTCCCTTGTTTTTCACTACGAAAGAATCCGGAAATTTGTTCCAGAGGTAGCCAATCTTGAGCTTTAGTCATGTCGTCCCCAGCTTTTTCCGACCCCTACGACGGAGTTCTGTTTAGTTGGCGGTCGTTCGTCCAGAACTGAAAGCAGAGGAAGTAATCCAGTCACTTCTCAGTCTGAGGTTGGGTTTCCTCACTCGACCAGACGCAAGGCTGAATCCGCTTTGCCGAATAGCTCCTTCGCGGTTGCGAGTTCATCGTCACCCAGTGGGCCATAAAGAATATTCTGCAGGACTCGAAGCCCGTTCAAACGGACATCCGGGCACCCAGCAGGTAGAGTCCCTTGGCCACGCTTCCTTATCCAAATCTCGGATTTGCCGATTGCCAGGCTTTTATAAAAATTCGGCGCACAAATCCCGCCCAACCGTGTGGTCGTTGGGGACGGCATGACGCGATCGAAATCACGCGAAGATTTGCAACCGAAGGCGTGGAAGACGGTTCCGCGCTGGGCCATCGTCGTCTTCCTGCTCGCCGTCTTCTGTATCTTCGCCTGCTTCGGATTTGTATTCGACGGCATGGGCATGCGAACGATCTGTCAGGACGAATCTTGTTGCGCACCAGGGGTCCATCTGAGCTGCGAGGAATAAATGCACTGGAAACATGACCGAACCCCTTTCGTGAAGGAAACGGAAAATTCTGCAGATTTGTAATATACGACCTACAGAATTGCAGTTGACAAACCGGGCAAATGCGTCATAAATTAGCGATGGCATTTTAGAGAGCCGTTCCACATATAGCGCTTTTTTACCTGGCAAGCACCCCCATGCCGGGGTCTGCTCACATGGAAAAATCAAACAGCACATCACCAATTCCCCAATATCGGACTCGCTCTGTGGGCGAATAGTTTCCAAACCATATGGTGCGAATCCTGAGCACTGAAACGATTCCTATCCACACGGTTAAGGAGGTCAATCATGAAGATATGCGCAGTTCACATCAACAACCTATTGGCAGCCGCTGTGACAGCGGGGTTCTCTTGCGCGCTTGCCGCTGGAATCCTAACTCCATCCGCGGTTGCGCAAACAGTGTTGGCGCGCGCAGCCATCGCGGGCACCCACCCCACATGGGCCAACGAATCGCGGCGGGTCTCTCCTGCCTCGATCACCAGCGGCGCTGTGTCCATCCGGGTGTACCTGGCTGGCCAGGACCCAGCAGGCTTGTCTGCCTACGCAACCGCCGTCTCCAAGCCGGATGACGCGCTCTACGGCCAGTATCTGTCGCCGGCGGAAGCGAAGGCGAGATTCGGCCCGAGCGCTGCCGATATCAGTGCTGTGAGGGACTGGCTGACCGGAGCTGGCCTGGCTGTAACCAAGGTGGAAAACGGAGTTGCGGGCTATGTGGAGGTAGGCGGATCTGTCCAGGACGCGACGCGGGCGTTCGGTGTAACGTTTGGGAGCTTCCTGGGGCCGGACAAGAAGGCCGACCGCGCGCCCGAGCAGGACGCGACTGTGCCGGCCGGTCTCGCGGGCCAAGTGCTGGCCGTCAGCGGCTTGGACACGGCAGCTCACTACATGAGGCCCTTCGATACGCTCCCTCCCCCAGGCCCGAACTACTGGATCGCGCAGCCGTGCTCCGAATTCTATGGAGAGAAAATCGCCTACGATGAGCCCTCAGCTTACGGTCTGTCCCAGCCGTGGACGAACTGCGGCTATACGCCTAGCCAAATTCGGGGCGCCTACAACGTCGACAAGTCGGGGATGACCGGCAAGGGCCAGACGGTCGCCATTGTCGACGCCTACGCTTCGCCTACCATGCTGAGCGACGCGAACGAGTATGCGAAGGTTACCGGAGACCGGCCGTTCGCACCCGGCCAGTACAACCAGGTTCTGGCGAGTAGCTTCGAGTACGCCGCACCCGACGAGTGCGACGCGCAAGGCTGGTATGGCGAGGAGACCCTGGACGTGGAATCGGTGCATGGCCAGGCACCGGACGCCAAGGTTGTCTACGTTGGCGCGGCCAGCTGCATCGACTCGGACCTGGTTGACGCGCTTGCGCTCATCGTGGAAAAGCACCTGGCCAGCATCGTCAGCGACTCGTGGGGCGAGCCCTACGATACGGCCACGCTGGTTCCGGTCTATAACCGGGTCTTCCAGGTGGGTGCAGTGGAGGGCATTGGCTTCTTCTTCTCCTCGGGAGACAGCGGCTACGAATCTCCGGACGAGGACTCGGGCTCGGACATGCTGCAGGTCGATTTCCCGACCTCCAGCCCATGGGTCACCTCGGTCGGCGGCACAAGCCTGGCCATTGGCCCATTCAACAACTACGAGTTTGAGACCTCCTGGGGGACCCTGATTGACCCGCTGGCATCCAGCGGCAATTCCTGGGAGTACACCCCGCCCGGCCTCTACCCGGATTACTACGATGGTTCGAGCGGAGGGGGCGTGAGCACGGTCTTCACCCAACCCTTCTACCAGGAGAAGGTAGTACCGTACAACCTCGCCACGGCACTTCCGAATGGCACCACAAGCGCGGTGCCCATGCGCGTGGTGCCCGACGTTTCCGCATTGGCTGACCCGAGCACCGGGTTGCTGGTCGGGGAGACCACGCTGCAACCGGATGGCACCACGTACGCGTTTTCACTCAGCCGGATCGGCGGAACAAGCGTAGCCTGCCCCACCTTCGCGGGCATTCAGGCGGACGCGCAGCAGGCGGCCGGACATGCACTAGGTTTTGGCAACCCGGCTATTTACCGGCGGTTTCGAACTGAGGCATTCCACGACGTCACGGATCACCCGCTCGGCGTGGCTCACCTGGCCGAAGTCCGCAACAACTACACCGACCCGTATACCAAGGCGGGGCCGCTCGTGACCTATTTGCGCACCCTTGGGATCGACGGCGAAGGCGCTGCCGCGCTGCCGGCTGTGGAGGGCTACGACGATTCCACCGGGGTTGGGTCGCCCGATTGGTATATCCAGTCATTCTGAGGGTCATTACCACTAAAGGCGAGAACGGGGCGGCGGGCTACAAGCCGCTGCTCCGTTCCCGCGGGCATAGCGATCACGGACGGCGCTAGGGGAACGTACGACAGCAATTCGGAAACTGTATCTCTGCGCCATCGAGACTCGGGTAACGCAACTTCTCTGTTCTCTGCTTTTACCCCGACGGCGTAACCGCGACTGTCACCGGACGCGAGACCATCGCGGAGCGCACCAGCTCCGCTGGCCACACATAAACCGCCAGTCGCCGCGAGTAGTGCAGCACCGGCTCCTGATCGGGCAAAGTGATTCCCAGCACGGCCGCAAGATCGTTGAGTTCGATCTCCGCCTCGGCCTCTTCCAGCGACCAGGAGGCCTGATGCAGGTTGGCCCGGATCGGCTGCCCCGCCCGGTTGCTCGAAAACAGACAGCTTCGCTCCATCAGGAAGTGCTCAAGCGTGCCGGAGTGAAGCTCCGCCAGTCTCTGTGACGGCCCCAGCCCCCGGTAGCGCGCCTTGAAGAGCACCGGACGCTCCGCAAACCGCCTGCGGCTAAAGAAGGCAAACTCCCGCTCCGTTTGCTGCTCGATGCGCATCTCGGCCAAGTGATAAGGCAGGTGGAAGATGGTTCTCCCCGCCGCCACCGCTAGCAAATTGCTCGAGTCGAGCGAGAGACTGTAGACCCCAGGCGTTCCCGTGCGCTCTTCGCGGACATAGGTGCGCAAAATCAGGTCGGGAAAGCTGCGCGCTCCGGGGATCGGCGGCAGGCCACGCACCTTGATCCGGTCCATCCAGAAGGGCATCACTCCGAGCCAGGCCGAGCCCTGAAAGGTGTCGATCTCCAGGCCTTCCGGCACCAGCAGCGCAAGCGATGCGGCTGGAACCTGCCAGTGCGCAAAGAGCAGATCGTTCCAGCGCTGCCTCATCAGCCAGCGGCCCGCAGGGAGCGGACGCGGCTTATGCGATGTGCGAATCTGATATTCCAGCATGGCCCGGGTGCTCCTGTCCCGCCCTATCGCCTTTGACCGTTATGATAGACGCCTTAAGCGGCAGCGCGGTTGCTCACGCCAGTCCGCCCCAATGACGTATTCTGTTCGCGAGCCCACATCAATGTCCAGTAAATCTTTTTTACCCCCCGGCGCCTGCAACCAAACCGAAGTCTTCGCCGTCCATGGCGCCGACCCCGAGGTCCTGGCCTATGCCATGGCCAAGTACTCCCGCTCCGCGCTCTCCATGCGCGAGTCGCTCAGCGAGATCAGCCGCCAGCGCGCCGAGCAGTTCCTCAATACGTTTTATTTCCAATACGGCCACCGCTCCATCGCCGACCTTGCTCACATTGCCTTCGCCGTCGAACGGCTCAGCCTGCTCGCAGCCATTGTGTTAGTCGACGAACAACGCTGGGACGGCCAGGAGCGCTCCACCCGCTACCAGAACTTCCTCAAGTCCGGCTGGTTCTTTCCCGACTTTGGCGAAGACGACGCCTCCGGCCAACTCTACTCCGAGACCATTACCAGCCTCTTCGATACCTACCAGCGCACCACCGCAGCCGTTCTCGATGCCCTCCGCCGGCGCGTTCCCTGTCCCGAAGCGATGAAGCCCGAGGCCTACGAGCGGACCCTCAAAGCCCGCGCCTTCGATGTCGCCCGCTATCTGCTTCCGCTGGCGACCAATACCTCGCTGGGTCAGATCGTCAACGCCCGCACACTGGAGACCCAGGTCTCACGCCTGCTCAGCCACCCCGTCGCCGAGGTCCGCGATCTGGGAGTGAGGCTCCGCGAAGCCGCCACCGGCCCGGCCTGGAACGTAAGATCCCAAGCTGGCGTAGCGCTTGCGGAAAAGATCGCCGCAGCCGACGCGGCTCTGTCAGACGAAGCTGCCGCCCTCCTCACCGCCGAGGTCCGCACCGCGCCCACGCTGGTCAAATACGCCCAGGCCAACGACTACGAACTCCGGACTCGCGCAGATCTCACACAGGCCGCACAGGAACTCCTCGCCAATTACCCCATCGCCACTGCACCGGTCGTAGATCTAGTCGAACCTACCGAGACCCTCGAAGTCGAACTGGCTTCGACGCTGCTCTACTCGGCATCGCACCACCCCTACCGCCAGATTCGCGACTTGGTCGCCGCGCTATCCGAAGCTCGCGTCTCCGAGATCATCGAACTCGGCCTGCGTCACCGTGGCAAGCACGACGAAGCTCTGCGCGCTTTCCACGCCGGAGCTGACCTTCGCTTCGACATCCTGATGGATATTGGCGGCTTCCGCGACATGCACCGCCATCGCCGCTGCACGCAGATCATCCAGCCGTTCACTGCTCTGCACGGCTTTGAAACGCCCACTTGCGGCGATCTCGGCCCCGAGGTCAACATTCTCGCCGCGGCCGGCGCACTGGCCGAATTTCAATCCGCCATCGAGCAAGCTCACGCCGCCAGCGAGCAGGTCGCGGCCGGCCCGGCCCCCGAGGCCGCCCAATCGGCTCTCTATCTGCTGCCACTGGCCACGCGCATCCGCTCGCTCTTCAAGATGGACTTCGCCGAAGCCCAATACATCTGCGAACTTCGCTCCGGCCCTGCCGGCCACTTCAGCTATCGCCGCGTTGCGTGGGAGATGTACAAGGCCATCGAGCGCCAGCACCCGTCTCTTGCCCGCCACATTCGCGTAACGGACTTCACCCAGCCCATCGATCTGCTGCAGCGGTAGTGCCACCTTGGCCGACGATAAACCCAGCCAACTCGATTGTCTCCGCACAGCGGAGGCTAGAGCGTTTTCACTGTTCGAGTAGTGAAGGGATCGAAGTATCCCACCCATTCCGCAGAAAAACGCGGAATGGGTGGGTCACGGGGGTCTACAGTGAAAGCAAAAAATGCTCTAGCATTATGCGATAGCCCTGGGGTCAGATATCAGTGGCTATCCCCTGGCGAAAGTTCACGGAAGCGTTGAGGAAGATTGGCTTCACCATCGCTTCGATCTTGGTCGCCATCTCCTCGGCAGGGATGCGGTCAGGTGACTGGTGCCAGCGGCGAGCGGCGCCAAAGATGGCCCAGGCGGCCGTGGTTGCCAGCAGTTCGAAATCGACCCCTGGGGACACCGCGTGATTGGCAGCGCCTTCCTTGAACATGCCCTCAACGACCGGGATGATGGAACCTTCGAGGGGCAGTTTCGCTAACTGGCCGTGGCAGCCTGTCGTCTCAGCGAGATAGTCGCAGACGCCTAAAGCAATGGCTCGCAGCGCACCGTCGCAGTCTGAGAAAGAAAGTCCTCGGCGCGCGATCAGGTCGCGGAAGCGTGCGGCTGTCATTGCTTGCAGCAGGGCGTTCTTATCGGCGTAATGCAGATAGAAGGTAGCCCGGTTCAGCGTCGCTTCGTCGGCGATCTCCTGAATGGATATGTCGTCAAACCCCTTTTCAATCAATAACTTCTTCAGGGCATCCATCAACATGCGGCGGCTGCGGAGGACGCGGGGATCTGTCGCTTCACCTGCATTACCGAATTGGAGAGCCTGTGACATGGCACCTCTATGCAGAGCCTTCCACAACAATAGATGTTTATGCGACACTTGTCTATTTATTTGAATCACTCGTGTTTATCAAACATCCATTGTCGTACAGGAGGTTTTTTCGATATGCCCACGCTTCTCCACATCGACTCAAGCCCTCTCTATGGCCGGTCTGTCTCTCGTCAACTGACCGGTGCGTTTGTCGCCGAATGGAAGTCTTCTCACCCGGATGGAATTGTGATCGAGCGTGACCTTAGCGCAACCTCGATCCCGCCGGTCAACGCCGAATGGGTGGGGGCCGTGTACACGCCGGAAGCGGTGCGCACCCCCGAGCAGAAGAAGCTGCTTTCGCTTTCAGATTCCTTGCTTGCCGAACTGGAGCAGGCAGATGAGTACGTCTTCGGGGTGCCGATGCATAACTTCGGAGTGCCTTCGGTGCTGAAGCTCTGGATCGACCAGATCACTCGTGTCGGAAGAGCGTTCGCCTATGTGGACGGAAAGCCGAACGGCCTGATCATTGGCAAGAAGGCGACGTTCATCCTCGCAACCGGCGGCATGTACGACGCGGGAACGCAAATGGCGTCATTCAATTTTGTAGAGCCTTATTTGCGGTCACTGTTTGGCTTTATCGGGGTGACGGACGTGACCTTCTTCACCGCAGGTGGAACCATGGTGCTGAACTACGGGAAGGATCGCGATCTGTTCCTTGCTCCTCACCTTCAGGCCGTGCAGACGCTCGCGCAGGCGGCGTAGGGGAGAGAACGCATGAAAATTGCTTCCGTCATTGCACGCTATCTGCTGGGGTTGATGTTCACGGTCTTTGGCCTGAACGGGTTTCTGAACTTCATTCATCAGCCCCCGCCGCCGAATCCGCTGGCGTTGCAGTTCCTGGTCGCTGTGAGCACGTCTCACTTTGCCGCGTTCTTTTTTGCGATGCAGTTGTTGGGTGGGCTGTTGCTGCTCTCGGGGTACTTTGTTCCGCTTGCTCTCACGCTGCTTGCCGCAGAGCTTTATAACATTCTTGCGTTCCACCTTACGCTATATCCGGGCATCACTCCGGGGCTGGTGGCCTGCGTGCTGTGGGTGCTGGTTTTCCTCCAGTACCGCGACAGCTTTAAGGGCATTTTGAGCGCGAAGCCTGCGTCGCCTGGATAGTTTGCTGTGCTGCAGGGGAGGTGCGCTTCCTGTTTGCTGCGGATAGTGCTTGACCAGCTAGCAGGAGACTGACACTGATGCACCAAGGGATCCTTCTGGTGAAGGATCCCTTGGTGTTGCGATGAGAGTGGTGGTGGGGTTACTTGGCTGAGGCCTTCAGTCCGGCCTGCTCGGCCAGGGTGGCAGCTTTGTCGGTAGCCTCCCAGGTGAACTCGGGCTCGGTGCGGCCGAAGTGGCCATAGGCGGCGGTCTGCTGGTAGATGGGCCGGCGCAGATTCAGGCTCTCGATGATGCCCTTGGGCGTGAGCGAGAAGTTCTTGCGGACTAGTTCGGTGAGCTTTGCCTCGCCAACCTTGCCGGTGCCGAAGGTGTCGATACGCACACTGACCGGATCAGCCACACCAATTGCGTAGGCGAGCTGGACCTCGGCGCGATCGGCTAGTCCCGCTGCCACGATGTTCTTGGCAATGTAACGGGCCATGTAAGCCGCGGAGCGATCGACCTTCGTCGGGTCTTTACCGCTGAATGCACCGCCACCGTGACGGCCCGCGCCGCCATAGGTGTCGACGATGATTTTGCGGCCGGTGAGGCCGGTGTCGCCCATGGGTCCGCCGATAACGAAGCGGCCTGTCGGGTTGATGTG
>CAYVMS010000095.1:0-11799 GCA_964452615.1 uncultured Occallatibacter sp.
CATCGGCCCTACGGGGCGCTGGTTCGATGGGGGACGCTGACCCAGGGTTTCACCCCGGGCTATTTTCGTGTTCTCCCTCCGGGAGAATTGGCGGTTGGAGGTTCGTGGTCTCCCACCCTTCGCCAGAAGGAAGTGAAGGATGGGGCACCCGGCAAACGAAATCCTCGGTCGCAGCGGCGCGTTCTGGCAGCGGGAGTATTATGACCGGCTCATTCGCGATGGGGACGAGTTGGGGCGTGCCGTCCGGTATGTGGTGAATAATCCGGAACGAGCAGGGTTGAAGGGGTGGAAGTGGGTTTGGAGCGCGGGCGAGGACGCCCGCGCGACAGCCGGTCTGGAGACCGGCGCTACCAACGAATTCCGGGGATGAATCGCCCGGTCAACCGCTCCCGCGCCGTTTGAGGTTCCTAGATCCCATGTCGGAGAGCCCGAACCTGGGCACCAAGATTTCTATCCATCGGATGGTTCGGGAACTGGGTCACTCGCTTGATCTCCTGACATTTGAACCTCTAAGGGAAGAGTGTTTAGTTTGGCCGATTTTTTCCATCGGACTCCAGGCGGGGGAAGCCATCTGTATCCTCCGGGCCAATCAGAAACTGGATTCTTGGCTACCCAGTATGCTTGCATGTGTTCCCTGAATCCCGATTCGCTAAACTCCCCCTCAGTGCTGGCTATTTCTGAAGTGGAAATGACTCTCCAGTCACTTTGCCCAAACCTAAAGCTGGCGACCTGCGTAGGACCGTCGCATCCTTCAACAATATCTTTAACCCGCGCGACCGTCAGTATTCCTAATCTCTCTGACTCTCTCACGTTCAAAAGTGGGGTGTGAATCTGAGAACAGATAAAATCGGCGACAGACGAACCGCATCCAATGCTCTGATAACTCACCACGGGACCAAGATGATTCCCGAATACGCGATACAACTTCTGCGTAGGAGGGAAAGCGTTCGAATAGATACCGACGAGCATATTGAAATCATCATAGGGATAATCCACTCGCAGTTGACGCAACGATACACGTAGCTTCTCCATCAGCCTATGTTCTTCATAATCGCTATTCCCAAGGCTCTCCCCGAGTTGCTCTGTAAATGAATCAGAAAGATCGCCGTCCCCGGCGCTTGCAATAGCTATCCCCCACTCTTCAGCGACCTGATAACACCAAAGTTTCGAAACCATTCGCTTGGTTACGCCGTTTGACTCTAAAGAGTCTGTGCATAGGACAACCCCATCCAAGCATTTGAGCCCTATCGCGATTGTCATTTTAAGATTCCTCTTTTGCCGCCCAAAAATACAGGACTGGGCCTAGACTTCATTGAATACATTAGGCAGCACCTTCGTCAATTGGGCAATCTTGACTAAAGCCGCACCCGGACACAGGGTCATCCGCAAAATTAGTTGTGTTTGCCCTTCCACTCGGCGTAGGGGCCTTGGAAGTCTTCTATGCCGTCTTCTTTGAAGACCCAAAGCCTTGTGGCTACTTCGTCGATAAGGTCGTGGTCGTGAGTTACTAACAGGACTGTGCCTTCATAGCGCTGGAGAGCTATGTTCAAGGCGTTGATGGCTTCTAAGTCGAGATGGTTCGTCGGCTCGTCAAAGATCAGGATGTTGGGCTTGGTTAGGATCAACTTACAAAAGGCCAGGCGGGCTTGTTCGCCGCCACTAAGTGCCTTGGTCTGTTTGTCGCCCTCTTCGCCGCTGAATAACATCTGGCCGAGGATGCCGCGAATGTCTTCTACATGGGCGTCGGGCTTCCAGCGATGGAGCCATTCGGCGATGGGCAGGCCGTGTTCAATGGTTGCGCCTACGTCCTGGGGGAAGTAGCCGATCTGGGCTTCGTGGCCCCAGAAGACGGTGCCATTATCCAACTCGAATTCCTTGTCGGCGAGACCGGGGTAGTTATTGAGCAGGCTTTTTAGGACCGTGGTCTTCCCTGCCCCGTTGCGGCCCATGAGACAGATTCTCTCGCCGCGCAAGACGTTGGCGGTGAAGCCGTCGAGGACCTTGTGGTCGCCATAGCTCTTGGTCAGGTGCTTGAATTCGAGTACGTGCTTGCCGCTGGGGCGCACCTGGTCAAATTTAATAAAGGGCCGGGCGATGTTGGAGCGGGCGAGGTCGTTGGTCTGGAGGCGTTCAACCTCTTTGCGGCGGCTGGTGACCTGAGACGAGCGGGTTCCGGCGGCAAAGCGGGCGATGAAGTCGTTGAGCTGAGCGATCTTCTTTTCGCGCTGGGCGTTTTGCGACTCGAGAGTGGAGCGGATCTGAGTCTTGGCCATCACCATTTCGTCGTAGCCGCCGGTGTACGTAATGATCGTCTCGTAGTCGATGTCAGCCGTGTGCGTGGTGACCGAGTTGAGGAAGTGGCGATCGTGAGAGATGGCGATAAGGGTGCCGTCGTAGTTCTGGAGGAAGTCCTGGAGCCAGTGGATGGATTCGAGATCGAGGTAGTTGGTGGGCTCGTCGAGGAGCAGAGCCTGGGGCTTGCCGAAGAGGGCCTGGGCAAGTAAGACGCGGACCTTTTGGCCGCCCTGGAGTTCGCCCATGAGGCGCTCGTGGAGGGATTCGGCGATGTCGAGGCCGTCGAGGAGGACGGCAGCGTCGGATTCGGCAGTATAGCCGTCTTCGTCGCCGATGGTGCCCTCAAGCTCGCCTAGGCGCATACCGTCGGCGTCGGATAGCTCGGGCTTCTCGTAGATGCGATCACGCTCAGAGAGGGCGGCCCAGAGAGGCTTGTTGCCCATGATGACGGTATCGATCACGCGGAAGGCGTCGAAGGCGAATTGATCTTGCCGCAAAACGCCGAGCTTGCGCGGACGGACGACCGTGCCCTTCTGGGCCTCTAGCTCGCCGGTGAGGACTTTCATAAACGTGGACTTGCCGGAGCCGTTCGGTCCGGTGAGTCCGTAGCGTCGGCCGGGGATGAAAGCTACGCTGACATCTTCAAAGAGAACCTTGGAACCGTACCGCATGGAGACGTTGCTGACACTGATCATTCTTCTTGATTTCCTATATGAGAGCCGCAGTCGGGCACTGGCCACTTGGGCCGATTGAAGCCGGGGTTGATTCGTGGTTTGGGGCGCGCACGGGCAGCCCCAGAGATGTGGCGCACCTTTATTTTCTCATAAGGGCGGCAAAGGGCGACGCGTGTCCTGAATCAGTACGTTGCCGCAACTCGTTCTGGCGGCCAGGTCGCTGAAAGAGACGGGGCTTAACGAGGACAGCACTGGATTTGACTGCGAGTTGACTTTGGTTTCTGAGTTCACGAGTTTCCCGGTAATCCACCTTGCATTTGCTCCGATGAGCACAAGAGAGAGGTGGCTCTCGGCAGGGCTCCTTGGGCTGGCGTTGCACAGTTCAAGAGTCGACTAGAGAGCACGGCACGGAGCCAATGGAAAACAAACGGGCCCATCCACGGTTGCGTTGCTGCGGAACTGCCGAGATACGTCTGTTTCCCGCCGGAATAAGATGCCTAGGCAAAGTGGTGGACCTCAGCCTGGGCGGCTGCTGCTTAGAGGTTGAGGAGCCGGTCGAAGAACCGATCGGTACGCGAGTCGAGGTCTACTTTTGCGTGATGAATAATACGGTGCAGGTGGCCGGGACTCTTCGCCAGGTGCGGCATCAGGTGTGGGCAGGCGTTCAGTTTTCAGGGGTCAGTAGCCGCAAGGCGGAGCAGATTCAAGATCTGATCGATCAACTTTTCGCCGATGCGGCAGTGCCGCCTGCGTAGATCGATTTCGAGAGTGAATGCGCTGACTGGATGACCTCCTGAGGCGGACGAGCGCGTTACCAACGCCATTGCGAAGGCCTTTTTGCGACACTTTGGGCCACGTCGCGTCTATACCAGTGGGCAGGTTCACTTTTTACCTAGCCCGGAAAGATTCGTTGACCGGGGTAAGCCAGGTCGAACCGGGCTTCCGAGCCGGGACATTGAAGAACCGCCAGCCAGACTGGGGTATTGCGCCGCTGGCTATACTGTTTGTTGGAGAATTCTGTAATACAGCCGCAAGGCTCATCACCTGTGAAGAGGTCAGACTCAGCTATGAAATCGCTCTTTGAACGGCTGCGCAGCCGCCGTCTCGCTTCTATGTTTGTGTTGCTTTCCACGCTCTCGGTCGCGATTGTGGCCGGCTCCTTTGCCGCGCATGGCGTTCGCGGCGAGGAAAAGCAGAATTCGAGCACAGACGCCACTCCCTTGAAAGTGGTCAATTCCTCTGTGCCGGATAACAAGTTTGTCACGATTGCCAAAGAGGTTGGGCCGGCTGTGGTGAACATCAACACCCGGACACTGCCCAAACAGGGCAATAACAAGGGCAATCGCAACTTTCACTTCCACACGCAGCAGATGCCACATCAACCCGGCGGCAACGACGACGATCAGGACCAGGACCAGCAGCCGCAAGGCCCGCAAGGCCAGGGTCAGGGTGACTTCCAGGACTTCTTTAACCGCTTCTTCGGCGGGCAGATGCCAGACCAGCAGGGCGGCGGAGACAACGGCCAGGTCCGAGAATCTCTGGGTTCGGGCTTCATCGTAGATCCCAAGGGCTACATCATCACGAATAATCACGTGATCGAAAAGGCGGACCAGATTTACGTCAAGCTCTCGACTGACCCTGACGGCCAGGATATGGGGCGTCCGGCTCATGTAATCGGCTTCGACAAGGCAACGGATCTGGCCGTGATCAAAATCGACACCAGCACGCCTTTGCCAACCGTGAAACTAGGCAACTCCGACTCGACGCAGGTGGGCGACTGGGTGGAGGCGATCGGCAGCCCGTTTGCGCTGGCACAGACCGTCACAGCCGGCATCATCTCGGCCAAGAACAGGACGATCGAGCCGGGCGCCAGCGGCCAGTTCCAGCACTTCATCCAGACCGACGCCGCGATCAATCCGGGCAACTCAGGCGGACCGCTGCTGAATATGAACGGCGAAGTGATTGGGGTCAACACGGCGATTTTCACGCAGTCGGGCGGCTATCAGGGCCTGGGTTTCGCCATGCCATCCAATACCGTGGCCGAGATCTACAACGACCTGATCAGCCCGACCCACAAGGTTACGCGCGGCTCCATTGGCATCGTATTCAAAGTGGGGCTATCAAGCTCGGTCAACCGCGTTTACGGCTTCAAAAACGGCGTGCTGGTGCAGGAGATCACCGCTGGCGGCCCGGCTGAAAAGGCTGGACTCAAGGCGGGGGACATCATTACCAACATCGACGGCCGTCCGATCAAGGATGGCGACGACTTGGTGAACGAGATTGCCAGCCGCAGGCCAGGTTCGAGCGTCCGCCTGGGCTACTTGAGAGACGGCAAACAGGCCGACGCCACGGTGACCATCGGCGATCGGGAAAAGGTCTTTGCAGAGTTGGGCAACCAGCCGATTGAGGCCAATCCGGACGAGAAGGGCGACGTAGGCGAGACCAAGCTGGGCATTGTGGTTCGCGAGGAAACTCCAGCCACAGCGGCCAAGCTGCACACCCCCGGCGTAGTCATTCAATCCGTTCGCTCGGGCTCGTTCGCCGACTTGCAGGGGCTCGAACCAGGCTTGGTAATTACCCGTATCAACAAGCAGGCTGCGGGCACCAAAGATCAGTTCGATTCCGTCGTGAGCAAGCTCAAGAGCGGCGACGATGTGGTTTTTGAGGTGATGGACCCGCGCCACCCCAACGACGGCATCAACTACGTAGGCGGAACGCTGGAGTAGCATTTCAATAGTGCGCCGGAGGCGGGTTGCGCTTCCGGCGCGTTTTTTAAGCTGGTTGCAATACGACGCGGTTATCCCCTTGCCGCATTGTGAGACAATCCGTTAAGCTGTAACGCAGGGTCCGGTGAGAATCTGTTGTTTTTGAGGTGAACCAGAGTGCTTTCTAAGCGAGCAAACCTGGCGATTGTGCTGCTTGCCGCTCTGGCCACGGTACCCGTATTCGCCTCAACAACCACTCGACACACCACTGCCGGAACTCACGGCAAACACAGCAGCCATAAATCCGCAGCCAAATCGCACAAACTGCACGGCCAGCAGGCCATCGATCCCGCCAGGGTGACCCAGATTCAACAGGCTCTGATTCGCGAACATTATTTGACCAGCGATGCCAATGGCGTATGGGACGAGACGACCAAGGCCGCAATGCAGAAGTACCAGGCTGACCAGGGCTGGCAGACGAAGCTGATGCCCGACTCGCGGGCGCTCAAGAAGCTTGGCCTCGGTCCCGACTACTCGAATGCCATCAACGCTAAAGACTCCTCATTTGGTGCGCCGCCACCGGCCAGCACGATACCGTCTACGGCGTCAGCGGGGTTTGCAGAGGCTGCGGGCGTGAAACAGTAGGCTATTGGCGAGGGTTCGGGACTCACCAAGTCGAGTTCGCAACACAGCATTTCCTTCAAGGATTAAACCCGAGTTGATTATGCGGCACTTGTGGCACGACTGAACAGGCTGCGGAAAAGCTCATCGGGAATGCTCACAAGTGTCAGCTTCCCGAATCGAATTTTTCGACCTTGGGGCTTTTTTCTCCGCTGGAATCTTCGGTCAATCTATAGCTGAGACTTTATAGTGGCGGCATTCCTTTCAGCAGAAACTCATAGCGTGGGCGCAGGCTGTCCGGCCCGGAGGTGATCGTGCTGTCGAGGTGTATGAGCGGGTCGTCTTTGTCATACTTTGGCCAAACGGGTAGCCCTGGGCCGTTAGGGTCACCGGTTTTGGCAAAGTTGGTCCAGTAGCTCATCACCTGCTGAGTCAACTTGCGATCCTCGGGACGGATGCTCGCTCCGGGGCGGGTGTCGAGCGTGCCGAAGACATACTCGATGTCGTCGGAGTGGAAAGCGAATGAGCCTGGGTGGAAGTTGCTGGGCAGTGCGGGCAGTTCAAAGTGATAGCGATAGACGGGTGATTCTCCCGTCTTCCGATGCGCCTCTATCCACTTCCATGTGGCGAAGGCGATGAAAGAGTCGCTGCCGTAATTGACGGCTGAACGCACCGCCTGTTCATCGGAGTCGCCGGGAAAAAACTTCAGGAATTCTGCGGCACGTCCACTGAAGTGCTCTGCCGCATAGGCCTTCCACTTCTTTACCGTCATGCCGTTGCTCAGGACGGTGCTCTCGTCGCGATTCCAGCCTGCGAGCAGCGGCACGTGCGCCTGCCTGCCGGCTGCAAAGGTTGCCTCGACCGGCTCGATCAGCAGCTTGCCGTCGACACAGGGCGTACTGCTGTCGATCTTCCTCTCCTTTGCGGCTTCGAGAATCTTCTGTGCAGGCCATGAGCGCAACTCTTGAGTAGAGATGACACCGAGTGACGCCACCCACTTCTCGTTTTTCTGCTCCTCGGACTCCTGCGAGCCGGTGAGCGCTTCATCGAAGAAGGCTGCGCCACTTTCGCCGATGGCTTTGTGGAAGAGACCGCGGGCAGCAGGCGCGGCCATCAGTGTGCTCACGGCAAAGGATCCGGCGCTCTCGCCGAAGATGGTGACATTCTCCGGATTGCCGCCGAAACTTGCAATGTTGTCGTTGACCCAGCGAAGCGCGGCCACCATGTCCATCAGGCCATAGTTACCTGCCGCGCCGTTGGCCTCGCGTCTGAGATCGCTCGTAGCCAAAAAGCCGAAGACGCCGAGCCGGTAGTTGATGGTGACCAGCACCACACCCTTGAGAGGCAGATAGCCTCCGCCGTGGCGAGGCTCAGAGCTTGCGCCGGCCCGGTAGGCGCCGCCATGTATCCAGAACATGACGGGCAGCTTGCTTCTTGGCTTGGCGCCAGCAGGGGCGTAGACGTTGAGAAAGAGGCAATCCTCGCTTTCTCCGCCGTCGAGGAAGGTTATGTCATCAAAGACACGGCCTTGGGCGCAGCGTGCGCCAAATTGAGTTGCGTCGCGCTCGCCCTTCCATTTGGCGGGCGGCTGGGGCGCTCTCCAGCGTAGATCGGCTACCGGAGGGGCAGCATAGGGCATACCTAGAAATGCCTTTACTTTTCCGTCGTTGATGGTCTTGCCGTGTACCTTGCCCTGCTCTGTCGTAACGATCAACGAGTCTGCATGGGCTCGTCCGGGCAACCCCGCCGCCAATGCCGCGATGACCAGCCCGCACACCGTTCCTACTCCAAGTTGCATTGAGAATGCCCCCGCGCAACACCATAACAGACGTTAGTTGCCGATGACATCGATGGCTGCTGTGATGGTCTTGGGCGGCATGCAGGCATTGTTGTCGCAGGCCTGATAGCGGAGGCGTGCCTGCACTAGATGATCGCCAACCATGGCTACTACACGCGCCTGGATGGTGAATTCGCCGGTGTAAACGCTGAGTTTGGTCTTGCGATCGAGAGGCAACGTGAAGTCAACGCCCGGCGGATAGATGGCATCAGTGAGGCTCACGCCTGAGCCCTCTGGGATTGAGTAAGTTGTGGGAATTAGTTCCTCTTCGCTCGGCGTGTGCGAGTTAATGTGCAGGCCGGGGGCGATGCGGAAGTGGAGTTCGATCTTGGTTGGTTTGCCTGCGGGGATAGTGATCTGCTCGGGATAGATGTATTCGACGGCTGCGGGCCTGAAGGTGGAGTGAGTAGAGAGATCGCCTGTTGGAGCTTGGGCATGGGCAGGAGCAAATGTCACAGTCAGAGCTGCCACCGCAATTAGAATTCCAGCTTGCCTTCGAGTCCTCACTTTTCCCTCATTCCAGCTTCCTTGTTTCGCACCCTTTCAGTGAAAAAAAGCGGAAAGGATGGGGCACGGAGTTGTTATACCATCAGGCTCAAGCAAAGTACGCCCCTGTTCTATTTTCCCAGCGACTTCTTGATCTTGGCTTCGATCTCGTCCTTCGAGGTCAGGCCCAGTTGAGCGGCGACTACGGTTCCGTTGCGGTCTACAAAGAATGAAGTCGGCATAGCGTCCAAGCCGCCGTAGGGCTTGCTGATCGAGTCGCCATCGATCAGCACCGGGTAGGGCATCTTCATCTGCTGAACGAAGTGCGCGATGTCTTTTTTTTCAGCGCTCAACTTTGCCGGGTCGCCACGGTCGAGGTCGTCCATTGATACAGCTAAAATCTCAAAGCCTTGCGCGGCGTATTGGTTACGCAGCTCGATCAGCCAGGGGGTCTCGATCTTGCAGGGGGCGCACCATGTGGCCCAGAAGTTGATGAGCAGAGCTTTGCCTTTGTAGTCGGAGAGAGATACATTCTTGCCGTTGAGGTCTTCGAGAGTGAAGCCAGGTGCCGGCTTGCCCTGAAGCGGAGTGAGATACTGGGACGCGTCGCCGGCAGCGCTGGCAACCAGTTCGCCCTGCGGGGTTGAGGCCAAGAGCCGCTCGTTGGCTTGCTTGCGATATTCAAAGTTGGCCCAGCCAGCCCAGGCAAATGCGGCTAGGATGAAGAGAACCACGGAGATGACCAGCGTGTTGCGCTTCACGGAGACAGAACCTCTGAGGTCTATTGTACGATTCGGGCAGCTCAGGATAATTGGACGTAGCGCGAGATGAACAAGCAACCAATCCCCGCGCCTCTTCTCTGGCGCGGACATGCCGAAGGCAGTTAGCCCCACCGCAGGTGGTGGAAACTGATACCATCAGAAACCGATGAGCGAAGAGGGAAATCTGCACAATCCAGATGCTGCCCAAGCAAGCCGTGGGCCGGAACCAGCGGCCCTGGTGCGTACGGAGGCGGCAGCGTTGGAAGCTCTGGCGACGCGCCTCGAAGGCCCTATGGCGGCGGACTTTGACCGGGCCGTCGAGCTGATCTTGCACTGCGGCGAGGAGCGCGGACGCGTCGTCGTCACCGGCATGGGCAAGAGCGGAATCATCGCGCAAAAGATCGCAGCGACGCTTAGCTCCACCGGTTCGCCAGCCTTGTTTCTGCATCCGGCCGAAGCGGTGCATGGCGACCTGGGCGTGCTGATGGCGGGCGATGTCGTGGTGGCTCTGTCGGCGAGTGGTGAGACGGAGGAGATCCTGCGGCTGCTGGCTACGCTCAAGCGTAAGGGCGGCGCGCTGATCAGCTTCACGTGCAATCTGGATTCGACCCTGGCCGGGACGAGCGATGTGGCTCTGGACTGCTGCGTGGAGCGCGAGGCCTGCGGGTTGAATCTCGCCCCGACGGCCTCGACGACCGCCATGCTTGCGTTAGGCGATGCGCTTGCCATTGCAGTGAGCCTGCGTAAAGGATTCAAGGCCGAAGACTTTGCCGAACTGCATCCGGGCGGCAAGCTGGGCAAGCAGTTGGCCAAGGTGCGCGACCTGATGCACGCGGGCGATGCCGTGCCCGTGGTGACGACCTCGACGCCGATGAGCGATGTGATCTACGAGATGTCGTCGAAGAAGCTTGGTGTCACAACCGTTCAGGAACAGGGGCTGTTGCGCGGCGTCATCAGCGACGGCGATCTGCGCAGGCTGCTTGAGCGCGAAGGCGGCGCTGCGCTCTGCCGAACTGCGGGAGAAGCGATGAATGCTCATCCGCGAACCATTGGCGCGGGAGAGTTGGCCGCAACGGCATTGGCGATTCTGGAGCAGAGAAAGATTACTTCGCTGGTTGTGGTGGATGGCGCAGGGATGGTAGAGGGCGTGCTGCATCTGCATGATCTCTGGGGCGTGGAGCTGATCTAAACGCAGGGAACATGAAATAAGGAACAGAACAAATTGAGGAGAATCGATGCCAATTGCCTTTGAGCCTATTAAGTATGAGGATCTCAACAGTCGCCAACAGGAGGCCTACAACTTTCAGAAGGTCTCGGCTGTGTTGGCGGATTTTGGCTTTGTAGCCATCCCTTTGAGCAACGATTGGAACGGTGCCGACTTCATACTACAATGTCGTGACGGCATAACATTTCACAATGTCCAGCTCAAAAGTAGATTGACCTTCGATGTGAAGTATTGCGGTAAGCATCTTTATATCTGTTTTAGGGATGGCGTTCACAATCTCGATCCCTGGTACATATATGACCACGACGAGTTATTGAAGAAGGTCAGCCCGGATGGAAAGATAGAGAAAACGAAGACATGGGCTAACAAAAAGCCCTATCACTTCCCAACTCTCTCACCTGACTTAAAAACACTGCTAAAACCATACAAAATTCCCAAATTGGTTTAAATCTATGCCCGTTGCAAAGACCGTACTCATTACAGGCGCATCGAGCGGCTTTGGGCTGCTCACCTCCGTCACGCTGGCGCGGCGGGGATGGCGGGTTTTGGCTACGATGCGCGATCTTAAGCGGCGCGAGAAACTCGAAAATGCTGCGCGGGCGGCTGGAGTGCTCGACCGGATCGAGTTCATCGCGCTTGATGTGACCGACAACGCGAAAATTGCCGAGTTGGCTGTTTCTATTAGTGCTCGGATAGATGCGGTCGATGAGGCCAACGCGGATTCACCGCGACTGGCGCGGCTGGATGCGATCATCAACAACGCGGGCTTCGCTATGGCGGGGTTTGCCGAGGATGTTTCAGACGCAGAGCTGCGCCGGCAGTTCGATACCAACTTCTTTGGCGCGGCGGCGGTGACTCGGGCCTTCTTGCCGTTGATGCGGCGGCAAGGCTCAGGGCACGTTGTGATGATTTCGTCGATCTCCGGGCGGATGGGATTTCCGGGCGTCAGCAGCTATTCGGCGTCGAAGTTTGCGCTGGAAGGCTGGGCCGAAACGCTGCGGCTAGAGATGAAGCCGTTGGGGGTCCAGATCGTCCTTGTTGAGCCGGGGTCGTTTGAGACCGACATTTGGACTCGCAATGCCATCTTCTCCGCGAGGTCGCAGGACGAGAACTCGCCGAACGCAGCCCGCACCTCACGACTGATGAACAGCCGTGAGGCGCGCAAGCTCAAGGCCGATCCGCAGGTGGTTGCCGA
>CAYVMS010000096.1:0-11692 GCA_964452615.1 uncultured Occallatibacter sp.
GCCAGCCAACTGTCGAGAATATCCTTCAATGTCTGTTTCAGCTCGATGCGCGGTTTCCATCCCAGGGCGCGGACTTTAGAAGAGTCGCCGAAGAGGCGCAGGGTCTCAACTGGGCGGAGCTTCTCTTGATCCACTTCGATGCGGACCTGAACTCCGGCTAGATTGCACAGAGCAGAAACGATCTCTTGCATGCTGATGGGGCATTGCGAACTTACGTTGTAGACCTCGCCGGGGACGCCCTTTCTAGCCACATCCCAGTAGGCCTCGACCGTATCCCGTACATCTGTAAAATCTCTTACAGGCGCAAGGTTGCCGACATGCAAAACAGGCTCGGCCTGCCCCAATTTGATCGCCGCAATTTGCCGAGCAAAATCCGAACAGACAAATCCTGTCGGCTGTCCGGGACCAACATGATTGAAAGGGCGGACCGTCATCAATTGAAAACCGAAGGCCTCGAAATACTGTGTTGCGAGAGCTTCGCACATGAATTTGCTGGTGGCGTAGGGCGTCAGCAAACGCACAGGCGAGCATTCATCAAGCCCTTCCTCTGTTTCAATCGAGCGATAGACGTGAGCCGTGCTGACGTGCACGATTCGTGGCTTAATATCGATCTCACGTAGCGCTTCGAAGAGATTCAAAGTGCCGCCTACGTTAACGTCGTATGTGAGTCTCGGGTCCTTGAAGCTCGTCACTACATTGGAAATCGCCGCGAGGTGGTAGACATGATCCGGTCGAACTTCCTGCAGTATCGCCCGCAATCCCGTGTAATCCCGAATATCGGTATTAGTCACTGAAACGCCATTCGGAAGGCTCTGCAGTGGCTCAGGATTTTCGTTGCGAATTCCAAGACCCACGACTTCGCATTCCTTACCAACAAGCATCCTTGCGAGGTGTGGACCCACAAACCCAGTCAAACCCGTAACGAAAGCCTTCATTGGCATCGCTCCACTCAGTCCACGTCCGCTTCGTTTGCCAGGAGGTGCCGCCGGTTGCGGCGCAGGTCCGCTTCCACCATCATTTGCACTAGCTGTTCAAAGTCAACGTCCGGCTTCCAACCAAGTTTTTGTCTCGCATAGCTTGAATCGCCACACAAGTAATCCACTTCGGCAGGACGCAGAAGAGACGGATCGACGGTCACATAGTCGTGGTAATCCATGCCAGCAGTCCTAAATGCGATGTCAATCAACTCTCGCACTGATTTGCTGATTCCCGTTGCGATCACGTAGTCTTCCGGGGCATCTGCCTGCAGCATCATCCACATGGCTCGCACATAATCGCCGGCAAATCCCCAATCGCGCTTGGCGTCGAGGTTGCCTATGGTCATCTTGTCTTTCAACCCCAGCTTAATCTGGGCCACAGCGTTGGAGACCTTTCGGGTCACAAATTCCAACCCTCTGCGCGGCGACTCGTGGTTGAACAAAATACCGGAACAGGCAAACATGCCATAGCTCTCTCGATAGTTAATTGTTGCGAAGTGTCCGTAGAGTTTGGAAACGCCATAAGGACTTCTCGGATGGAAGGAGGTCTTCTCGCTCTGTGGCGGTGGCGTAGATCCGAACATCTCGCTGGAGGAAGCCTGATAAAAGCGAATCTTCGGGTTTTCTGTCTTGATGGCCTCAAGGATGCGCGTGACACCCAGAGCTGTAAACTGACCTGTCAATTCGGGCTGATTCCAGGATGTAGCCACGAAGGATTGCGCTGCAAGATTATAAACCTCATCGGGCTGGCTCTGCCGTATTGCGTTTGCCATGGAGTTCTGATCCAGCAAATCTCCCGGAAGCAGCGTAACGTCCTTCTCGATATGGGATATTCTCTCAATATTAATGTTGCTGCTACGCCGTACGAGGCCGTAAACCTTGTACCCCTTTGAGAGCAGCAATTCGGCAAGATAGGATCCATCCTGCCCCGTAATACCTGTGATTAACGCTGATTTTGTCATCTGTCTTCCTAACAACTCCCTTGAAGATTATCACGCCTCACATGTGATGCGCGAGCATCTCATTTTCAACTGCCAAGGGGGCCGAGCCATCAAACCGTAATGATTGTTGACGCGATGGACGGTCAGCCGCGCCCGACACACTCAGCTCTGCACTAGGTGCCGATGTTCCTGTGGCAACTGACCCACCGTCATGTGGAAAGCCGGGAACAAAACGGCTCTTAAGGTTCTTTGGAACGGTTAGCTTCAATGGTGGAAACGCCTACTGCTTGTAGTTGGTTGTGATAACCCTACGCTAAAGTTGGAAATCCCCACCTCGAATCACAGAAAAACCTGAACTTTTCAAGTGCTCGAATGGATAGTGCATCTTGACAGAGGCAGGAGGTTCGTCGAGACTTGACCTATCAGAGAGAGTACAAGACTGAGGCTACCAGGTTTCTGTTGAGATATTTGTGGCACAACGGAGTGCTAGTGAAATCTTTTTTCGTTCTGTCTGCTATGGCGCTCTGGATTGGGATCTGGTCCGGTGCTATGGCGCAAAGTGCACATGAACAGGTAGCTGCCAGTTCCCAGCCAGATACAGCAGTGACCGATACCAGCACAGAAGGATCAACCTACGTGCCGGTCGACAATTGGATCTACCCAGCGCTGGACCGGCTGCACGCACTTGGCTATGTGGACAGCGCTTTTCTAGGGTTGCGTCCATGGACGCGGCTAAGCATCCTGCACATGCTTGAATTGAGCGCGGACAAGATCGAGACAAATACGAACGACGACGAGGCGCGCGACCTCTACTTTGCCGTTCTGCACGAGGTCAAACCGCACATCGATCATGGAACTTCACTTGTCCATCCTCGCCTGGAGTTGGAGAGCGTCTATTCTCAACTTCGCGGTATCGGCGGCACACCGTTGCGTGACAGCTTTCACTTGGGCCAGACCATCGTCGATGACTATGGCCGCCCATACGAGAGTGGTTTCACAAATTACACAGGTTTCAGCGCTCGTGCCGAAGCGGGGCGTTTCTCGCTCTACTATCGAGGCGAATTTCAGCATGCGGCTTCCGCACCGGGTTACTCCTCGACGTTGGCGGCGTATCTCTCCAACTGTATCGACGGCATTCCCCTGTCGAGCTTTTCCAACAGCTTCAATCCTCCGGACGGCTGCGCCGGCGGTGTACCTCCAGCCACGAGCCCACAGCAAGACACCATCCCTGAGGGTCCGATTGCGGCAGTGAACGAGGCGCGTGTCATGGAGGCAAATCTCTCGTACCATCTACTTGGGCACGAGGTTTCCTTTGGCAAGAATGACCACTGGCTTGGTCCGGATAAAGGTGCGGCAATGCTGTGGAGTAATAACGCCGAAAATATTTATGCCTTTGAGATCAATCGGGTCGAGCCCTTGCGCGTTCCTCTGCTTTCCTCGCTCACAGGGCCGTTTCGCTACGATTTCTTTGTGGGAAGTCTTAAGGGGCACACCTATCCCAATGATCCTTGGGTCCACATGGAGAAGATCAGCTTCAAGCCCACCCGCAATCTGGAGTTTGGTTTTGATCGGTTGACGATCTGGGGAGGCAAAGGGCACGAGCCGATCACGCTGCATACTTTCTTGCACAGCTTCCTCAGCTTGCAAAATGTCACGGTAGCGGATAAGAACTCGCCCAACGATCCGGGAGCGCGCTTCGGAACCTTCGATTTTACTTACAGGCTACCTTTCTTGCGCGACTGGGTTACTCTGTATACCGATTCGCTCTGTCACGACGATGTCAACCCGATTAGCGCACCGCGACGGGCGGGTGATCATCCAGGGATTTATCTTGCCCGGTTCCCCGGTATCGAACACTTGGATTTGCGCCTCGAAGGGGCCAGCACGGATACGGTGAGTTCATCTGTAGCAAGCGGTCAATTTCTTTATTGGGAGAATGTTCAAAGGCAGGGGCCAACGAACAAAGGCTTCCTAGTGGGTGACTGGGTGGGCCGCCAGGGCAAGGGCGGGCAGGCATGGCTAACCTATCATCTGTCTCCGCAAGAAGAAGTGCAGTTTACCTACCGAAATGCGAAGGCCGCAAACGCGTTTATTCCCGGCGGCACAACGCAGAATGACTACACCTTCCTGGTGTCCAAGCGCCTTCGTAAGAAGATCGAAATTCGCGGTTGGATCCAATACGAGGGCTGGAAGGCTCCCATCTACAAGACTGGCGCCCAGAGCGATACAAGCGCTGCTGCTCAGATAACATGGTTCCCGAATGAGGCGAAATAGCTATCCTTATTGTAACTCCCGATTCCAGCGGTGCTGTACCACCAGCACCATCCTTCGATGCGCGATTGCAAAGATGGTGCAGACACAGACGTCATCTTGTCATTGTGGACTTTCTGGCAGGCCTTCTCGCGCGTGAAATGCCACGGAGTTGCAGTTCATCAGTTCATCTTTCAGTTTCAGGTTTCAGGTAAGCGTCTTGTGTTCCCACCCTCGACATGCGTTCGCCGCAACGATGGGTGAGTAGTCCAGGCTAAAAACTCCACGGAAGTTCGTAGATCTGAGTGAAATAGTCCCTAGCACCGTTTCCTTGGGGGTGTTTTTGGGGGTATTTCCTTTGGACTTAGATTTATCTCCAATTAAATGAAGTGCTTGCAGTATGATTCGAGTCCCTCACTGCCACCAGTCCTCGAATATATGAACCCTGAAGCTGAAATTGGCTGGCTAGGGATTCAGATGATTACCAATATTCAACAGCAAGAATTCGCGAGGGGCCGGGGTGGCCTTGAATCACTTGTGTCTGAACGACGGCCTCCAGGTTCACCTTTTTCCAGTCGCGCGGGGCATTTTGAAAGAGCGCTTTGAGAAAGCCCGTGTCCGACAGGAGTTCCCCTGCCGCCTCTGTTCCTTGCCGTGAAAGTCCTGCCGCCAACACCACAGGCTGGTTGAGGGTGGTGTCGTGATAACGCGCAATAATGGCAAAATCCTCGGTCTGGGAAGCAGGCGGCTGCTTGAATGACACAACCCAGTTTCTTGCAGATGGATTTTTGTGATCCACGATATAAGTGATGTCGTTGTCATTCATAAATCCGTAGCGCAGGCGCTGTGTAAGACGCATGGTCCACGTGTTATCCAGAGCGCCGACAAGAATTACGGGGCCTTCGCGCAGTTGGGGAAAGTCGGCTTGAGAAGCCAGCGCAAGGCGAAAGGCCTTGTGGCGATCTTCCAGCACTCCTCCCAAGTGAATCAGCGTGGCAACATTCGCTGTTCCCAAATGCCCGGAATGCTGAAGTTCGTCGATGACCGTTGCGGGTGCTGCCTCGCTTTCTGAGTGAGAATTCGCAACATCGGGTGCTCCGACGCACATGGTGACACGGGCTGAAGAGCTGAGAAAAGGCGCCCAAAATTGGTCCGTAACCGATGGTTGAAGGAGGAGATACAAACCGAGGCTCGCGGCCACCGCAACTGCCGCCAGGCTCATGGCGACTGGAAACCAGCGACGCTTAGGGGCCGAAGCAGGAATTGAGACCGTATCCGCGACGGCTTCGGCAGATGTTGAAATTGCAGCAGCTTGAGAGACCTGCTGCGGGCGGAAGTATGGAACATATGAACCGGGGTTCAGTCCGATCACCAATTCACTCTGGTGGTCAGGATGTTGATAATAAAGGGCAATTCGTTTTCGGACTTCGGCCGCACTTAAGCGAACCACAGGATCCTGATTCGTGTCATAACCCGGATCTCTATGAAAGACCTCAATGCCCAGGAGGCGTTCCTTGAGCGCACTCTCCTGACCATTGAGCGTCTGCTCAACCACAAAGCGAAGCAGGCTTGGATAGCGCCGGCTAGTGAGAAAATGCTGACTGCCCAGCAACTTCTTCAGTTGGTCCCGAACCTGCCGCTTCTCTGCGTCTGAGTTGGGTTGCCACCCACCTTCGGCTGAATCCGCTGATGACATCGTATCTATCCCTGCCGTTGTTCGAGCGGCGGAAGTATCAAACGACGTAGCAAGCTCTTGATACGCCCAACGCCGTAGACGCTTTCCCTTCAGGAATCTTACACTTTGCCTCCCCGCATCCGCGCAACTGATGGCGCTACGGTAGCAATCTTGCTTCTGTTATCCGACACGCTTAGTGTTATTCCGATTGAAAAAACTGGATTCGCAAGTTTGGAAAGGATACAGAAAGATGACCAGTATGAAGCTTCTTGCAAGTAGCGCCCTTGTTGTGTTCGGAGTTGCGACGTGCTTTGCCGGTGCAGCCGGCCCGGCCCCTACTACGATTGCCCCAAAGGCTCTACCACGCGTCGGCACGATCGATGAACGCTTTCAGTCGTACAACATTGAGATGGTCGAGGTGACGGGCGGAAGATTCTGGAAGCCGTATGCGAGTACGATTACCTCCGCGCCAACGAGCGCGAATCAGCCCACAGGAGTGGACCCATCTCTCTTTGAATACAGGAAACCGATCAATCTCTACAATACGCGGCTGCGCAAACTGGCCACTGCTCTCGGGCCGGCCTATGTGCGCGTCAGCGGCACCTGGGCGAACTCGACCTACTTTCAGAATACAGACGGTCCGGCTCCAGAGACCGCGCCTGCGGGTTTCAAAGGCGTGCTGACACGCCAGCAGTGGAAGGGCGTTGTCGACTTTGCCAATGCGACCGGCTCCAAGATCGTTACCTCGTTCGCCATCAGCCCAGGCGTGCGCGATGTCAAAGGTGTTTGGACTTCCGAGCAGGCCAAGCAATTCCTCGACTACACCACGTCGTTGGGGAGCAGCATCGCAGCAGCAGAATTCATGAATGAGCCAACGATCGCGTATATGGGTGGCGCGCCCAAGGACTATGACGCTGCGGCATTCGGCCGCGACATTGCCGTCTTCCACGCATTCATCAAGAAAGCGGCGCCCGACATGATCGTGCTTGGCCCCGGCGGCTTGGGCGAACGTCAGAACATTAATCCTACTAACCAGAAATCCATAAGATCCGAAGATATTCTTGCCATTACCGGCCCTGTCTTCGATGCGTTCTCCTATCACAGCTACGGCGCTGTTTCCAGCCGTTGTTACTCCGCGACGCGCGCCTCGGCTACTACTACAGCCGATGCTGCTCTCACAGAGGATTGGCTTGCGCGCTCCGACCTAAGTGAGCAATATTATGCCGGGCTGCGCGACCGCTACGAGCCGGGCAAACCCATGTGGCTTACGGAGACCGCACAAACAGCCTGTGGCGGCGATCGCTGGGCATCCACCTTCCTCGACAGCTTCCGCTATCTCAATCAACTGGGAGAATTAGCCAAGCGCGGCGTGCAGGTTCACCTGCACAACACGCTCGCGGCCAGCGACTACGGTCTGCTCGACGAGAAGACTTATGAGCCGCGTCCTAACTATTGGTCGGCGCTGATGTGGCACAAGCTGATGGGAACCACAGTGCTCGATCCGGGGGCATCGCCGGCGAGCAGTCTGCATATCTACGCTCAATGCCTGCGTAATTACCCCGGCGGCGTGGCCCTGCTTGTGATCAATACAGACGTGAAGCAAGCGCAGTCTCTCAATGTGCCGACAGCCTCCGAGCGTTTCACGCTCACGGCTCACGAGCTGACTGACAAGCAGGTGCAGTTGAACGGAGTCGATCTGAAGCTCGCTGCGGACGACTCCTTGCCGGAGTTGAAGGGCAGCGAGGCGCAAGCAGGCGAACTTCATTTTGCCCCCACAAGCATCACATTCCTCGCCATCTCCAATGCGGATAACAAGAGCTGCCAACCATAACCGCATGGGTGCAAGAACCTCGGCAAAACGGGCTCCCTCACTTCCAGGGAGCCCGTCTTGCGTCAGGATCAATCCTGCAAAAAACACCGCTATCCAAGCCTCAGGTTGCTCTTGTTACTCGACATCTCCAGTAAACCGGCGTTACATTGAGGGTGCATCAAAGGGAGATTCCTGCCGGTGCTTTTTACGCGTCGTGGATTCTTGAGATCCTTGTCGAAAGCGGCACTGGTATTGCCGTTGCAGGAAGTTCTGAGGCTGGCGTGGCCGGGGTTTGCGCTGAGCGAAGAGCAGGCAGATCCACCGCAGAAATCAGCGAACAATGCGCGCTATCCTACGAAGCGCAGAGGAAGACTATTTTTGGGGACGAGCACCACAACAAATACCTGCTGGAGACAACCGGGTGGCTAGCGCGCAGTGATGGCCTCAAGGAGTGGATCTTCATTGGACCTGAATGTCCGTAATTTTAATCGAGCCATGATGAACATGATCCCAAAGCGCGCACTCGCAGCAGTTCTCTTGCTGGTCTCTTCCTCTGTGGCCGCGCAGTCACCCAATGCTGGCAACGATGCACGCATTCGTGAGTACATTGCCGGCGGTTGGGACACGCTCTCGCGTTCGATGTCCGAGTGCAAATCCATCGGCGACCCGAAGGTAAAAACGACGCCCGTCCTTTATTTGCCCGCGGGCATCCCCACACCGCCGTCCGTCGCTGCCATGCAGGCCAGTTGCCACGTCGAGGTCGACCATCTCCCGCGAACAATTCATCGCATCGGCGACCTCCGTCCCGCCGAGCTGACCGTCGAAGGACTGCTTTATTTGCCCAACCGCTACGTCGTTCCCGGCGGTCGCTTCAACGAGATGTATGGATGGGATAGCTACTTTATCCTGCTTGGCCTCGTTCATGATGGGCGTATCGAACTGGCGCGCGGCATGGTCGAAAATTTCTTTTTCGAGATTGAAAACTACGGCGCAATCCTCAATGCCAACCGCACCTATTTCCTCACGCGCTCGCAGCCGCCATTCCTCTCATCAATGATTCGCGAGGTCTATGAGCATCCCGTTCACGGCGAGCAACCTGATTTCAAATGGCTCGCCCGAGCCTATGCCTACGCGCAACGCGATTACGCGCTGTGGACATCGCCCGATCATCAAGCAGGCAAGACTGGCCTTGCCCGGTATCGCGGCATTGGAGAAGGCCCAGTGCCCGAGATGGCGGACGACTCCACTTACTACCCGGATGTGATTCGCTGGCTGCTCGCGCATCCAGGCGACCACCCTGAATATCTTGTTGATGGCCCTGCCAATCCAACTCCACAGCAAGCCGCGGCTCTCGCCAAATCGAGTTGCTACATCGCCGCTTCCCGGATCTGCGCGCAAGCGGTCGTCGATGGCCATCGGCTCTCTGCAGCGTACTATCGGGGCGACCGAGCCATGCGGGAGTCCGGTTTCGACACCAGCTTTCGCTTTGGCCCGTACTCCGGCTCCACAGATCAATACGCGCCGGTCTGTCTGAACAGCTTGCTCTATAAGTATGAAAAGGACATGGCGCTCTTCGCTTCGTTGCTTGGCCGTGCCTCGGAAGCAAAAGTGTGGGATAACCGCGCCGCAGCACGCAAGGACGCTATCGATCGTTATTTATGGGACGCAAATCAAGGTCTTTACCTGGACTACAACTTCATCACCAGCCAGCGTTCACCCTACCCTTTTATCGCAACGTTCTATCCGCTATGGGCGGGAGTCGCCAGCCGCGAACAGGCCTCCGCTGTCCACGCACATCTCGCCTTTTTTGAGCGCCGCGGGGGACTGGCTACCAGCGATGTTCCTTCCGGCGTGCAGTGGGATCTCCCGTTCGGGTGGGCTCCGACCAACTGGCTCAGCGTCTCCGGGCTCAATCGTTACGGCTATCACGAAGACGCGGCCCGCATTGCACGCGAATTTTCCAAAACCATTCTCGATAACTTCTTGCGCGATGGCACGATTCGCGAGAAATACAATGTCGCTGATGGCTCTGCCAACGTGAAGGTCGCCGCCGGTTACACGAGCAACGTCGTTGGATTCGGGTGGACAAACGCGGTGTATCTCAAGTTACAGGACATCCTGACTGAGCCATCGGCCACAACCCAACGTTAATCACTTCTCAAGCAAAGCCCAGGCCCTCGTCTATCAAATCTGAACCCTGTATCCGATTCCTGGAACAGTGATGATCTCTGGCTTTTTCGGAACTATCTCCAGCTTCTGACGCAGACTTGCGACATGCACGTCCACGGTGCGTGTGAACGTGCCAGCTTGATGACCCCACACTCGCAGCAGCAACTCGTCACGAGAAACGATAGATCCCTGGTGCTCGGCAAAGTAGCGCAATAAGTTAAACTCGCGCCGTGAGATTGACAGGCTTGCCATCGTGGGTCACTTTCGTTCTTCTAATATCCAAAACAAGCGAGCCGCAGCGTCCGCCTGCTCACGAATCACGATGCCGTTGAGGAAGTTGGCCGCCTTGGTCAGGCCCTCCTCAGGCGAGAGCAGGCTGTCTTCATGCTCGATAGAGAGCACGTTGTCATAGCCGAAGATGCGCAGCGTGGAGATGAATTCTGTCCACCACTCAGCGCCGTGCCCGTAACCACAGGTCCGGAAGATCCAACTGCGATTGCGTTCGTCGGTGTAGGGCTTGGTGTCGAGGACGCCGGTGCGCGGCAAGTTGGCCGCGTAGATCTGCGTGTCCTTGGCGTGAACGTAGAAGATCGCGTCGCAGAGGACGCGAATGGCGGCGATGGGATCGATGCCTTGCCAGAAGAGATGGCTGGGGTCGAGATTCGCGCCTATATTTGGCCCTGCGATTGAGCGCAACCGGAGCATTGTCTCTGGACTGTAGACTACGAATCCGGGATGCATCTCGATGGCGATCCTGACGCCATGGTCGGCGGCAAACTTGCCGTGCTCGATCCAGTAGGGCGTCACGATTTCGTTCCACTGCCAGTCGAGAACTTTGAGGTAGTCGGGCGGCCACGGGCAGGTGACCCAATTAGGTGCTGTCGAGTTGGGCGAGTCGCCGGGGCAACCGGAGAAATCGACCACCACCGGGATGCCGAGCTTTTCCGCAAGCAGGATGGTCTTGCGACTGACTTCGCGATCATGCAGGGCGCGGGCTTTGTCAGGGTGCAGCGCGTTGCCGTGGCAACTGAGTGCACTGATGCTCGCGCCATGATCGGCAAGTACCTTTTGAAACTCGGCTAGCGCGGAGCTGTCGTCGAGCATCGAGAGTTTGCAATGCGCATCGCCGGGATAATTGCCTGTGCCTAACTCAACGATGTGAATATCGAGTGATCTGAGTTTATCGAGAACGGAGCCGAGCGAAAGCTGCGAGAGCAGCGGAGTAAAGACTCCAATGCGCATGGTGAGTCCCTCCCATCGGAATCTTATCGTTGGCATCCCTTGCTTCGCTAGAAGAAAACGGGGATTACCAGATAATTACCCGCAGTGTTTTGAAAATATAAAAGGCGGGGGGAGGGGTACCCCTCGGGAGGAACGGACCGGCACATCCCTGGCAGATTGGACTGGAGAAAATTTGCGCTTTCCGATGCCGGGTTTACCTCTCTTCGCACGTGGTCCCTTTCCTGCTCGACGATGCTTAGATTGTGCGCCGAAGGATGGTAATTTTGCGCAAACCTTATCACTGGGGATCCCGAATCGGCAAGAAGAAGTTGCGAGGATGGGGCAACGGACGAAGACCCGCTCATCGCGATAAGGCCGCGATGAACGGGCACAGCTAGTCTAGGGGAACTCTGAATAAGTCACACTTGTAATCAGGGATTCCCTCAGGGGCTAAAGCCCAGCACTTGTTTAGTCGTGTTTGCGGCACGACTGAAGTCGTGCCCTGACACTTGCGTTCGTTTCCATTGAGTTTTCCGCACCCTGTAAAGCGGCACCCTTCGGCTTCGTTCATGGCAGGCTTAAAAGCCGTACCCTTTCAAAACATCTACTTGTAGAGTCGAGATGTGGCGCGGTGGTTTAGGTTTGGCCT
>CAYVMS010000097.1:0-11594 GCA_964452615.1 uncultured Occallatibacter sp.
TCGGCAAAGCGCTGGTACATGCGGAAGACCTCGGCGGCAAAGAGCGAGGCCTCGTCGCCGCCAGTGCCGGCGCGGATTTCGAGGATGACGTTCTTTTCGTCGTTGGGATCCTTGGGCAGCAGCAGCACTTTGATCTCTTCTTCAAGAGCTGGCTCACGCGGGGCGAGAGCGGCGATCTCTTCCTCTGCCATGGCGCGCAAATCGGGATCGCTCTCGGCCAGCAATGCGCGGGACTCGGCCAGCGCCTGGCGCACAACCTTCAACTCGCGGAACTTCATCACCGGAGTTTCCAGGTCACTGAGGGCCTTGCCGGCTTTCTGATACTTCTCGCGGTCGTTGACCACCTCGGGCAGCGAGAGCTGTGCGGAGAGCTCTTCATAGCGCTGTTCCATCTGTTCCAGACGATCGATCACGGTAAAACCTCCACGGCGTGCGGCGGTGCATAGCTATTGAGAATTGAATAGGAAAAGGGCGAGGAACAAGTGTCGGCGGCGGGCGCCGCTAGAGGAGGGCCGGGATGGGCTGGTGGAGGTCCATGCTGGTTTATATTCTAACGCCAAACACTGTAAATGATGTGAGGAGTTGCAGAACGCAGCGCAAACCTCCGAATTTCAGAAGCACGTGGCCGGTTCGCAGGCGTTCATGAGCGGCACCTGCAATGTCGAATCGTGCCCAGGGCCTGAAAAAACAGTGATCGTTGCGGGCTTGAACTGCCTGGGCTTGGCAGTCATGATGTTGCACACGAAGCTCTGTGGGTTGCGGTCGTAGAGCGGGAACCAAGTGCTCTGAATCTCCACCATTACGGTATGGCCGGCCTTGAAGACGTGGTCCACGTCATGCAACGAGAACTTGTATTCGCGAATCGAGTCGCCTTTGAGCGGAGACGCTTTTTCAAAGCTGTCGAGATAGCGTCCGCGAAATATCTCAGCGTTGGTCATAAGCTGGTAGCCGCGCATCTTTTTGTCGGGATCGTCGGCCGGGTACTCGTCGATGAGCTTGACGACCAGGTCATTGTCCGTGCCGGTGGTAGCGGCGTAAATGTCGGCGATGACCTCGCCGGTGAGTACCAGATCCCGCTTGAGCACCGGCAGCTTCCACACGGCCACATCTTTGCGGCTGGTGACGAAGCGCTGATCTTCGGTGAGCCAGTTGTACCATTGCGAGCCTTCGCTATAGCTGGGCTGGATGGGCCGATGGCGGTAAGGGATTGGGTCGGCTGGATCGCTCCGGTAGCTGGTCTGGGCCGTGCCTGCCAAGCTGCCAAAACTGAGCAAGCCCGCGCCGTCGAGATGCAGGCTGGTGGGCCGGGACTCGATGGGCGGAAAGTGGGCGTAGCGCTTCCACGTGTTCGAGCCGGTTTGGAAACTGGCCGTATCCTCAAGGTCGAAACCGGATTCATCCTTCAGGTAGTGCGCAAAGAACCTTGCCTCAATCTGCGCGCGAAACTCCTTGCCGATGGGTTCGCTGTAGTCGAGGTTGCCAAGATGGCGTTCGGAGTGGGACCACGAACCGTGCCGCCATGGACCGAGCACGAGGAAGTTCTGGTGGTTCCCGTCGTGCGGCTCCAGCGTGGAGTATTCGATCTGCGGGCCGTACATGTCTTCCTGGTCGTAATAGCCGCCGACGGTGAGCGTAGGCACGGCGACGGTATTCAAGTCGTGCTCGACGCCGCGTGAAGACCAGACCGAATCGTAGGCGGGGTGCTTGAGGAAGAGCTTCCAAGTGGGCAGCTTCCTGGCGCCGGACTGCCTCACCTCTTCAGCAAAGTCTCCGCGGTCAAGAAAGTAATCGAATCCGTCGCGAGGTTTGCCGCCTTTACCTTTGCCATAACTGACCTCGATCTCCTCTTTGCTGGATTCAAGGCCGAGGACGTAATCATAACCGTACTCCTGGCGGAATGCGCCGTTGTGGAAGAAGTCATCGCCCATCCAAACGTCGATCATTGGAGCCTGCGGCGATATAGCTTTCACCGCTGAATGCGGATCGATACCGGCCATCATGGCCAGAAAGCCTGGATAACTCGTGCCGATAAAACCCGCTCGGCCATTATTTCCAGAAACGTTTGCGAGGAGCCACGCGACAGTGTCCCAGGTGTCGGTGCTCTCATCGATCGCCTTCGGGTTGCGATGATCGGCGAGCGGGCGGCTCATGATGAACTTGCCTTCGCTCTTGTAGCGGCCGCGAATGTCTTCGGTGACGTAGATGTAGCCGTCGCGGGCCAGCTCCGGGCGGCTATAGGAGAAGGAAATGCGATTGGTTCCGTCAACGCCATAGGGCGTGCGCTGGATGAGGAACGGCAGCGGCGCGGCGATGTCGGCGGGCTTCAGAATTACCGCGTGCAGCTTGACGCCATCGCGCATCGGAATCATAACTTCCGAGCGCAGGTAGTCGTGAAAGAGATGATGAACTGGCGGGCCAGTGCGGTGGTAGACGATCTCACGCTCGGTGGAGTGAACCATGCTGGCGCCGTGGCCTTCATCGTCGAGCGTGAAGCGGTAGGTGCTGTTCGATTCAGTGAGTACAAATTCGACAACTGAGAGGGGCTTGAGTTCTACCGGAACGTTGCGTTCGGTCTCGACGAAGAGTTTGCCGTCAACTCCGTAGAAGCTGATTGGCGTGTCAGGCTCGTTGGGGTCGCTGTACTCGCCGGCGAGAGCATCAAGCTGGGCGGTCGTTGGCGCGGTGAGTCGCGCTTGAGGCGGCAGGGCAAGAGTGCGAACGGCGGAGAGTTGGGCAAGGCAAACGAGGGCGAGAACAATGGGGCTGCGAACCAATACCAGAACCTCCTGAAGCAATGCCATCCCATCACAGAGCGAGTGCGTGACGCGAGGCCGGGGCTAGAGCATTTTTGCTTTTACTGTAGCCCCCCGTGCCCCATTCCGCGTCTTTCTGCGGAATGGGTGGGATACCAACAAAAGTCCGGTCTACACTATTTGCAAAAATGCCTTAAAGCCCGGACGCCCTTGCTTGATTCAATGTACGGGCTGAAGCCCATTCCCTTCAAACTTCAGTTGAGGCTGGAGTAGAACGTGCGAACTGCTCAAAGGCCCTAATTGTCTTAATGCGAGTGCCCATGATGGTGTGGCTGGCCATGGCTGCCCGCCATCTCTTCCATGGGAACGACGCAGCCCTCAAGCGCCTCGCAGCCTACGTGCTCGAACTGGATAGTGGCGTGGGGAATATGGAAGTGCTCCTTGAGCACGTGGTTGAGCTTGACCAGAATGCAGGCGCTCTCAGAGGGCGGAATATCAGCGATTGTTACGTGGCAGGCCAGGGCGCTGGAGTTCGAGCCGAGACTCCAAACGTGCAAATCGTGGACGTTGATGACGCCGTCGACCTCCTCCATGCCTGCGCGAATGGAAGTGAGTGAGACGCCGCGCGGCGTGCCCTCCAAGAGAATATTGAGGCTTTCGCGGACGATGCCGAGGCTGGTCCAGAGGATCAGCGCGGCGATAATCAGCGAGAGAACCGGGTCGATCCAGTTGAGGCCCGTGAGCAGAATGCCGGCACCGCCTGCGATGACGGCGGCCGTCGAGAGCGTATCGCCTGCCATGTGCACAAAGGCCGAGCGCAAATTTACGTCGCGGGCTACGCGCCACAGCAAGGCTGCGATTACGCCATTCATCACAACGCCGGCTGCGGCCACAATCATCATCAAGCGGGGTTGTACGGCGACCGGCGCTGAGAGCCGGTGGATGGCTTCGATGCCGATCCAGATCGAAATGACAATGAGCGTGGCGGCATTGACGAAAGCGGCGAGCACACCGGCTCGCTGGTAGCCGAAGGTTCTGGCATCGTCTGCGGGACGGGACTGGAAGTAGACGGCGACGAAACTGAGCAGCAAGGCCAGAAAGTCGGAGGCGTTGTGGCCCGACTCGGACAAGAGAGCCAGCGAGTGGGCGCGTAGTCCGGCCACGAAAGTGACCACAACGTAAGCGAGCGTGGCCGCCAGCGAAAAGCGCAGAACGGATTGAGTTCTGCTTGCGCTTGAGCCGGTGGGCGCCGCGTGAAGATGCATAGAGAGAGTTTAACGGGGGCGGGCTATGGAAGCCAATCACGCTTGCGGGGCCGGCTGAAAATTGATTCCTCAGAGGCTAAAGCCCAGGTGAATTTGCCTGGTTTTCGGCACGACTGATGTCGTGCCCTGACACTTTGAAGGATTCGAGTGAGTTTTTTCGCAGCTTGTGAATCCTGCAGGCTCCACGCGAGATGCCAATGAACCTATTGCGAGCGAATAGCGAGCAGTTGGCCCCACCGCAGGTGGTTATTCGTTGGCTTCGATGCGGCGGCCGTGGGGATCTTGCACACCACGAGTGTTCATTTTGTATAGCGCCGCAAAGGCGCGCACCTGATCGCGGCTCAGGCTCAACTCCTGCTCGAAGACAAACCAGTGCACTCCCTCGGTGCAGGGGGGCGCGGTCAGTGAACCCACGTAGGTCCAGTAGCCACGGTCGGCGGGCAGCAGGCCTCCGGCGCTGATCATCTCCGTCACCTTCTCGGTTGCTCCGGCGGTCTTGGGCAGATGCGGCCAGAGCGCGGCCAGCACTGCGTTGGGCGCATCGAGATCCTGGCGCAGCCGCACAGCGACCACGGCCAGCTTCCCATCGGCGCTCTTGTGCACCAGGTGCAGTTCCATGTCGGTCAGCTTACCTTTCACAGGGGCTTCACCGGGATGGTGAAAGTGAAACTGCACGAGGTCGTAGCGCACGCCTCCGGCCACGATGTAGCTGCCGGGATCGACACGCACCTCGACGGTGTGTCCGGTATTGACGAGCGTGACAGGGCCGGCGATGTAGTGGAATTCGATGGGCTGGAGCGCCTTGTTCAGGCGTGCGCCGCGAATGTCGAGGGGCGACTGCTCACGGCCCTTTGAGCAGGCCTGGAAGGCCGGGTCAAGCTTACCCCAGTTCAGCTCGCCGCGCTTCCCCGTGTACTCCCAGGGTGTGGTGGTTTGTGCGGCGGCCAGAGTCGCCATGCCCAGTGCAAGAACGGCAAGTGCTGCGGGAAAACGCATCGGTTGCTCCTCGACAATTGGTGGCGCTACGCGCTAGAGAGCATTCTAAGGCATTGAGAGGACGGCAGTAACCTGAAGCTGAAACGGTGTTCTTTTGAAGATCCAAACGAACCAACCATAATAGACATCGAGGAGAACTCTCATGAAGGCAGCTATTGTCACCGCCGCAGGCAAGACGCCCATCTACGGAGACTTCGGCGCACCCGTCGCCAGGGATGGCGAGGAACTCATCTCCGTGCGCGCTGCCGCGCTCAGCAATCTCACCAGAATGAGAGCCTCGGGCTCTCACTACAGCGCAACCGGCATCTTCCCCGCTGTGGCTGGCACCGACGGCGTAGGGCTCACGAGGACGGGGCGGCGCGTCTACTTCGCCATGCCTGAGGCACCCTACGGCTCCCTTGCCGAGCTTTGTCCCATCCACCCCCGGCGCTGTGTAGAGATTCCCGACTCGCTGGACAACATCACCGCCGCCGCCATCGCGAATCCCGGCATGTCGGCCTGGGCCGGGCTGGTTGAGCGCGCACACTTTGTCGCCGGCGAAACCGTCATGGTCAACGGAGCGACGGGAACGGCCGGGAGAATCGCCGTGCAACTGGCGAGACATCTTGGCGCTGCCAGGATCATTGCCACTGGCCGCAACACGCGGGAGCTCGAAGAGGTGAAGCAGCTTGGCGCGGATATCGTCATTTCATTCGCCCTCGGCGCTGATAGCCCCTCAGGAGCGAGCGTTTATGAAGAGGCGCTCTGTGAGGCGTTCTCCGCCAGTATCGATGTCGTCATCGATTATCTCTGGGGCGAAAGTGCAAAGACCGCAATCGTTGCCCTCGCCAAGACGATCGAGGATCAACCTGTCCGCTTCGTCCAGGTTGGCACCTCCGGCGGCGAGCCCAGCATCGACCTCCCCGGAGCCGCTCTGCGCTCTGCGGCGATCACGCTCATGGGCAGCGGCGTGGGCAGCGTAAGCCGGACCGCGCTGGTGCAGTCGATCCGCAGCGTCTTCGAGGCAGTCGAACCCGCAAAGTTGCAGATTGCCACCCGTGTTGCGCCGATGGCCGAAGTAGAAAGCGTCTGGGAGCAGGCTGCTGGCAAGCCAAGGGTTGTCTTCACCATCGACTGATCGCGCGAGGCTATAGAAGATGCAACCGGATTCTTTCGGCAAAGGCGGGTCAGATACAGGGCGATCGCATGAATGGGGTGGAGCACGAAAGAAGAGGTCGCCGTGGCCCTCCTCGCCACACGCGCGCAAGCGCCGTCTGCCGCGCCGCAGGTGGCTGCTAGAATCGCTTGGGAGCTATCATGAGCGTAAGCGCACTCTATCCCGGCACCTTTGACCCGCCGACCAACGGCCACATCGACCTCATCCAGCGCGGATCAAAGCTGTTTGAACACCTCACCGTCGCCATCCTCAACAATCCGGTCAAAGACCCTCTCTTCACCGTCGAGGAGCGCGTCGAGATGCTTAAGGAATCGACCGTTGCTCTCGGGAACGTCTCGGTAGCCACATTCGACGGTCTCATGGTCGAGTTCGCCCGTCAGCAAGGCGCCATGGCGGTCCTGCGCGGCATCCGCGCCATCTCCGACTACGAATACGAGTTCCAGATGGCCCTGATGAACCGCCGCCTCGCCCCGGAGATCGAGACCGTCTTTCTGCAACCCGCCGGCCGCTACTCCTTCGTCAGCTCGCGCATGTTAAAGCAAGTCTTCGCCTTCGGCGGCGACGTAAGCGGCCTGGTCCCGCCCAACGTCCTAAAGCGCCTCCGCGCCCGCATGGCTGCGAACTAGGGAACCTCTGAATAAGTCGGCGTTTTGAAAGGGTACGACTTTACAGGCTGCGAAAAACTCATTGGGAGCGCTCACAAGTGTCAGGGCACGACTTCAGTCGTGCCGCAAACGCAACAATACAGGTGCTGGGCTTTAGCCCCTGAGGGAATCTCTGATTACAAGAGTGACTTGTTCAGAGTTTCTTTAGACTCTCATCCGCCGCTAAGCGCCGTTCGCTGGAAGGCGGACCAACTCCTGAGAGCGCAGTATCGCCGTATGGAAAGAAGCCGTGGCTAGAAAGCCCAGGCAGCCGATGAAATACGGAAGGCGGGGCTCCGCTTTGCTCAGCCACAACTGCACAGCCAAGGGCAGATTGGCGCTGATGCGGTCCAGAAACCACAATAAGAAAAAAACAGCGGTCGATCCCTGCAAACTCCAGCGCATCCAGGCCGGAGACCATTGCTTATAACTGCGCATTAGGAACTTGGCCGATTCATCGCCGCGGCATTGAAACTGCACAACAATCATCATCCCGAAGGACACGGCCAGCATCGCTCCGCCGGTCCACAGAAGCCAGCGCGGACAAACCGTGCCACCTTGAGCGAGGCTCACCACCAGTAGGACCGCGCAGGCGGCAAGACCGGCGAGGCTGATCTGCTCGCCGAGTGCGGTGAAAAAACGGCTGCCATGCGACAATGCAGGAGCAGCATCGAGTTGCACAGGCGATTCCATGGCAGGGATCTGATGAGTCTCCAGACCCTCCAGATCGCTCTCCACCACGAACGACTCAGTAACATTCTTCGGGTTCACGTGGGCTATCACATGGTGGCCCTTGAACTGTTTCACCCAGTTTTGAGCTGTAGCCTTCAACGGAAACTCGCGCTGATAATCTCCCATTTCGAGATCGGGGAGCCGATAGAAGTATGTAAGCGTCGCCAGATAGTATTTTTTGCCGTCGGAGTCTAAATGCTCGGCAACGCTGACCACATCGATCACAGCGGAAACCGCAAGCCAGCCGCGCACGGCCCGTGCAACTTTCTGTGTCTTTGCCTTTCGGCGCAACTTGCGAACTTGTCGTACGGCTATTCCGACCGGAACGGCGAGTATCGGACCAATGAACGCCGGCCGAAAAAGAAGCCGTGCCACGGCATCCAGCAGGTGGTGTGTGTGTTGATCAGTAGTTAACATGATCCAATCCAGCCGGAAGACCGGTCGATGCAATTATTGCACTATACCCGCTTGAGAAAACCTCTCCACCTCGGGCCGCTTGCGCTGCGACGCGTGCCACAAATCGTACTGCTGCTGCAAGTCAAGCCACATGCCCGGTTCGGTTCCGAATGCGTCTGACAGCCTCAGCGCCATCGCCGCCGTAAACAAGGCTCGCCCGTTTAGTAGCCGCAAAAGCGTTGACCGTGCAACGCGCAGCTTCTTTGCCGCCACGCCAACCTGCATCGTGCCCAGATATTCGCGAAGAATTTCGCCAGGGTGAACCGGATTCAGAGAATCCAAGGGAAGAGTCCTAAGCCACATAGATCCGGGCCAATGCTATACTCAGGGTGCACTCGTTTGGCCGCTGCGATTCCGGCTTGTTCCGGCTGGCAGCCACCGGCGACTTTTGGAGGAGCACCATCGCACTCGATAAACGTACGGCCAAGTCCTTTATCCGCATCAACGAAAAGATTCGTGCGCGCGAAATCCGCGTCATCGACGAAAACGGCGAGCAACTAGGCATCCTGGCTCCTTTTGAGGCCATGAGGATCGCCCGCGAGCGAGGCCTCGATCTGGTCGAGGTTTCAGCCAACGCCGTTCCCCCGGTCTGCCGCATTCAAGACTACGGCCGCTTCCTCTACGAGAAGGAAAAAAGCGAACGCGCCGCCAAGAAGAAGCAGAAGATAATCACGGTCAAGGAGGTCAAGTTCTCCGTCACCGTCGATGAGCACGATTACCAGACCAAGAAAAATCAAGCGGTGCGCTTCCTCAACGACGGCGACAAGGTCAAGGCCAGCCTGCGCTTCCGCGGCCGGCAGATGGCTCACCGCGATCTGGGCTACAACATCATCAACAAGCTGATCCAGGACATCGGCGATGCGGGTATCGTGGAGTTCATGCCACGCATGGAAGGCACCATCCTCCACGCGATCATCGCCCCATCCAAAAAGCAGGAAGCGCCCAAGCCCAAGCCCCCCGCGCCTCCAGCTCAGGCGGCTCCGCCGCGCCCGCCAGTTCCCTCCCAGGCGCAGTAACTCCGCACTGAGTCAGTAAATCCCTTCAATAATCTGGGTGCCCCAGGTCCCTCGCATTTGGGGATCTGGGAGACCATGGACCTCATGGCGCGCAAGCGCCAGTTGGCCGCACCGCAGGTGCCCAGCGCAGGCCGAGCGAGCTCTTCGGCGATACGGGCAACACGATGAAGCCCTCGCGCCAGTGACCCTGCTCGCGGCGCGGCAGGTTGCCTGCTATGTGCGCGGCGGCGGTGTTAAGTTGCGCTCGCTTACGCGCGAGTGTTCCAGGCCATTCGAGCGCGACTTCCAGGCCTGCGATCCGTCAAGCTTGAGTACCCAAATGCCACACACTCCGCAAAGGTGATTGAGCCTCCCGGCGCAAAGCCGGGGCTCATGCTGATCGGCTTCCGCAGAGTCTACGTCTTAGTGCAGACCAAAGACAAGAAACTACCCGAATGCGCCTAGGTCTCCATCAGAGTGGCGGCTAAAAATTGGAGCCTGGGAAAACTGATCAGTATTGAGCAGACCCCGTCCAACAGGCGGTGTCAACTTGATCTTGATTTAGTGAAGAAGCTTTTGGGTGTAGGAGTCAGCCCAATGATGAGGTAATTCAAGTGGATGACCCTCGGTACAAGATTGCGGCGATTGAGATGGATGACTCCCGGTGCCACGGACTGCTGAACGGGATGGTCATCGAGATGGAAGATCACCGGTGTGAGAGCCTGCTCTATCGCGCGACGAATGAAATGGAAGACCCGCGTTGCAGGAGCACCGCGATTCAAATGGATGATCCTCGCTGCAGAAGTCTATCCAGGGAGTGGTAGTTGAGATCTGAAATGAGCTATCGACACCCAGAAATCTCCGGCCCCTGTAATCGTTCAGGGAAGCTCTGAATAAGTCGTTGTTTTGAAAGGGCCCGACTTTACAGGCTGCAAAAACTCATTGGGAACGCTCACAAGTGTCAGGGCACGACTTCAGTCGTGCCGCAAGTGCTTCAAAATCAACCCGGGCTTTAGAGCATTTTTGCTTTTACTGTAGACCCCCGTGCTCCATCCATTCCGTGTTTTTCTGCGGAATGGAGCACCAACAAAAATCCGGTCTACACTATTTGCAAAAATGCCTTAGCCCCTGAGGGAATGTCTGAATGCAAGTGTGACTTGTAGAGAGATTCCAAAGGCTTCGCGCAATTTGTTGAACTCGACTGAGGCTACACCTACGGTGCAATTAAACAGGCAGGATAACTCTGGAGCATTCGTCCGGAGAAAGGGAAAAATGAAATGCTCATCGTGATCATCATTGTTCTGATTCTCATCTTCGGCGGGGGCGGAGGATACTACGGCTATGGCCGGTGGGGTACAGGAGGAGGAGCAGGTATAGGACTTGGTACAGTGCTTCTAATTCTCCTGGTGTGCTATCTGCTTGGAGTCTTCAGATAGGGCCGCATGCGGCAAGTTCGAGCAGCTTTGAGGAGATAGGCAGTTAGGCAGAGAATCGCTGAACGTGTGCAGGAGATGGACAATTCAACCAATGCGCGGAGGAATAGATGCGAATCGCAACGAGCAATGCGCTGGCGCTGATGCGCTGGCACGATTTTCGGTTCTTGCAAGACTTCAGCGGCCGTGACTTTGCCTGGTTGCTGATCGGGGTATTGCTGGCGGTGACAATAGTCGCGGTAATCTCACGGCGGAGGCGGCGCTGGTTTTAGAGCATTTTTGCTTTTACTGTGGACCCCCGTGCCCATCCATTCCGCGTTTTTCTGCGGAATGGGTGGGATACCTGCAAAATCCGGTCCACACCATTCCCGAAAATGCTCTAAAGACGAACCCATGAACGCGCTCTTGACCTATTTGGCGCGAGGTTGCGCCTTGATTCCCGCGGCAGGTTCCGCCGCTCTGCGGACCTCCCGGCGCCTGTGCTGACATTGCTGCCTAAATAACTTCTGCCGTCAGCAGAGCCGCCGTGGCTCTTCGTGCGCTACCACGCATCTTTCTTCTTCTCCTGCTTCGACCAGAGATAGTCGGCAATCCGGTTGATGTCTTCGTCGCTCAAAACCTTTTTCCATGAAGGCATGTAGAGCGGCGGAGTCGGTCCTGCGACATTGTCGATGGGAGGCACCCTGCCGTTACGAATGATGGCAATGACCTCGTCCTTGGTGTAGTCGTCAGCGACGTGCAGCAGCGAAGGCACCTCGCCTCCCTGCGCATTGGGATTGGCCACGCCTCCCTGAAGTTCGGTCCCATGGCAGCCCACGCAGCCGAAACGCGAGAAGTCCTGCTTGCCCGCTTCGATAGCGACATCCTCCGGCGTCATCGTTCGGGTCTTCTTTGACAGGATCAACTGGACATCTTCGGGAGTCGCTGTTGCCATGAAGGCGACCAGCGCCTTACGGGCATTGGCCTCAAGATCGTACTCCGGCATGGAGCTTCCCGGATAGACAAGCTCGGGATTCACCAGTTGCTCATCGAGCCACTCGATCGAGTGTCGCTTTGTTACACCCAGCAGGTCTGGCGCCGTCTTCGCTCCTACTCCACCCACTGCATGGCAGGCCAGGCAGTTCTTCTCGACAAACAGTTGCTGCCCATACTCCGGGCTGGGAA
>CAYVMS010000098.1:0-11526 GCA_964452615.1 uncultured Occallatibacter sp.
ACGTGGTCGATGTAATTGCGATTCCAGATCGGCTCGAAAATCCCATTGGCAAAGCGGAAGACCAAAATATTCTGCACCGTCTCTTTGCCGAGATAGTGGTCGATGCGGAAGACCTGGCTCTCGTCGAAGACTGCGTTCACTTCGCGGTTAAGCGCTCGCGCCGAGTCGAGATCGTGGCCAAAGGGCTTTTCAATGACGATGGCCACTTTACCTTGCTCAGGATGCGCCATGCCTTGCGCGCCGAGATTTTCGATAATTCCGGCAAAATACTCAGGCGAAGTGGCTAGGTAGAAGAGACGATCGCCGCCGATGCCCTTCTCTCTTGCAATGCGATCTAACTCCGTCTTCAGTCCGATATAATCCCCAGGGTCGTCAAAGCGAAGAGGAACATAACTAACTTTCTTGGCAAAGTTATCCAACTTACTATCATCCGCAGTTGCTCCGCCAAACTCGATAACTCCAGCGCGCATATCCGCCGCAAACTCATCGCCCAGCGGCCGCCGCGCCACGCCGACAATGGCGAACTTCTCCGGCAGCAGCCCAGCCTGCTCCAGGTGAAAAAGCGCCGGCAGCAGCTTGCGCTTGGTCAGGTCGCCCGAAGCGCCAAAGATCACCAGGATGCCCGGCTCTGGAATCCTCTCGTTACCATGGGGAACCTGCGAAAGGTCCTCCGGCCGCACACTCATTTCCATTGTCGCCATAACTCTTGAACCTCCACGGCTAACAGTTCCCTATTCCCTGTTTTTTAGTCTTTCTTCACTGCATGTCCGCCAAACTCGCTGCGCATGATCGCCAGCATCCGGTCGGTGAAGTTATTATCCTCGCGGGAGCGAATGCGCCGCATCAGTGACTCAGTAATCACCGGTGCGGAAACATTCAATTCGATCGCCTCGAAAACCGTCCAGCGGCCTTCGCCGGAGTCCTCGACAAATGCCTCGAGACCCTCCAGCGCAGGATTCTTGGTGAGCGCATCGGCCGTCAGATCCAGCAGCCAACTGCGCACCACGCTGCCGTAACGCCAGATCTGGGCGATTTGCGGCAGGTTCAGGTCCAGCTCTTCTTTCTTCTCAAGGATCGTAAACCCCTCGGCATAGGCCTGCATCATCCCGTATTCAATCCCATTATGAATCATTTTTACAAAGTGACCCGCGCCTCCCGGACCCACGCGCCCCCAGCCCTTATCGGCCGCAGGAGCCAATGTCTCGAAGATAGGCCGAAGATAGTTGACCGGTTCCTCATCCCCGCCGATCATCATGCTGTAGCCCTCCTTCAGCCCCCACACCCCTCCCGATGTACCCACGTCTACAAACTGGAAGCCTTTGTCCTTAACTTCTCTGTAACGGCGCATCGTATCTTTGTAATTCGAGTTACCGCCGTCGATAAGAATATCGCCTGGATTCAACAGCGGCACTAACTTGGCAATCGTCTGGTCCACTGGGTCACCTTGCGGCACCATGATCCAGATGGCCTTCCGCCCTTTCAGCTTCTTAACAAGATCCTCAAGGGTAGAAGCACCCACATTGCCGGAAGCCGTCAACCGAGCCACTGCTTCAGCGTTGAAGTCGAAGCCTACAACCTGGTGGCCGCCCAACCGCAGCCGCTCCGCCATATTGCCACCCATCTTGCCCAGACCAATCAGCCCTAGCTGCATCGCCCGCCTCCCATGACTTTTTTCCATTGAAAGTCTCGGTCATTCTCGCGCATCCCGGTCTCTGTCATTGGTTTAGATGATGGTTGCGTCGCCCGGGATTCCACGTTTAGCGTCGACCTCAAGGCCCCTCAGCACAGCGCCTTTCCCTCACTCCGCCCACTGTCATAAAATAGATACAAAGCCGCGTTTGCAAAGTTCGCATTGTGGAGAATTCGGAGAATCTATGCCAGAAGCATCGTGTGACATTGGCCTCATTGGCCTTGCCGTTATGGGACAGAACCTCGTACTCAACATGAACGACCATGGATTCAAGGTGGCCGTCTTCAACCGCACCACCTCCAAAGTCGACGAGTTTGTTGCCAACGAAGCCAAGGGAACTCAGGTGGTCGGTGCGCACTCGGCCCAGGAGCTGGCGAGCCTGCTCAAGCGGCCTCGGCGCATCATGCTGATGGTCAAGGCGGGCGCCTCTGTCGACCAGACGATCGAGCACGTGCTGCCCTACCTCGAGGCAGGCGACATCATCATTGACGGCGGCAACTCGCTCTTCACCGACTCCAACCGCCGCACCGCCGAACTGGCCGCAAAAGGCATTCTCTTCATCGGCACCGGCGTTTCGGGCGGCGAAGAAGGCGCGCGTTTCGGCCCCTCGATCATGCCCGGCGGCAATCCCGCGGCATGGCCCCATGTGAAGGCGATCCTCCAGGCTATCGCCGCCAAGGTTGAAGATGGAACCCCCTGTTGCGATTGGGTGGGCGAAGCCGGCGCGGGTCACTTCGTCAAGATGGTGCATAACGGCATCGAATACGGCGATATGCAGTTAATCTGCGAAGCCTATGATCTGCTGAAGCGCGGCTTAGGTCTCACGGCCGACGAGTTACACGAGGTCTTCACCGATTGGAATAAGGGCGAGCTGGATAGCTATCTGATTGAGATATCTAAAAATATCTTCGCGATGAAGGACGAAGACGGCCAACCGCTGGTAGATAAGATTCTCGACACAGCAGGCCAAAAGGGCACGGGCAAGTGGACGGTGATCAGCGCGCTCGATAACGGCCAGCCTGTAACTCTGATCGGCGAGTCCGTTTTTGCGCGTTGCCTTTCGGCGCTGAAGGATGAGCGCGTCGCTGCTTCGAAGATACTTCAAGGTCCGGCGTCGAAGATCTCTGTCGGCGATCGCGCCACATTTATCGAGAATGTTCGCCGTGCGCTCTACTGCTCCAAGATGGCCTCTTATGCGCAGGGTTACATGCTGCTCAGGGCCGCGGCAAAAGAGAACGGATGGAACCTCAACATGGGCGGCATCGCGCTGATGTGGCGCGGCGGATGCATCATTCGCAGCCGCTTCCTGGGCATGATCAAAGAGGCCTTCGACAAGAACCCCGCACTCGAGAATTTGCTTCTCGACAGCTTCTTCTCTTCGGCGCTGAACAACTATCAGGCGTCGTGGCGCAAGGCGCTCGTCCATGCCATTGAATTGGGCGTGCCCACCCCGGCGTTCTCCACCGCACTGGCCTTCTTTGACGGCTACAGAGCTCCCCGGCTGCCCGCCAACCTGCTCCAGGCGCAGCGCGACTACTTTGGCGCGCACACCTATGAGCGTGTTGACCTGCCACGCGGCAAGTGGGTCCACACCAACTGGACCGGCACAGGTGGCCGCGTCTCGTCGACCACCTATACCGTATAGTTACGATTTGGTAAATTGATCTAACTTAGTGATTGATTCGGCGGCGTATCGAAGATGCACCGCCGAATCAATACTTATAAAACTCCTAAACTTACTAACTCGGCCCGTAATGCCCCCGCGCCTTTAAACTGGATCCCTTTTATCCCCTGAGTCACGGCAGCAGCCACATTATTCTCCCGGTCATCGACAAACAGGATTCGTTCCGCAGGCCTGCCCAAAATATCGAGCGCAGTTTTGTAAATCGCCGGCTCCGGCTTGCGCAACCCCAGATAGCATGAACTCAGCGTCACCTTAAAGAGCTTGCGCAGTCCAAAGCGATTGAAGCGGTACTCATTCGTCTCGCGCGCCTCATTGTTCAATGCGCCCAGCAGGCATTGATTCGTTGCTGCAAGCTCTTCGAGAATCCCAAGAGCCCCATCCGGAAGCACCTTGGATTGCGCACAGATTGCGGAAAGGAATTCATTCGATGTAAAACCGCGCGGCTCATAGAAGACGGTAGCGTCGAGGTAACTCTCGACAGAGATTGCGCCGATCTCCCAATCCGCATAAGGCTTTGGATGGCGTACCTCGAACTCGGCAACATCCAGATGGAATTGCTCCAGCACCTGCGCGCGCTCGCAGTGGTCCCAGCCGTTGGTCAGTAGGACTCCGCCCACATCAAAGAGAATCACGTCGAAAGGATACACCGGCGCCTCTCATCCACTTGGATTGCGGATTCTATTCTCTATGCGTTACTTTATTCCTCAAATCAACAGAAGCTACGCTGGATTGGCAGAGCCGTCGCCGCAAAGATACTTTGCCTCGATGGCCAGAACCTTTTTGAAGCGCCGCTGAAAGCGTTCCTCAGTGGAGATGAACTTCGCCGCAATGAATCTATCCACAACTTCATAGGCCAGTGCCGTGCCAATGATGCGCGCGCCCAGCACGAGCACATTCATATCGTCGTGCTCCACGCCCTGATGAGCCGAGTAACTGTCATGACAGATGCCCGCGCGAATGCCGGGGATCTTGTTTGCGGCTACGCATACGCCCACCCCTGAGCCGCAGATAAGAATCCCGCGCGGCGCATCGCCCCTCTTAAGCGCCGCAGCAACCTTCTCGGCAAAGTCGGGATAGTCCGATGGCTCGGTGTTATAGGCTCCGAGGTCCATAACTTCATGGCCGGCCTTGGCGAGATAGGCGCGAACATCTTCTTTCAGCGGAAATCCCGCATGATCCGAACTGATGACGAGTTTCAATTGCAATCCTTTCTGGATGGGTTAGCGAGGTTAGCCGTGCATCGCGCGTGATAGCGGAGCTGGCGGAGTTAGTCCGCTCTAGTGGAAATCTAACTCCGCAAGCTCCGCTAACAACGCTAACTCCGCTCGACCAGCTTCTTCGCCCGCGCCGCCACGTTCTCAGCGCTGAAGCCAAGCTCCGCCAGCACCTTCGGACCCGGCGCCGAGGCACCGAAGCGATCCAGCCCCAGGACATCGCCATCCAGGCCCACATACTTCCACCAACCGGCGGTTGCTCCAGCCTCGACCGAGAGCTTTGCCACTCCGGCCGGAAGCACGCTCGACTTGTATTCCGCCGATTGCTCGTCGAAGATTTTCCAGCTCGGGAAACTAACTACCCGCGCAGCAATTCCGTCGGCGGCCAACAGCTTTGCTGCCTCCACGCAAGGCCAAACCTCAGCCCCGCTGCCGATCAAAATTACCTTTGGCTCTGCTGCATCCGCCAGCACATAGGCGCCCTTGCTCACACCGGCGTAAACGTCTTGCGTTGCCGGATCGATCAACGGCAGATCTTGCCGGCTGAGCGCAAAGAAGCTTGGTCCCTTGCGTTCCAATGCCAGCCTCCACGCGGCGGCGGTCTCGTTGGCGTCGGCCGGACGCAGATCCGTCATGCCCGGAATCGCCCGCAGCCCCAGCAGTTGCTCAATGGGCTCATGCGTCGGTCCGTCCTCGCCCACGGCGATCGAGTCGTGTGTATAAACAAATAGCGATTGCAACTGCATCAGCGCCGCTAGCCGCATCGCCGGCTTCGCGTAGTCGGAGAAGACGAAGAACGTCGAGCCGAAGGGAATCAGCCCGCCATGCGCTGCCATTCCGTTCACCGCCGCGCACATGGCAAACTCACGCACGCCAAAAAAGACGTTGCGTCCCGCCGGGTCCTCATGGAAGTTAGCGCCTGGCTTGAAGATCGTCTTGGTCGAGGAGGTCAGGTCGGCAGCCCCGCCGATCAGTTCGGGCACAGCCTCGGCGATTGCGTTCATCACCGTGCCGCCAGCCGAACGCGTTGCCTGCGCCTTACCCGGCGCAAAGCTCGGCAGCGACTTCTCCCAGCCAGCCTTCAACTCGCCCTTTTGAGTGCGCTCAAACTCCGCGGCCAGTTCTGGAAACGCGGTCGCATACCCGGCAAAAAGCTTCTTCCACTCCGCTTCAAACTCCGCCCCGCGACCAACCGCATTACGCCAGTTCGCCAGCGCATCCTCGGGCAACTGAAAGCTCTGATCCTCGGCAAAGCCAAAGAACTTCTTGGTCGCTGCCACAGCCTCGGCACCCAGAGGCTCGCCGTGCGACTTGCTGCTCCCGGCCTTCGGGCTTCCGTATCCGATCACCGTCCGAACCGCAATGATCGAAGGCCTGCCCGTCTCCGCCTTGGCTGCCGCAATCGCCGCCTCAATTGCCGCCAGATCGTTGCCATCGGCCACGCGTTGCACATGCCAGTGATAGGCTTCAAAGCGCTTCAGCACATCCTCGGTGTAGCTCAGGCTCGTCGGCCCGTCGAGAGAGATCAAATTGTCGTCATAAATAAAAGTCAGCTTGCCCAGACCAAGCGTTCCGGCAAGCGAAGCCGCCTCGTGCGAGATGCCTTCCATCAGGTCGCCGTCGCCCATCAGCGCGTAGGTGTGGTGATCCACGACCTCAAAGCCCGGCCGGTTGTACACAGCAGCCAGATGCTTCTCCGCAATCGCCATGCCCACGGCCATTGCGAGGCCCTGCCCAAGCGGGCCAGTCGTCACTTCCACGCCGTCCAGATGTCCGCGCTCCGGGTGACCCGGCGTCCGCGAACCCCACTGGCGGAAGCTCTTCAGATCATCAAGCGTTACGCCGTAACCAGCCAGAAACAGAGTCCCATAGAGCAGCGCTGAGGCATGCCCATTCGACAGCACAAACCGGTCGCGATCCGCCCACTTCGAATGCGCCGGATTATGCTTCATCAGCTTGTTAAAGAGCAGATAAGCTATTGGCGCGCATCCCAGTGGAGCGCCCGGGTGGCCGCTATTGGCCTTTTGCACAGCATCCACGGCCAAGAGGCGCAGCGTATCGACTGAAAGTTGGTCGAGCGAAACATCGACAGTGCTGGTAGTCATTTGTGTCCTTTATCTTTTCGGTTTTGGGCTAGAGGATTCAAGTAAATCAGTTGAGTCGAAGTCTGGCCCCGCGCTTTTATTGTATCGAAGCCAGCCAGCCCACGGCAGAGACTGGCAACGCCCACTCGTTCACCCAGCAGTATAATTGTCCTCGCAATTCGGGGCTTCCACGTTCGGCGCATTTCATAGGAATATGCATGAATCGATTTCAGGAGGCCAACTTTCCCGCACCCTGCCCATACCTGCTTGCATCCATTCACTATGAGGGCGATTCTGGCCAGCGGCAGGATTGAGACGCCTGCCTTTGCCGCCAACGAGACCGGCCCACACAGGCTCAAGCAAAATCCAACGCTGCAAAAAAATGCACGACCGAGGAGATTTCCCCAATGGCTTATGAATTAGCGCCGCTTCCCTACGACTATGCCGCCCTGGAACCGTTCATCGACACCGAGACCATGAAGATTCACCACGACAAACACCATCAGGCCTACGTCAACAACCTCAACGCCGCCCTCGCCAATCACCCCGATCTGGCTGCGAAGTCCGTCGATGACCTCATACGAGATCTGGCTCAGGTGCCCGAGGAGATCCGCACCGCGGTCAAGAACAACGGCGGCGGCCACGCCAACCACACTGCCTTCTGGCCCCTCATGGGCCCTGTTGGCTCCGATGGTGTAGGCGCGCCCACCGGCCCAATCGCGGCGCAGATCACCGCCGACTTCGGCGATTTCGAGGCCTTCAAGAAGACCTTCAACGAGACCACTGCAAAGCAGTTCGGCTCCGGCTGGGGCTGGCTCATCTTCACCGGCGGCAAGCTCAAGGTCGTCACCACCCCAAATCAGGAATCCCCGTTGACCCAGGGTCTCTTTCCCATCCTCTTCAACGATATCTGGGAGCACGCCTACTATCTCAAATACCAGAACCGTCGCCCAGACTACCTCGCCGCCTGGTGGAATGTGGTCAACTGGCACGAGATCAACCGCCGCTTCGCCCTGGCCAAAGGCTAAGCGCGCAGGGAAAAGGCATTGAGGAGCAGAAGACTAATCGACCGCGCTCGCCCTGCAGCAAATGAATTGGGCTCGCTTTCCAGCGAGCCCGCTCAAGAGACACTAAAGGGTGGGGAAGCCGCAAGCTCTGTGGGGGTAGTACGGGGAATTAAGAATGCTAAGGGAACCAATTGCAGAGATCGTTCGGAGGTGTCTCTTTCCTATGAGCATCGCATTAAACCTGAGACTTGTATGAGCAATTGAGCTCAACTTTGCCGAGAGATGCGACCTGAGGCATCGCTCTGCGGGATTTCATGGCTGGATTGACCTCTGATAGCTGCATTTCCGTGACATTTGATAGGGTCCTGTGTCTAAGCTCTTAACAGTCATGAATATCGTTTCGCGCAATTTGGCCTTTTTTTTCCTCGCAGCGCTTCTTGCCTTGGCTCCCGCCGCGCGCGCTCAGTCGGCCAGCTACATTGTCTCGCAGCACGGCAAGTCCGTCGGTACGGCCACAGTCACCTTCGCCGCCAGTCGCGACGGTTATGACTCGACCTCCATCGTCCGCGTCGACCTGCAAGGCTTGAACTACAACATCTCCAAGACCGAGCAGCTCACCCAGAGCAACCAACTCAAGCACGCCCAGTTGAGCGCCACCGTCAATGGCTCGGCCGTCAATGTAGTCGCCGCGCCAGACAGTGCGCAGATCCTGCTCAATATCTCCGCCAACGGTCGCAGCGTCACCACTCCCCTGGCCCGGCACGCCACAGCCGTCTTCCTCCCAGACTTCGATCCGGGCGCTTTCGATACGCTGTTGGCCTTGGCAGTCACCCAAAACAACCGTGATCTCTGGGCCATCATCCCCAAGAAAACAGGCTCAATCCAGCCTGTCCAAATTGCGACTTATGCCGACGAAAAAGGAACGCTCGACGGCAAGCCCGTCATAGTTCATCACCTGGTCGCCACCATCGCGGGAGCCCGCATCGAGCTTTTCTCCGGTCCTGAGAATCAACTGCTCCAGGCTGAACTCACACAGCAAGGCTTCGCACTGGTCCGAAAGGGCTTCATTCTGGCCCCGCCCGTCAAGCCCGGCGCACCGCCAACGCAGTAGTGCATTACACTGACTTGCCAACTCGCTGACTCACTGACCGGCTAAACCGCCCGCCCCGCCGCCACCGCCGATGCCCATGCCCACTGGAAGTTGAATCCTCCCAGTTGCCCGGTCACATCCACTGCCTCGCCGATGAAGAAGAGCCCCGGAACCGCCCGCGCTTCCATCGTCCGCGCTTGTAGGCCAGCCGTGTCCACGCCGCCAGCCGTCACTTCTGCCTTTTCAAATCCCTCGGTCCCAACTGGATGAAACTCCCAACGGTGCAGCCCGCGCTCGCAAGCCTCCAAAGCCGCATTCGACCAGCCTTGCGGACCGCCGATCTCAGCAATGTAGTTTGCCAGCCGCTGCGGCAGCACTTCTCGCAGAGCCTGCCGTAGCGCAGACAAATCCCGCCGCGCATCCAGCTGCCGCAATGCATCCAACAGACTGGGATAGTCAGGCGCAAAATCTATCACAAACGCCTCGCCCGGTCGCCAATACGAAGACGCCTGTAACACCGCAGGCCCGCTCAACCCGCGATGGGTCACCAGCATCTTTTCCCTGAACGGTACGGGCTTTAGCAGGTTCATCGAACCGGATGTTTCACTTCGGGCTTTAGCCCCTGAGGGAAGTTTTTTGGGGACCGGCTCCGCCCAAGCCACAACCTCTGTCGCAACCCCGGTGAGCTCCGTCCACTCAGCCTCTGCACCGCCCAGCACTAGCGGAACCAGCGCCGGCCTTGGCTCCACCACCCCCAACCCAAACTGCCGTGCCAGTTCATATCCGAGTCCTGTAGCCCCCAGCTTCGGAATCGACAACCCGCCCGTCGCCACCACCAGCGCCTCAGCCCTGAATTCTCCCTGCGAAGTGAAAACGCGAAACGCACCGGAGGTGCCGCGCTCGACCACAATTCCATGCGCGTTCAAAATAATCTCAACGCCGCCCAGCTCGCACTCCGCCAGCAGCATATCGAGAATCGCCCGAGCCGAGCCATCGCAAAAGAGTTGCCCCAGCGTCTTCTCATGCCATGCAATCCCGTAGCGTTCGACTAACTCGATGAAATGCTGCGGCTGATGGAGCGCCAAAGCCGACTTCGCAAAATGGGGATTTTCAGAGATGAAGTTCCCAGGCCCGCAATACAGATTCGTAAAATTGCACCGCCCGCCGCCGGAGATCAGAATCTTCCGCCCTGGCTGCCCATTGTGCTCCAGAAGCGCAACACGCCGTCCGCGCTGCCCAGCCACCGCAGCACACATAAGGCCAGCCGCCCCCGCGCCCAAAACAATCACATCGAATTGGCGCGGTTCGGTTGGCATAGGGTCTACTTCAGAATAGCCGCTGTTCGCATGGCCGCTATTGAGAAGAGGCCCACCAAGCTAATGAACGGACTTCAGGGTCTTCCGCGCCAGCGCTTCCTGCGCCCATTTCCGGATGTAAGTAGATTCTGATAGCGCGAGTCTCTTGAGTCCTGCGTCTGCTTCCGAGTTGTCGATCCTTTCAAAGGTTTCCAGTGCCAGTTCGACTATCGATATGTATTTCGATTTTTCCCAATTCAGAGCATTGGACAATCCGGCAGTCCGTTCCCCAAACACTCTGCGCTCTACATCGTCCCGCTCAAACAGCGATTCAGCATAATCTTCGTCGACCATCTCCTGCGAATTCACATTGCTCGGAATACCGGGCTGGATTGGCGACAGCCACGGCCTGTAGAATTCTGGATATTTTCTGCTGGAATCTATCGCTTTGTTCCCGGCGATTTCATAAATATAGGGCAAATATGCCCCTTGCCGCGCCGACCTCACACAAACACAGACTTCGACTAGGATCTGGTGCCGCCCGTCCTTATCGAGATCCAACAGTTGTTTGTCCAGATCAATGCTCGGGTCCGAATGAATTGTTATCTGATGGCATCTGTGTTTCTCGCACCGTATGACTTCAAAATACTGAAGCCAGGTCGATCCCCAATCGGAAGTAGCGACCAAGTACAAGGGGCCGTTGTCGAAGTTCGCAAAAGTGTAGCTTTCGACATCGTTCCGGATGTTGCCCGGATTCTCGCCTCGCTCAATCGCGCTTGCTTGCGCGTTTCCATTCACTAAGGCGAGGACCTGCCGCTTTGTGATCTTCTTGGCCTGAAGCAAATTCGTCGGCCACAAGAACGGCAAATGCGCGACCGTATAATTCTCGGAAGTCACGACAGGCAATTGGTCTTGCTTCTGTGCCCGGACGAATAATCCTCCTGACAACGAGAGAACAATTGCAAAAGCGATAGGTCGGCCGAATCTATCCCAAGAAAGTGTCATCGTGCCCCCAGGTATTTGAACCGAGTCGGCTTTCTAATAAGCTCCGGCTTACGCGAAATTACTCTCTGAATCAACCCTGGATGCAGGATGCCCAAGGCCTCGATTCTGAGACCTAGGGCATCGACAATGCAACCTAATCTTTCTTTCAAAGACCGCGACTAGCAGTCGGGCCCAAAGTCCTTTTCGAAAGCCGCCGCCAAATTGGCACCCCAGTTATTCTTGGGTTTTAACTTACCGCCGAAGAAGCGAAGAATGGGCGGCTCCTCATAGAACTCAAGACCGCCAATCATATCGCGATGTTCGTGAAGCCACTTGAGCCGGTCGGTTGCATATTGGAAGTGCGACATCGTGAAGACGCGACGCGGAACTGCAAGGCGCAGAAGCTCGATATCGGACGGCACGTCGTTGCCCTGCTCATCGCGGTCCATCGAGATCGTTCCGCGCTCCATGCCCCGGA
>CAYVMS010000099.1:0-11515 GCA_964452615.1 uncultured Occallatibacter sp.
TGATCACTTCCTTCTTGGTCAGCAGCTCATAGCGGCCGTCCGTGGCCATCTCATCGAGTTCCTGAAGGCGCTTCACCGACTTCTGCACCGTTACCCAGTTTGTCAGCAGGCCACCCAGCCAGCGCTGGTTGATGTAGGGCATCCCGGCGCGGTTGGCCTCTTCGGCCACGGCTTCCTGAGCCTGGCGCTTGGTGCCGACGAAGAGAATCGTCTTGCCGCTCGCGCACAGCTCGGTGACAAACTTGGACGCATCCTTAAAGAGCTTGAGCGTCTTTTGCAGGTCGATGATGTAGATACCGTTGCGCTCGCCGAAGATGTATTCCTTCATCTTGGGGTTCCAGCGCTTGGTCTGATGCCCGAAGTGAACTCCAGCTTCGAGCAGCTCCTTCATTGTGATCGTGGCCATTGGCCTCCTTCGTGGATTGCATCCGGGTGGTCGATGCCGGCGCCCGAATTGAACCCGCTTTTGCGGGAGTTGGTTAAAAACAGGAACCAGGGACTAGGGAACAGGGAATAGAAAACAATGCCAAGCAACCGGCTGTTCCCTGTTCCCTGTTCCCTGTTCCCTGCAAACAGGCTAGCGCTTGCTGAACTGGAAGCGCGCGCGAGCGCCCTTCTGTCCGTACTTCTTGCGTTCCTTCATGCGCGAGTCGCGGGTGAGCAGCCCCTCGGCCTTGAGCGCCTTGCGCAACTCGGGGTTGAACTGCACCAGCGCGCGGGCAACACCGAGCTTCACAGCATCGGCCTGTGCGGCCACGCCGCCGCTTTTGACAGTGGTGACAACGTCGAAGCTCGAAGCAAGCTCGACCAGAGCCAGGGTGCGCTTGGCGGCTACCCGCTGCTGCTCGGTGACAAAGTATACATCGAATGCCTTGCCGTTAACCTTCCACTCGCCCGTGCCGGGACGCAGAAAGACGCGCGCGATCGCCGACTTGCGCCGTCCTGTCCCGTAGTACTGAACCAAATCTGCCATTCTTTTCCCTCTTAGCTGCTAGCTTTTAGCTCTTAGCTGTTAGCTAAAACCAAAGCTCAAAAGTTCAAATTCCAATTAAAAGCTAAAGGCTAATAGCTAGAAGCTAATAGCTGCTCTTACGCGATTTCCAATGCCACCGGCATCTGCGCCGCGTGGGGGTGCTTGTCGCCGCGATAAACCTTGAGCTTGGTGGCCATCTGGCGGCCCATCTTGCTCTTGGGCAGCATACCCTTGATGGCTTGCTCGAGGACCTGCTCCGGCTTGCGGTTGATCAGGCGCGTGAAGGACTCTTCGCGCAGCCCGCCGGGAAAGCCGGTGTAGCGGCGATAGACCTTGCTCTGAGCCTTCAGGCCAGTGAGACGAATCTTCTCGGCGTTGATGACAATTACGTGATCGCCCACATCGATGTACGGCACATACTGGGGATTGAGCTTGCCGCTCAACACATCGGCGGCCTTGGTCGCCAGACGGCCCAGCGGTTTGCCGCTGGCATCGATCACAAAGAACTTGCGGACAATATCTTTACCGCTCGGAACAAAGGTGCCCATCTCTCTCCTACCCTCAAAGACGCTCGACTTCATGAAGAACCGCCCGGCCCGCCGCGCGGCAAAACCTAAGAAAAAACCAGCGCAAAGCGCTGTCGCCCACGCCAATCAAGCGCGCAGGCCCGATTTCCACCCACTGCCAAACAAATCTGTTCGGGTGAGGAGTGCGGGAGCTGGCCCCGATGAGGGGCTCTGGCTATGCCGGAGGCGTCGAAGAGCACGCCAAGAGAACTCAACTCCAGCAGCCGGCAGCCTGTCCCAACCGATCCCTCAGAACATCAACTGAGGCCATCGGCCAGCCGGGTCCCGAGTGAACGCACACAGACCCCAGGCGCAACACCGCGCAAGGACTTCAGAATACCCGAATTGGGGGCTGGAGTCAACGAAATGCTGGACATGGTTGTTTCCGAATCTGCGAGAACCTGCCCAGAACTCCTTTGTTCGGGACAACAAATTAAACCGTGATCAAGAACGCTGACATCAAGAGCATCGACCTTCGTCCACCTGTCATTGTTGCCCGCGTCATTACAAAGGTTTGGAAACCCTCAACTTTCCCATGATGCGGCAGAGGCGTGCCGCCGATAACCGAGAAGCATTCGGAGTGCTCACCCTAGCTCAGTGTCTCTCTGGAGGAGAATATGCGAGTTCGTTTGATTTGTGCATTGCTGGTCCTTGCTGGATTTTCCGGTTGCGGAAACCAGCCCGCAGCTACGTCTACCTCGACCCCCACCCCTGCCCCCGCCCCCGCCGCCGTTACACACACGTATAACGGGACGGCATCGGTGGGTGATTTTCTAACCATCACCCTCAATTCGACCGCGCTGACCATCAGCTATAAAGATCTCACCAACGGCCTGAGCGGAACGATTCCATACACGGTCAACGCGAATGGAAGCTATACGCTGAACGATCCCGCCGGGCATCTGATTTCAGCGTATGAAGTACCTGGCTATGCGCTGGTGATTCAAGCGAACAATGTGGGACCGAACAGCGATACAGCGGCATTGATTACTGCGGTTGAGAGCGGTCCGATTTCGCTGAGCAACTTCTCCGGAAACAGTTACAACTACATCCAGTTCCGCACCCAGTTCGGCGGGCTGGAAGTGGGCACTGTAAGCATTTCAGGATCCACCGGTACGAACTCATCGTACTGGCCCTATGGCTACTTCAACCAGGGCTCCGGCGGCGCATTCAACGCCAGTACGATGGACTTCAGTGGGTTGACGGAGGACGCTTCCGGAACTTTTGTCTCCGGCACGATCCCCGGCTCGGGCGGCGGAACGGACACCATCTTTGGCACGGCAAGCGGCTTCTTCATTGTGGATTCACCGAGCGGCTCGATCATCGGATTGCCCAAGGCTGCAACCTCGGCCTTCGATCCGACAGTGGCGGGAACGTATAACGGCGTTTTCTACGAGAAAGCCAATGTCACGATGGGGAATGGCACGAATGTTGAAACGGGCACGCCGTCGACGGGGCAGGCGACAATTGTAATTACCGCCGCTGTAGGTGCCACACTCCCCAACATTACTGTCACCGATCCGAATGGCAACACGATCATCAATGCGGCACTGACCCCGGTGGCCAATTCCAGCTTCTTGTATGGCAACGGCAACGACGGTAAGCTGACGGATCCCTGCAACGGATTATTTGCCTTCCGTGCGGTGACCGGCACCTACGAGCATGATGTCTTTGTCACTTTCGTGGGTAACTCGGTGGTCTTTTCGAAGTTCAGCGCCACCCTGCCATGGTCACAGTCCAGCGGTTACAGCTATTGGTACGGAGTGGGATTGAAGTAGAAAGAACAGCAGAAACCTGCAGTCGGGAAGCCTGTCCTGCGTCAGAACGGCGTAGGACGGGCTTCCCGTTCTTTTGTGAGCTGCGAAAGCAAGGCTGCGCTGCTTCGCTTTGCAATGGAAGACGCGTTTGTCCCTTGGGGTCGGGATTGCGAACGTTTTTCCACTGTTTCGTCGTTGCTCCGAATGGATTAGCATTTTCCGAAAAGTGTAGACCGGAATTCTGTAGGTCTCTCATCCATTCGGCCGTAAAACGCGGAATGGGTGGGGCACGGAAGTCTACAGTAAATCCGAAAATGCTCTGCGCCAACCGAAAGCTACACCACGGCTCTGGGTTAGACAGCGGTCAAATTTGATCGGGCCAACAGCTTGTCAGCGGGTTAGCTCCTAAAGCTGGTCATAGAGCGTCGTGTTTTTGTAACCCATCAGCATCACCAGGGTCCAGATGCCGAGGGCGGTTCCGAAGGGAAACTTGAGCAGGCTGAGGAAGGCCGCCACGATGGCCACAATCCGTCCCCACTGCGCGCGTTCGAGCAGGCCCCAACCGGCCGCGAGCGCAAGGCCTCCCCGCAACAGGATGAAGACCCACGCAATGTGCAGGAGCGCGGGCGCGAACCACATGGGCGGCATCTGGTTGCCTCCGCCCCACGGGCCGTGCATCCAGGGGCCGAAGTGGCCGTGGAGAAAAGCGTTCGCAAAGGCCAGCCCGATAAATCCTGTGATCATTGAAAAGGCTGCATAGATGAACCAGACGACGCTGAGCGCCTTGACCTTGCCTGCGTAGTTCTGCACCTGGAACTCAAGGCCGGGAACTGTGGGAATCGGCGGGGCCGACGGACGACCGCATTGGGAACAGACCACCTGCCCCGGCGTCAAAGGCTGACCGCATCCGCTGCAATACATAACTGCCTCCTCGAACTGATCGATCTGAGTTTACTACGCAAGCGGGGCGCGAAGCGTTCCATAGGGTGGCGGGGTGCATCAATGGGGCCGGAAGTTCCTCAGGGGCTAAAGCCCCGCTGATTTTGCCGCTCTTCGGCACGACTGAAGTCGTGCCCTGACACTTGTGAGCGTTCCCAATGAGTTATTCCGCAGCCTGTATAGCCGTTCCCTGACACTTCCTAGGGCGCCAAAGGAGCTTCGCGGGATATTGGAAGAGAGCCTCCCTCCGTGGCTAAAGCCAGCGATGATTCATTTGCAATTATGCGGGGGTTGAAACCGCCTCCCTCCGCATTGAGTTTTTCCGCAGCCTGTGAAGTCGTGCCCTTTCAAAGCCGAGACCGCCTTCCAAGGCCCTTTTCGGCAGGACAGCTTGCACGGAGGTTCCTTTTCTGTTCGAAAGGGCTCTCACGTTCTCTTGAAAAGCAACGATAAGCAGGAATAGGAGATGGTTTCGATGGCGATGCGCGCGACACGAGAGATGGTTGCCGATTCGGCGCAGAGGCAGACGGGGGAACTCCGCTATGTGGCGCGGCAGCCGATTCTGGATCTGCGCGGCAAGGTGCATGGCTATGAGTTGCTTTTCTGGAACGGCCGTGAGCCGATCATCCGCTCCGACAGCGAGATCGCAACCCGTACGATGCTGGACAATACGGTCATCTTTGGCCTGGAGGAGCTAGCGCACGGAATGCCGGCCTTTGTGAATTGCACGGCAGATTCGCTGACCGAGGAGTGGGTGCACGTGCTGCCGCCGAAGATGACTGTACTGGAGTTGCCAGCGGAGACAGAGCCCACACCGGGTCTGCTCACGGCTTGCCGCAAGTTGAAGGCTCTGGGTTTCCGGCTGGCGCTAACAGACTTTACCGGCAAGAAGCAGTCACGGCCGCTGGCCGATCTGGCCGACTACGTCAAGGTGGATATCGTCGGATTTGACGGCATCGAACGGCGGAATCTGCCCGGCAAAGTGGAGGGTTCGTGGGCTCGGCTGGTAGCACAGAATGTGGAGACGCAGGAGCAGTATGGGCTGGCCTGCAGAGAGGGCTTTGATCTTTTTCAAGGATACTATTTTTGTCGCCCCGAACCGCTGGAAAGCCACAAAATCCCCGGCAACCGGCTGGTGCATCTGGAGATCCTGGAGCTGCTGCAAAGCGAGCCCGTCGACTTGCAACGATTAAGCCAACTGGTGATGTGCGACGCTTCGCTCACCTACCGGCTACTGCGGCTGATCAACTCGCCCATATGCGCCATGCGGCAGGAGGTTGTCTCAATCCAGGCAGCACTGATGCTGGTGGGTGAGGCCATCTTCCGGCGCATCGCCATGCTGGCCATCGCCAGCGACTTCAATGCCAATCAGCCGGCGGAGATTCTGCGCATGGCCTTTGAGCGGGGTCGTTTCTGTGAATTGGCGGCCGGCCTTTGCGGACTGGTTCCGGGCGAGCAGTATCTGATTGGCATGGTCAGTCTGTTTCCGGCGATGCTGCGCATCCTGATGGAGGATCTGACACGAATGCTGCCTCTGAGGCCAGCGGCTTGCGATGCCTTGCTGGGCCGGGAGGTTCCAGAAGGCATTCTGCTGCATTGGATCGTCTGCGAGGAGCATGGCGACTGGGCTGCATGCGACAAGATTGTGCGCCGCCATGGACTGCGACATGAGAACCTGATGCGCTGCCACGCAGAAGCGATCCAGTGGACGCAGCAGGCGATCAAGACGAGCGCCTGAGCGGCAACTCGCCTGACTAGCGCAGGTATAAGCTCTTGATCAAGTTCTAACATGGTTCGATGATTCTCGCCCTTCGCCAGAAAAAAGGCGAAAGGATGGGGCACGGAGTCTAACAGTTCCGCAGTAGATTATTAATGGCTGGGAACTGTCGCTCGCTTCTCCCAGCGTTCTTCATGGCGGTCGTCGCGGAAGACGGCTGAGGTCACGCGGCCCTCCGCGTCGTGCTCGAAGGTCAGCCGCGGCAAGCTCGCACCGTGGGGATAGAAGAAGTTCGCAGGCGATTCAGCGGCCAGCTCGGCGATCTCGCCGATCTGGTTCTTCTCATAGAGCGTGTCGCCCTGGCGGAAGACTGTGGCCACGATGTGACCGTTTGTGTCGCGATACTCTCCGGCCAGCGAGTCGAGTACACCCGTAGAGAGCTTGATTGCCGGTGGGTGCAGCGGGATCACCACCCGCTCGGAATAGGGCGGCATCTCTGGCTCCGCCTGCGTCTTGAGGTGGTGCGAGAGGAACCAGCGTGGCAACTCCGGCTCGCCGTAAGCGCGGGTCCAGCAGTCGTGCTTGGCCCCTTGGTAGACCGATAGCTTTACACGCCCGCCGGAGGTCTTCAGTGCCTCAAAGAGTAACTCACTCTGACGCGGGTCGACGACATTGTCTTCGCTGCCGTGGAAGAGCCAGATGGGCAAGCGGCCCACCGCGCGCGCGTACTCGGCTGGCAATGTGGACGCCTGCTGCCAGCGCTCTGGCTCATAGCTCCAGAAGACGCCGCCAGCTGTGATGGCCACTGCCGCCCAGCGTCTGGGATGCAGCCGCGCCAGCTCCCACGAGCCATAGCCACCCATCGAAAGGCCGGTCAGATACGTGCGTTCAGAGTCGAGGTGAAACTCCTGCGTCTCCCGGTCCAGCGCGGCCATTGCCATGGAGAGCATCTCCGGGTCAGTCCAATAGTTGGCCTGCGGACATTGGGGCATAACGATGACAAACGGCCAGCGCTCCGGGTGGTCGCGCACTGCCTGGGGCAGGCCTATCTGCGTCTGCCACATGCCCTCTGAGCCACGTTCGCCGCGTCCGTGCAGAAACAAGATGACCGGCCATTGCTTCTTATCATCTCGCCGGAAGGACTCTGGAAGGTAGACCTGGAAGTGATAGGTTGCGCCGTGCAGCTCAACAGTGCGATTGAGAAAGCCGGTTTCCTGAAATGAGTCTGGCGGCGGACTCTGATGGCGGCTGGAGCCGCGAAACGCCTGAGAGTCTGCCGTCCCGATTGCACATGCGATCAGGAGGGCGGCAGTGATGAAACGCAACTGTTGGCGCATACGGGAGTCCCACTTCACTATAGACGGGCGGGGTGCGCTTGCCGCGCGGGATTTCTGCGAAGTGCCTCGGTTGCATAGTTTTTGACGTGGCGGAATATGGTTCGAACCCCTCAAGCGGGCAGACGCTTCATCAGTTCGTGGGCACCCTGGAACCATTTTCGCTCACGGCGGCGCAGGTAGTCGGGCATCGCGCGCTCTTTGGCAAGCACCCTCTGCGCCCATTGGCGAGCTTCGGAATTCCGGCCTTGCGAGGCAAGAAACTCAGCATAGTAGAGGTAGGTCTCAGAGAGCGTGGAGACGTCGGTTGTCTTGCGGAATAGCGCCTCGGCCTTCTCGTTCTCGCCAGTCAGCGCATAGGCATGGGCGAGCAAACCGGCGGCACGACGAAAATCAAAGTCGGGCTCCTTGGCGATCACGCGCTCAAGGTCGGGGATGGCGGCGGGAATGTCGCTTAGCTGGATGGCGCAGACGGCACGCCTGTAGCACGAGTCGAGCGTGCTGTAGGGCGCGGCGATCGCCTTGTCGAATGCGGCCCGGGCCAACTGCAGGTTGCCTTGCTCCATATATAGGTCGCCGAGTTCCTCATAATTTTGCGCAGAGGGATTGTCGAGAACCGCGAATTCAAGCTCGCCTATACGTTTACCGCGCGGAATGCCTCGAAAGAGCGAAGAGGTGGATTTGACATCGGGCAGCGCAACCACAACGAGGTAGATCAGTGCGCCGAGCGGACCAAGAAATAGAATTATGTAGACCCAATACATCTCTGGTCTGCGCTTGTAGTAGTGGACAAGCGCCACCACTTGGAGCACAAGGCTCCACGGGTAGAAAAGATAGCTGAGGAATCCCATGCGGTTGCAGTCCTGGTGTCAGATTACTATGAGCGCATAATCCTGCGTGTAAATCCCAAAGAAAACGGACAAAAAGCTCAAGACCTGGCGTGGTCGCGCGGTGCGATAAGCCCTTCCCTGATTTTGGACTGGCACGGTCCATAATCGCTGTGATAATTCTTGAGGAGATCGAAGTCTCTGGAGAGCGGTCGGCCAGAGAGACGGCATGGAATCTCCCAAGCGAACGTTGACTTGGGGAGATTTACCGGGGCCCGCGATTTTCTGCCGAGACGTTTTCTTCAGTTTTTTGGTCTTTGACCTCTTATGAATCGGTAGGCGGCTGCTATGTTAGGTCTTCAAGGGTTTCAGCCTTGCGGGCGCTCTTTGCTCCAGGTCAAATTGTGTCTACAGAATTGTGCGCAAATAGTGTGACCACAAGCACTTCGCGCACATCAATAAAATGAACGGCAGCCGGGGAACGAACGCATGGCGCAAATATTTGACCGCACCTCCAACGCCCTGGCTCGGGCGAGCCTGGTATTGACGGGGCTGATCGTGATCGCACTGGGGGTCACGCTGGACGAGTTGCAGCGATCGCCATGGGTGACGCGCCAAGGCCAGCGGCCAGACCAGCCTGTGCCTTTCAGCCACAAACATCATGTGCAGGGACTGGGGTTGCAATGCCAGTACTGTCACACGACCGTCGAAAAATCGAGTTACGCCGGAATCCCGCCCACAAAAACCTGCATGAACTGCCACGCGCAGATCTGGACCAACGCCCAACTGTTGGAGCCGGTGCGCCAGAGCTGGGTCACAGGACAGTCGCTGGCCTGGACGAAGGTGCACGACCTGCCGGATTATGTCTACTTCAGCCATGAGATTCACGTGCATAAGGGCATCGGCTGCGCCTCGTGTCACGGTCGCGTCGACCAGATGCCGCTGATGTACGCCGAGAACACGCTGCAAATGGAGTGGTGCCTGGATTGCCATCGGAAGCCGGCGAAGAACCTGCGGCCGACCGGCGAGATCTATAACAATGCCTGGGAGAAGCCGGCGGAGGATCGGCCGGTGTGGTGCGCGGTGGGCGGCAAGGGCGATGAAGAGATGAGCGGAGTGCCGACGGCGGAGGGCGTGAGTTGCACGACGAAGGACCCGACTGTCGAGGTTGCATCGCTTAGCTCGCCGGGGAATGGCGCAGTGCTAATTGGGAACTATGAGAAATTCACCAGCCAGGATGAGTTGGGGCGCTTTCTTGTGAATCACTACAAGATTCGGACGCCGAAAGATTTGACGAGTTGCGAGGTCTGCCACCGATGAGCAAGCGCGAAAACGTCGAAATGATGGCGGCTTTGAAAGGGCCCGACTTCAGTCGTGCCGAGACTGAATCCTCGCAGGACACGGCTTTAGCCGCTGAGGGAACGCATGCGGCAGAGAGATCCTTACCCCAGGGGCTAAAGCCCGACAACCCTTTTGTCATCCTGAACGGCACGGCTAAAGCCGTGCCCCTTCAAGACAACCGCAAGCCGATGACGCTAGCCGCCGTACGCGAAAAGTTGAAGGGCACGAAGGGCAAACGGTACTGGCGGTCGGTGGATGAACTCGCCAATACGCCGGAGTTTCAGGCTGCGGTTGAGAAGGAGTTTCCCTCGGCTGCGCAGGAGTGGGTCGATCCGGTTTCGCGGCGGGGCTTTCTGAAGCTGATGGGCGCGTCGATGGCGCTGGCCGGGTTGGCCGGATGCACAAAGCAGCCTGATGAACCGATTTATCCGTACGTCAAAGCACCGGAGGATCTGATCCTTGGAAAACCAATGTATTTTGCCACGGCGCATCCATTCGTCACGGGCGCGGTGCCGCTGCTGGTCAAGAGCGATCAATTCCGGCCCATCAAGATCGACGGCAACCCCGAGCATCCTTATAACCAGGGCTCGTCGGATACATTTACGCAGGCGACGCTGCTCGACCTCTACGACCCTGACCGCTCGCAGCATGTGACCTATCGCGGCGAGAACCGCGAGTGGGCCGAGTTTGCTGTCGAGTTTCGCAACAAGGTGGCCTCGACTAAAGACGGAACCGGGATCTATTTCCTCAGCGAGACTATTACTTCGCCGACGCTGGTGCGGCAGTGGAAGGCTGTGCAGGCGGCTTATCCGAAGGCCACGCTGGTGCAGCATGACCCGGCGATTGAGGGAACTGCTCTCGAGAGAGGGCTGAATGTTCAATATGATTTAGCCGAAGCAGACGTTATTGTTTCGCTCGATGCGGATTTTCTTTCTGGTGCGAGCTATCCCGGCTTTCATAAGCTAGTTCGACAGTATGCGGAGCGGCGGAAGTCACCGGAAAAGCTCAACCGGCTATATGCAATTGAAAGCACTCCGACCACGACAGGAATGAAGGCAGAGCACAGACTCGGATTGCGCGCAAGCGAGATTCCAGCCTTTGCTGCGGAGTTGGCCAACGCTGTAGGAGTCGCGGGCATTGAGCCTCCGGCGTATGCGTGGACAGACGAGCAGAAGAGATTTCTGGCCGCCTTGACCAAGGATTTGAAGGTTCATGCTGACAAGTGCGTGGTGATTCCTGGGCAGTATCAAGATGCATCGGTTGATGCGCTTGCTCTTGTGATCAACACGAATCTTAACAACCTTGGCAAGACAGTCAACGTGCGGGGCGATTCGTTGATATCGTCCAGACAAACGCAGGATTTCAAGAGCTTGACTGCTGACCTGAATGCGGGCAAAGTAGATTGGCTCATAGTTCTTAATGTCAATCCTATCTACACTGCACCTGCCGATCTGGAGTTTGCCTCGGCTTTTGAGAAGGCGAAGACAGTCGCTCATCTTGGATCGCACGTCGATGAAACAGGGCAGATCTCTCACTGGCACATTCCCGCCGCACATTTTCTTGAGTCATGGTCAGATGCACGATCGTACGACGGAACGGCATCAATTGTTCAGCCGATGATCGATCCTCTCTACGGCGGCAAGACGGCGCATCACTTTTTCCAGGCTTTGCTGGATGAGCCAGGCTTGAGTCCCTATGAAGCAGTGCGCGAAACTTGGAAGCCCGTCATCAAAGGTGACTTTGAAACAGGCTGGCGCAAAGCGCTGCACAATGGATGGATTGAGGGCACCCAGTTTCAGCCCGTTGCTGTAGGTGGGAAGGTTGCGCCGCTACAAGCAATTGCGAAACCATCACCGAAGGAGTCGCTTGAGATCATCTTCCGTCCGGACCCGAATGTTTATGACGGGCGGTGGTCGAATGTGGGGTGGTTGCAGGAATTACCTAAGCCGGTTACGAATCTTAGCTGGGACAATGCGGCGATTGTTTCTGGAGCAACGCTTACCAAATATGGTCTCGAAGAAGACGACATTGTCGAACTGACTGTGAATGGCCGCTCGGTGA
>CAYVMS010000100.1:0-11398 GCA_964452615.1 uncultured Occallatibacter sp.
GGCTGATCGCGCTGGTGGAGCAGGCGCCGGAGGGTCAGATGTTTGCCGTGGGCACGGAGATCCATCTCGTGAACCGGATGGCGCGGCGGTTCGAGGCCGAAGGCAAGCGGGTGATTACGCTGGACGACACGGGCTGCCTGTGCACGACGATGTATCGCATCACGCCGCAACATCTTTGCTGGGCTCTGGAGAATCTGGCTGAGGGGCGCGTGGTGAACCGGATTCAGGTGCGGCCTGGGGTCAAGCGCTGGGCCAAGGTTGCGCTGGACCGGATGCTGGAAGTAGGGTAAAGACGGGTCAGCACCTAGAGCATCTTTCAAAGCAGGCCGGGGACTCTCCCCAGCACAATAGCCCTGGGAGTTCAAGGAGGCTCTTCGCCAAAATCCTGAATTGGAATCTTAGCGAAGAGCCGAGTCAGCCATAAACAGTTGGCGCAGAGCTGAGGGTTGCGTTAACTTCTCCATATTGTAATTTCCAAGCATTTTCTGTAACGCGACTGGATTGAATTCGCGGTGCTGCAACGTTTTCCCGCCGAAATCGAAGATATAGATTACGTCGGCCTTGAAGTTTTCGGCTCTCGATCCCATGCCCTCTCCGACATATTGAACGTCCATTGCCAGAGCGTTCGTCTTGTCGTTCACGAAAAACGACACTGGAGCGCCGCTGAGGCCTGACGCTTCGCAGGGCGAGTTGTTTTCGGCGCACCACGGTTCATCGATGAGGTTGCTCAGATCGTCATCAAGCCACTTCATCGAACTATCATTGGCAAGAGGCAGCAGCAAGGTCTCAGTCGCGGTCGAGAGATCATATAGGCTGTAGCTCGGAGGATGGGTCTTAGCGAAATGAGCCGAGTTACCCCCAATGAGGAGACGGCGAGAGGGGGGACCCTCAATAGGCCAGCCAAAAAGGATGTGCTCCAGTTTGAGATCGTGCGAAAGAACAAATTGGCAAGATGCTGAAGGAGTCATGTGGGTCTCAAGGAAGAACTTCTCCCCAACAGGCTTGATGCGCAGAACGGAGCCCAAGCATCCATTCTCTGGTACTCCATCAACGTCTAACTTTTCTTGGATTTCGAGATGTCTCCAGGTATTAGTCTGCTTGTCCAGGAGAAGGACCCGCAACGGCCGGGTTAGAGAATTTGGATCCCGCGGATTGTCAATGTAATAGCCGAGGATGAAGTAGGAGGCCTCGTTCAAGGTCTCGAAACTGGTAATAGTTGCTTTGACGTCAACCGGCGGAACAGAGGCGTTCGGAACTTCCCGTTGCAACACATCTGCGAGACATGGCCACGATGAACGGGGGCCGTGCAACGTCTCCGTGGCTGCTGAAAGAGCAAAAATTACGGATAGAATTGTTGCGGTGATCGCGCATCTCACAGCCAACACTTTACGCCGGAATCGGACGGATTACTAGCGGTTGGTTTCAATGAAGGCTATCTTCTGTTCTCCCCAACGGGAATGTCAAACGGCACCCCTACTCAGCGGTTGAAGCGGATCAGCGCGATCCATTGGCCGTGGTCTTCCTGTTTCCAGACCATACTGCCGTGGAGCTGAAGGGCAATAGCTTCGGGCTGGAGGTCGTGATGGAGGCCGAAGTATTGCTCGTCGACGGCTTCGCCTCGGAGCCCGAGGCTGAAGGGCAGCGTGGGCGGGTCGTACTTGGTCGAAAAGACCAGAGCGGCGGAGAATTTCTCTGGCTCCTGAGCGGCACCAGCGATCTGCTGGGTGGTGAAGTCTTCAATGCGGTCAACGGCGAAGGGGTGCTGGAGGTAGCCGAGCTCGGGGCGGGTGAGTTCGTCGGTGACGGGCCATGCGGAAAGAACTGTCGCGCCGGGGTAGAGCTTCTGGAGCTGATTGATACCGGCTTGGTGAAGCCGGATCACACGAGCATAGGCAAGATTGTCTTCTGGAGCGAAGCGGTAAGGCGGATTGATGAAGAGGCCCAGGATAAATGCCGCTGCGGAGAAGAGAGCCAAGCCATGCCAGTAGGGTACGCGGCGATAGAGAGTGTAGACGGCTACCAGTAGCACGAGCGGAATCATGGGCAGCAGATAGCGGGTGAGCAGCGCGCCGCCCAGGACACTGAAGAACAGGGCGTTCGCCAGCAGCAGGATGAAAATGCGCCGCAGAGTGTGGGGCGCGATTGACGGGCGGAGCTGAGTGTCTTCGTTTCCCACCCTTTCGCTAGAAAAAAAGCGAAAGGATGGGGCACGGGGAGTCTCTGGTGCGGCAAGCTGATCTCTGATCTCTGGTTTCTGATCTCTGTCCGGGCGCGGATCGAGGAGCAGGGCGGCAAAAGCAACGCCTACCGGCACGAAGAGGTTCATGTGCGCTGTGAGGTGCAGGATGCGGTAGCCGAAGGCGGCGGCGATGCGGAGTGGTTCAAGGTTGGCCTGGGCGTTATAGCGCAGGAATTCTGGATTGCCGAAGAGAAAGCCGGTTTTGGCGCGGTGATAGGCATACCAGGCGGTGAGTGGCAGAATGCAGCTTGTGAACCATGCGGCCTCGCGCCAGAGGCGGATGCGGGCTTGTCCGGGAGCGCGAAAGCTCTCAAAGAGGCTGACGGCTGCGAGAGTGAGCGGGATAATAATTGCCGTCTCTTTGCATAAAGCCGCAGCAGCAAACCACGCGGCGGCGGTTCCGGGCCTGGTGGACTGATTTGTGAGCGCTCCGAGTTCAGGCAGGGCGTAGACCAGTCCCCATAGAGTACAGGCAGCGGCGAAGATGTCGGCGTGGGCCAAAGTGCTTTGGGCAAACCAGACGGGATAGAGCGCGGTAAGGACGACGGTCCAGAAGGCGACCCAGGCTACGCCGGTGAGACGGATGGCTAGCCGCCAGACCGCGACCAAGCCTAGCGATGCCACCATGAGAACAGAGGTACGCGTAACCTCGGGAACGAAGCCGGAGATCCGCCACCAGAGCGCCAGATAGATGCTGGGCAGCGGGGGATGTGCGTTGGTGAGCGTGGTGATGGGAATCAGCGAGCCGGTGCGGAAAAAGTCCCATGCCGCGGGGATGTAGTAGCCGGCCTCGTCCCAATAGTAGGGCAGACGAAGCAGGCTGAAGTGGCTGGCATAAAGGGCCGCGAAGACCACCGGGAAGATTCTCCAGGAGGGAAAAGGGGCGTCGGGCCGCGGCATGATGAAACTTTTCCAGCGCAATCGTGCTCCTGTTGCCGGGAATCTCCGCACAGGCTTTTGCTGTGAAAAAGAAGACTCCCTCAGGGGCTAAAGCCCCTCTCACTTTCCATTTAGCTTTGTACGGGCTGAAGCCCGCACCTTTCAACCTGCTCAGGAAACCCTCAGTTGATGGGGCCTTGCGGGAAGTTGTGGCTCTGCGGCTCGAGACTAAGCGTGCCAAAGGCCTGCTCGTATTGGGCGAGGTTTTGGCCGAGCAAATTCCACAGAGCCTTGGCCTGCTGCGGGCTGAGGAAGATCGCGGAGTGGTTGCGGATGGAAACCTGGTCGGGCGCATCGGCTGAGGCAAGACCGAAGACGAGCTGGAAGTCCCAGACACTGACACGGATATGGACACTGTTGGCGTAGGACTCGCGATAATCGGGAGCCTGGACGAGGTTCATTTGCGGCTGCTGTGCGGATTGACTCATGATTTCTTTAGATTACTCCGGCTGGGTACGATGGCGTGGAAGCGCCCGGAGTTGGCCGGGCGGGGCGGGCAATTAGAGATTGGGAATGGTGCGAAAGGGGGGACTCGAACCCCCATGGATTGCTCCGCCAGATCCTAAGTCTGGTGCGTCTGCCAATTCCGCCACTTTCGCGTGAGCGACAACGAGATGCTCAACTTCATATCATATCGCTCTCGCCGCAGCTATCGAAAGCGTCATGCGAGCGCCGCATCAAAATGATTTTTGCCGGCCCCTTGTCTCTATTCATTCCGGGCAATCCACCGGGAGCGAAGCCGTCACGGTTGGACGTGCAACGGAGTCGCTTTTGCCGAGGGCATTTGGAGATTCAGGATCTTCGCCACCGTGGGGGCAATCTGCCGCATGTCGATGATGCCCAGGTCTCGATGATGAGCGATTCCTACCCCTGCAGCGAAGAACGACGCATGCATCTCAGGAAACTCCGGCGAGAATCCATGACCGCCCTTTTCGTCCGGAAGCGCATTGACGAGATCGCCGCTTGTGCCGGAGCCTGTCGTGTAACCTGAGTTCAAAACCACAAGAAAGGATGCATCCGGAAAGCCGCCGCGCGCCTTGATTGCGTCGCGATCGAGAACCGCCGCGATGCCGTTGTTCTCGTCTGCCGCCAGTTTTTTGAGAAGCTCGTCGACCTTCTGCTCTGTCTGGTGGTCGTTTGCGTCATGAAGCATGATGGCTGCCATACCGCCGCCGAGCCACGGCTGAGCCTTCCACGATCCGACCGTGAATGCCTTTGTCCGGGAATTCACCAGCGGCTGAATCATCCCCGCCTCCAGAAACGGAATATACAGATTCACCGAGTGGGTGAGAGGGGCGAATCCATGATCGGAGACTACGACCACCACTGTCGAAGAGTCGTTGGAAAGCGCCGCAGCGGCGAGCCGCGCGACCATTCCATCGAGCGCTTCAAGATCGCGGTTCGCTTCCGCGCTGAAGGGCCCGTACTCATGCTGCGCGTTATCGAGAGAGCTGAGATGAATGGTCATGAATGCGGGCTTCTGCTGGCGCAATATCTCAACGGAGTAGCGCGTCTTGACCTCGTCGCCGTCAATGCTCGTGTCGTTCCCCATCATGTAGGGACCGAGCGAGGGCTGCAACTGCTTGAGCAAAGTATCGGGACGCGAGAGCGCGGCCATCAGGTCTCGATCTGAGGGATTCATTGCGCCTGACTGGCCCGCGCTGCGCCAGAACTCCGGAATCAGCCAATCCACATCCGTCGCGCCGACGCTGACTGGCCATCCGACGCTGGCCGTGCGCAGACCGGCGTGGTGCGCAACCTGCCAGAGCGTTGGAACTCGAATCTCGGGCGCATACCAATACCAGGCTCCTGAGAAATTCCGACCTGGATCAAACTCCTGATTGTTATAGATGCCATGCTCGGCGGGCGATACACCTGTCAGTAGTGTGGTGTGGCTGGGATAAGTTACAGTCGGCCAGACACCAATCACGCCCTCTGCATACGCTCCATCGCGAACCAGCGTGCGGAGATAGGGAATGTGCATTCCTCTTGCATCCGCCTCAGTTACATACTCGGGCTTCAATCCGTCGATTGAGATCATCAGCACGGGCGCTGCAAGGGCGGATCGCTGCGTGGCCAGGAGCAGAAGCAGCGGCAAACAGCGCAATAAGTTGCGGCGAAAAATTTGATTCATGGCGGATTCCTCTCGACGGCAATGGAAGCTGACTCGTGAAACCAGGGGGCTGGTTGCCGCTGGCGTGTCTCTGGAATGAGTCTATCGAGCGATGGAGGCCAAATTATTAAGGCTCGAAGAACCGGATGCGATTCATGCGCCGTTCACTTTCATTTCACTGAGAATTTAACCGGAATCTGTAGCCTCGCAGCCATGACGAATCTAAAAATCTTCTGCAGAACTGTCTTCGTTGGCCTCTTGATCGCGATCTGTGGCATGGGAGCAAGGGCGCAATACGAGGATGGCAGCCTGATCGGCTCCATCCATGACGCCACCGGTGCGGCGGTTGCAAATGCATCCGTCACCGTCACCAATGTGAACTCAGGCGTAATTATCAAAGTGAGCGTTAACGGCTCAGGCGACTATGAGGCACCCTCGCTGCGAGCCGGCGTTTACACCATTGAAGCCAGCGCCCCAGGCTTTGCGCCGGCCGAAGCAAAAAACATCACCGTCTCCGTCGCTGGACGCCAGCGCATTGACCTCACCCTTAAGGTGGGACAGGCAGACGCAACCACGATCGAAGTGAGCGACCTCGCGTTGCAGATCGAGACCGAAACCAGCGAACGCGGCCAAACGGTCTCAGAGTATCAGACCGAATCGCTGCCGCTGGTCAGCCGCAACTACTCCGACCTGCTGGCATTGGTCACCGGTTCGCGCCAGGCGCCCACTGCCGCCACCACGACGGCCGTCACCAGCTTGGTGCGCGCGGGCGCATACAACGTCAATGGCCTGCGCAGCATGTTCAATAACTTTCTGTTGGACGGCATGGACAACAATGCCTACGGCGAGAGCAACCAGGGATTTGACAACCAGATCATCCAGCCTCCGCCAGACTCGATCTCGATGTTTCAGGTGGTGACCAACAATGAGAGCGCCGAATACGGACGCTCCGCCGGAGCCACCATCAATGTGGCTTCCAGGGGCGGCGGAAATGAATTTCACTCGACGCTCTACGAGTTTGTCCGCAACACCGATCTGAATGCCTTCGGCTACTATAAGGCCAAAGCCGGCAACTTCAGCTTTCCCAAGCCGGCCTTCAATCGCAATCAGTTCGGCGCCGATTTTGGCGGACGGATTGTCAAGGACAAGCTCTTCTACTTTGTCGATTACGAGGGCTTCCGCCAGACGCTCACTCCAACCGTGGTCTTCACCGTTCCGACTGAGAGCGAACTCGGAATCAGCACCCCGACCGGGACGCCGGTGTTGATGGTCGATGTGCAGAATCCGCAGACCGGCGCATATTACAAGGCTGGCACGCCGATTCCTGCCTCAGCTATCAACCCAGCCTCCCAACAGATTCTTGGGTTCTTCGCCAAATTGCCATCGCAGTGCCTCGTTTCCGCGGGCAGCTCTTTGATCAACACATCCACAACCAGCACCAGCCTTGGCCTGGCCCCGAACGACTGCGCCACCAATGCTCCATTCACAGATAAATCCAACAAGGGCGATCTGCGCCTCGATTTCCAGCAGAGTGAAAGAAGCTCCTGGTTCTTGAAGGTCAGCGACCGCAAAGAGACGGGCATCAACTTCCCCACTGAGCCCGAGCCGCTCGACTCGCAGGGCAACGGCAACGGCCGGCAAAAGATTCTCGACCAGCAGGTTGCGCTCGGATACACGCATCTGTTCAGCGCCAACAGAATTCTGGATGCCCGCCTCGGACTCTCCGACACGCGCGCCGGCAAATACTCGCTCTCCATCGGCAATAACTCCATCAGCTTCCCGGGACTGCCGACCGATCCCACTGTGGCCGGCGGCCTTCCGACCACCACTTTCGGCGGCGGCTTTAGCACCTTCGGACGACAGAACACCAATCCGCAGTGGCAAAATCCCTCTCTGCTCGACCCCAAGGTGAATTTTTCCTGGGTTCGGGGAAAACACTCACTCAAATTCGGCTATGAGTACGAGCACATCTGGATGGAAGTGCAAGACTCAAACCCGCTCTATGGCGGCTTCGCCTTCGGCGGCGGATACAGCCTCTGTCCGGCATCGGCACCCGCGGGCACCTGCAATATCCCCGCAACGGGCGGCAAGGTCTATGAAAACTACTGGGCCGATTTCCTCTTCGGCAACACCAACGCCTACTCACTGGCCACTTACTTCAAGGCTCACCTTCTCCAATCCACTGATAGCGCTTATGCCCAGGACGACTGGAAGGTCAATTCCAAGTTGACCCTCAATCTGGGTGTGCGATGGGAGTACGGCTCACCTTACTCGGAGGCAAACAACGACCTCTCTAACTTCAACGGAAACACCAGCTCTCCGTCCATGCTGACGATTACCCCTAACGCCGCGACGGGACCGTTTATGACCCCCGCCACCGGCGGCGGCGTCTATGGCAAGACCCTGGTCAATCCCTCCCTCGGCGACTATGCCCCGCGCGTGGGCTTCGCCTATGCCCTCACGCCCGACATTGCGATCCGCGGCGGCTTCGGCACTAGTTTTGTCCACTATACCCGCGCCGGATCTGGCGATATCTTGCCCATCAACGCGCCGAACGCGCTCTTTGTCTCCGTCACCCAGCCCGCCCCTACCAAAACGAATAGCTGCCTTACCGGCGCTCCCGCCACCAGTTGCTACGTCCACATGGATCAAGGCTTCCCGGCAAACCTGGTGGTGCCGACCAACTTCAACCCTGGAACCGACAACGTCACCTACATTCCCAAAGACACGAAAGATTCCTACGTCGAAAGCTTCTTCCTGAGCGTGCAAAAGTCGCTGGCCAAGAACACGCTGTTGGACATCGCCTACGTCGGTAACCACGGCCTCAAGCTGCAAGGCTTCATGAACGCAAACCAGATGAACCCCAGTCTTGGACCGACAACCGTGCCGGGTGGAATCGGCTTCGCGCGTCCATACCCAACCTGGGGAACGCAGGAAGGCGCGCAGTTCGTCAACGGCGACATTACCGAGGCATTCAACGGATTCTACTCCCACTTCAACGCACTGCAGGTTCGCTATGAGCAGCGCTTTGTTGCAGGGTTGACTCTGTTGAACTCCTTCACCTGGGAGCACTCGCTGGACAATGCCTCAGCCTCACTAGAGGGCAACACGCCCTCGCCGCAGGATGCCAACAACCTCCGCGCTGACTACGCGCAATCGGACTACAATCTGCCGCTGGCCAACATCACTAGCCTCGTCTATGATCTGCCGGTCGGCAAAGGTCGCCAGTATCTCTCCAGCGGGAGCAATCCTGTGGCGAATGCAGTATTGGGCGGATGGCAGATTAGCGCCGTCAACACCGCGCAGGCAGGAACGCCGTTCAACGTCACCTATACCCCGAACTCCGCCACAGCGGTCTCACCGCAGATCTCGGCCACCTATCGCGGCGCCAACGAGTATCGTCCCAACCGGGTTCCCGGTCAGTCGTTTGTCACTTGTCACTCCGGACACTCGTGCCTCACTCAGATGAATGCCGCCAATGGCACCATCAACTACATCAATCTGGCCGCCTTCACGCTGCCGGCAACTAAGGACTCCAGCGGCAATCTGTTGAGCCCATTCGGCAACGCACCCCGCAATCCAGGCCGCACGCCGAATTTCTTCCAGACCGACCTCGATCTCAACAAGCGCTTCAATACCCCAGTGGACAGAATGAAGGTCGAGTTCCGCGCTGAAGCTTACAACGTCTTCAACCACACCAACCTGTACTTGCCTTCCAGCGGCATGGGAAGCGCCTCCGGCACAGCCGTCGTGAACAACCCAAGCAGCGGGAGCGGCACCGTCACAGGCACCTTCGAGCCACGCATCCTTCAGTTTGGATTGAAGGTCCTCTACTAGAACTTGCTTCGTCCTAACGGCAAAAAAGCCAACCCGTGCTCTTCGCGCGGGTTGGCCTTTTTGTGCTCGATTATAAACAGGGATCAGAACTCCTGAATACGCAAGAACGGTTCAGATCAGTTTGTAAAATGCGAGTCGGTTCCTGCTTGAATCGCCTGTTGAAATGCATCCCACTTACAAGAGTTATCGGCCTGGCTACAACCGGGCACGAAGACCGGAACGCGTTCAGGAGGATTTTGCAGGCTGAGCGGCGCGGCGTTACGCATCTGTTCTAGCGTCTGTGCCGTGTAATAGGTCCGCACAGAATACTCCTCTTTGCCGGGTGTCTTCCATAACTCGAAGACTAGCGCTCCTCCGGGCGGTGTATCATCGCGGCGGCCGTCGATGATCCAGTTGATGTTGAGCGCTCCGGCAATGGCTGCGAGGTTGGTGTCGTGGCCAACGAGCACAAGAAGACGATCACCGGGTTTGCTGACAGCGCCTGCAATGGGCTGCGCTGCAACTGCCTGTTGCATCGATTGGAGCATGTGGAGCAGAAGATTCGAGGACTGGGCACGGGCAATATAACTCGTGCGGTCCGCAAGGTCTTCATGAGCGACGTGAATTTGCAGCAGCTCGCGCAGCTTGCTGAGATCCACGCGGCCCCAGCCCACGTTTGCAGCGTCCATGCCTTCGGCGTATTCAAGGAGCATGTTCTCCGCCATTGTGGAAGCGAGGTCGATAGAGGCGCGCGAGTCGGCCATGCGACCGGAGTTAGCCGTTGCAGGCGCGATATCAAAGATAGACAGAGGCGCCGACGTGCCCGTGGCTGGGCAGTTCGCGCCAGTCTTGCAGCCATGCAGGACCGCGTCGAGCGCCTTGAGTTGCGGGCGATAGGCTTCGGTCAGTCCCTGCGGGTTGTCTCCGATGCGGCCAGAGATTGCCGCTGAGGCAAGTGTCCGATCCATATGGCCGACTCCAGCGCCGAGTGAGTGAAAGAGAGGATCATGCGTTCCCTCCGGCAAAGCAGTGACCTCAAGCGCGCAGCCCGGCGCAATGCCCGCGGCCAGCGCCTTACCAGTCTCGCGCGTGCGCTGGTCAGAGTCGGCGACGATTCTGATCTGCGACGCATCGGCGCAACCGCTCGGCGAGAGCAGTCCCTGCGCGGCAAGCTGTTCGCGATCATAAGCGCCGAAGAGAGTCATCAGATGCGCGCCGTGTTCGGTGAGGTAGCCCGGTGGAACGCTCCATGTGGGCCAAGGCTCTGACGAGTACTGATTCAGTTGGTCGGTCTTGCCCGTGGGCGAGCGCACTCCATGACGGCTGACGATCACGGCGAACTTGAGTTCGCCATGATCGTCGAGGCTGCTCGTCACCGGGGCGGCATTTGGCTTTTGCGTATAGCCCGTTGAGAAAACGCGAATCTCTGCCGACTTGCCGTCTACCCCCGGCACGCCGACGTAAAGCAGATTCTGCACTGGGACAAACAAGGCCGTCTTTGCTCCAGCAGCTGTGTGCAGGACTTCAAGCGGATGCAGATTCTTCGCCCGGTCCACCTGATACGAATCGACCTCGCCAGCGCCGCTGATTACATACACACGGCGCAGTGCCGGGTCATAGAAAATATCATCGGCCCCAGCCGCCGTTGGCATACTCGCCAGCTCTTTGCCGGTTGCAGCATCGAGTGCAATCACGGTTCCCGGTGTCCGGCAGGCGACGAAGAGCAAATGATCTTCGCTATCGAAGGCCATCGGCACATTGTCGGCTGCCTTGGTCAGCTTCCAATGCGCGCCAATCGTCTTAGCGGACGTGCCAATCGTCGCGACTTCACTCGCCTCGGCAATATTGGCGAATACACGCCCGCTTTGCGGATCGATGTCGAGCGCCTCCGGGTGGGTTGCCACCGATAGGTTTGCGACCAGACTGAAATGCGCCGTGTCAACGACTGCGACTTTAGCTGGATTCGCCGCATCCGAGCCGCCGTGGCCCACGAAGAGCAGGTGGTTGGCCTCGTCATAGACCATGTCATCGGCATCGTCGGAGAGCTTGATCTTCCCGGCCAGAGCAAGCGGCTGTCCTTTGTAGACCCGGAGTTCACCCAGCGCTCCGTCGGCGACGTAGAGACTGCCAGTTGCCGCAACCCAGGCCAAGCCATGCGGCTTGCCGAGGCCGGTGATGCTTTGTTGCACTTTGTCAGTCGTGAGGTCGATCGCTTCAACGGAATGATTGCCTGTTGCAGCGATGAAGAGGCGATTGCCCGCAGTGTCGATGGCCAGGTGGTCGAATCTGCC
>CAYVMS010000101.1:0-5948 GCA_964452615.1 uncultured Occallatibacter sp.
GCTTTTTGCATCACATGGTGCGCAATCTGGTGGGAACGATGCTGGATGTGGGGCGTAGACGGCTACACAGTGATCAGATTCCGGAGATTCTGTCCGCACGCAGCCGCGCAGCCGCCGGGCCGACTGCTCCGGCAAGAGGGCTGTTTTTGCATTCTGTGGAGTATGACGATACGAGTGGATAGTCGCCTGCTACCCTGAATCCAGCGGTATGGCTTCCTCCACACATAACTCGGCCTTTTCGCGGGTGACGGCGCTGGCCGCGTTGCGACCGGTTCACGCGGCATTTGCATGGCTGCACGGCAATCCCAAGACGATCATGGACTGGCAGGCTGAGATGGTCGCCATTCCTGCGCCGCCTTTTGGAGAGCAGGCGAGGTCTGAGTGGGCAGCGGCACGCTTTGCCGAGGCTGGTTTGAGTGATGTCGAAACCGACACGATTGGCAACGTCAAAGGCTGGCTCAAGGCCGCTTCGCTGCCGCCTGAGAGCACCGGCCCGGTAGTCGTGCTTTCAGCGCACCTGGACACTGTATTTCCGGCTGATACACCACTGACTCCTTTAGTCGACGGCGAGCGGCTAACGGCTCCCGGAGCCTGTGACAACGCAGCGGGAGTCGTGGGGATGCTGGCGATTGCCCATGCTCTGGTTGCGAATGGGGTGGAGTTGGCAGCGCCGCTGCTCTTTCTAGGCAATGTGGGCGAGGAAGGCGAAGGCGATTTGCGCGGCGTGCGCCACTTTTACAGCCAGAGGGCGCTGGCCGGACGCATCGCCGCGCATATTGTTCTGGATGGCGCCGGTGCCGACTCGGCCGTGACCCAGGCCCTGGGCAGCCGGCGTTTCCGAGTTACGGTCACAGGCCCCGGCGGGCACAGCTTTACCGATGCCGGAACGCCCAATCCGATTGCCGCCTTGGCCTCCGCTCTTGCAGTTGTGGCTGGGACGACACTGCCGGATGAGCCGCGGACGACGCTGAATCTAGGGACGATTCAAGGGGGCACGAGCGTCAACTCCATTCCTGAGAGCGCGCAGGCCTCGATCGATTTCCGCTCCACAAGCTCCGAACAGCTTCTGCTGCTTGAGGTAGCCCTGCATCGCGCCGTCGAGGATGCCGTGGAGCACTGGAACGCAGAGGCGAAGTCTGCCGGCAGAATCGGTAGAGGTCTGCTGGCCTATGCCATCGAGACGATTGGGGACCGCCCCGCCGCGCAACTGCCCGCCAAATCGCCGCTGCTTGAGACTCTCAACGCCGTGGACCGCCATCTTGGCCTGCGCACCGACCAGCGTCTGGGCTCGACCGACGCCAACATTCCGCTTTCCATGGGTATTCCTGCGCTGTCGATGGGCGCGGGCGGCGACGGCGGTGGCGCGCACACGCTGGCCGAGTGGTACAGCGCCAAGGACCGCGAGGCGGGACTGAAGCGGGTGTTGATGCTTGTGCTCGCGATGACCGAATGGGCCGCCGGACAGTAGCCGTCTCACACCTCGCATCTGCGCTGAAAACTGGCTGCAATAATCGAAATCAATGAAGCTGCGCGCATACCTGCTGATGCTCTTTGTGGTGGCTGTGTGGGGTTCGACCTTTGTGGTGGTCAAGGGCGCGCTGGCCGATGCCACTCCCGCTGCCTTCAACCTGGTGCGGATGACGTTGGCCTTCGCGGTGCTTGGGGTGGCCTATCACCGCTATTGGCGAGAGATTCGCAGATGGCAGGTGGCGGCCGGGGCTCTGGTAGGACTGTGCCTTGCTGTGGGCTACCAGTTCCAAACCACCGGGCTGGCTCGGACTACGCCATCAAAGTCGGCATTCATCACTGGGCTGATGGTGGTGATGGTACCGCTGCTCTCAACGATCCGAGGTCTGCGTCCGCCGGGAAGCAGCGTGCCGCGCTGGAATGCCTTCCTGGGCGCCGCGCTCGCCTTTATCGGGATTGTGCTGCTGACCGCGCCTGCGGCCGCTCAGACTTCGGCTACATTCATGGGCCAGACGGCGCACCTGCTGCCCGACTTGGCCTCGATCAATCTGGGCGATGTGCTCACCCTGGGCTGCGCGCTCGGGTTTGCCTTTCACTGTCTGGCGCTGAGCCACGTTTCGCCGCGTATCAGCTTCCAACCATTGGCACTGATGCAGGTCGGTTTTTGCGCGCTCTTCATGGCGTTGAGCCTGCCGCTGATTGAGCGTCCGCACATCGTCTGGACGCCGAAGGTAATTGCCGCGCTGGCCGTCTGCGCCGTGTTCTCAACTGCTGTTGCCTTCTCCATCCAGAGTTGGGTGCAATCGGTGCTGCCTCCGACGCATACCGCGCTACTGCTGACGCTGGAGCCGGTCTTTGCCTGGATCACTTCGTTTCTCGTGATGGGCGAACGGCTCGGGCTGCGCCCGGCGAGTGGCGCTTTGCTAATTCTGGCTGGCATCGCGTTGACAGAGTTGATGCCGCAGCCGCATCTTGCTACGGCGCATGAAGCGTGAGAAAAGCAGGGAACAGGGACTAGGGAACAGGGAACAGAAAAGGCGTTGTCAGCCTCTGCCGCGAAATTGGATGATTTTGCGGCGGTCGCGCTTGGACGGGCGATGCTCGGGCAAGGGCGCAAACTCGCGCATCGCCTTGCGCTCGGCTGCGAGCAGAGCGCGCGCGGCCTTGCTTGCTTCGGATTCACGGTAGAGCGTCTGCGCCACCGCCGCCGGGCCGCGCATCTGGCTGAGAACAAGAACCTCGATTTGAAAGTCGCCGCCTTCGTTTTTCACTTCTAGCCGGTCACCGACTCGGACTTCGCGGGCGGGCTTGGCTGCGACGCCATTCGAAAGAATGCGACCCAGATCGCATGCCTTGGATGCCTGCGCACGCGTCTTGAAGAAGCGCGCCGCCCAGAGCCACTTGTCTATGCGAACAGTGTCCATAAGGCTATTGTCGTACATGGATTCTCTGGTCCCAAATACGGGATCTCGAAGACCCGGCAACTTTGACCCAATGCAACGACAGTAAGTACTCGATCTTGTATTTCTTCCACCATGTTCACAGATGCCCCTCTCTTCGTTGAACGTCACGCCGGAAAAGCATCCGGCACGCGCATTCTCCGCTTCAAAGGCCCACTGACTCTGCGCAATCTCTTCATCTTCCAGGAAGAGCTGCGCCAAGGGTTGGAGCCGAAGATTGCAATCCTCGACCTGACCGAAGTTCCGTATATGGATTCGGCTGGGATGGGGGCGCTGATCAACTATTACGTTCACTGCGAGAAGAACGGCGTCAGGATGATCGTCGCCGGAGTGAGCAGTAGGGTAATGGAGCTCTTCAAGCTGACGAAGGTGGACACGGTGATTCCGCTGACAGCCACCGCGGAAGAGGCAGAAGACAAGGCATAGTGCGCCAGATCCAGTCCAGTCTCTCAAGTACACTGGGGTTGGAGTGGACTATGCCGGGCTTGTGGGCTAAGACGCGAACGACGCTGGAGATGATCAAGTGGGAGCACTCGATCTTTGCGCTGCCGTTTGCTCTGACGGCTGTGCTGCTGGCGGCAAATGGGCTGCCCGGCTGGCGTACTCTCCTATGGATTCTGGTGGCCATGGTCTCGGCGCGCTCGGCAGCGATGGCCTTTAACCGCTGGGCGGATTCCGAGCTTGACGCGGCCAATCCCCGAACGAAGACACGCGCGATTCCTGCAGGATTGTTGACGCGACGGTTTGTGCTGGGCTTTACGGTATTGGCGGTGGTGGTCTTTCTGCTGGCCTGCGCCGAGTTGAACCGGCTGACGCTCTGGCTGGCTCCAATTGCGCTCATGGTGCTGCTGGGCTATAGCTATCTGAAGCGCATAACTCGGTGGTCGCATCTGGGGCTGGGACTGGCTTTGGGGCTGGCTCCGTCGGCTGCATGGATCGCTGTGCGCGGTTCGCTGGACGCGAGGATTTTGGTGCTGACTGCGGCGGTTACGCTGTGGGCAGGGGGTTTCGACGTACTCTATTCCTGTCAGGATTGCGAACACGACCGCGCCGCCGGCTTGCACAGCTTGCCGCAGGCGTCGGGGATTCCGGCGGCTTTTTGGACAGCGCGGACGATGCACCTGGCGATGCTGGGGCTCCTGATCTGGTTTGGAGAACTGTTTCAATTTAGGGCAGTCGGGTGGATGGGCATCGGAGCTGTGGGGCTGCTGTTGGCCTATGAGCATTCGCTGGTATCGCCGAGCGATCTGCGGCGGCTGAATGCGGCGTTTTTCACGATGAATGGCGTGATTGCGATGGTCTTTCTTGGATTTGTGGCTGGGGATTTGTGGCTGCGGTAACTGCGGGATAGATCCAAGTCCGTGGTATCCCAGATCCCAGAATCGGGACCTGGGGCACCCAGTTGCGGATGAAAGTTTTTGGTAAGGAACGGAGCAGCGGAATTCGATGAAGATTGCAATTCAGGGAGAGCCGGGGTCGTTTAGCCACGAGGCGGCGATGAAACTTTTGCCCAATGGGGAGATCGTTCCCTGTTCGGTATCGGCGGAGGTTTTTGCGGCGCTGAGCGGCGGAGCTGTGGACGTCGCGGTGATCCCGATTGAGAACAGCCTGGCTGGGTCTGTGCTGGAGCACTTTGACCTGCTGCTGACCCACGATGTGCGGGTGGAGCAGGAGACCATGGTGCGCATTCGGCACAACTTGATCGCCCTGCCCGGCGTGAAGATCGAGGAGATCGAGCGCGTCTCTTCGCATCCGGTAGCGCTGGCGCAGTGCAGGCGATTCCTGGCCTCGCACCCGGAGATGCAAGCTCTGCCTGCCTATGACACCGCAGGAAGCGTGAAGCAACTGGTAGGGTCGGGCGACCGGCACGCAGCGGGCATCGCGAGCAAGGCTGCGGCGCACTATTATGGGGCCGAGATCTTGCAGGCCGATATCGAGGACAACCCGGAGAACTTTACGCGCTTTTTTCTGGTGCGGAGAGCGGCAGAGGCGGTTACCGATCCAAAATCAAACAAGATCAGCCTGGCGTTTTCGCTGGAGAATCGGCCTGGATCGCTGGTGGCGGCGCTGGTTGGACTGGCCGAGATCGGCGCCAACATGACGAAGATCGAGTCGCGTCCGGTGCACGGCAAGCCATGGGAGTACATGTTTTATGTGGACTGCCAGATGAAGGCCGCCGAGGAGGGTTCGCGCGCCGTCGAAGCGCTGATGCCCCATTGCGACATGGTGAAGGAGTTGGGCCGCTACCGGGAGGCGGAGCGGTAAAGTCCTGCTGTGCCTTCTCTGAAGTCAGCAAAAAATCGAACGGTCAGGAGTGCGGACCTGCAATGCGGTTGCGACCTGGCCGTTCGCGGAAGATACACATGACCATGCTTCTTGTTGGCTTGATTTCACTGTCGCACAGGTGCCGGTAATTCCACGCAAATCTGCCTGAGGAAGTTCCATTTTAGGCAACAGCGTTCAAACTTGTTCGTTTAGGGCCTCAGAGGCAAATGCTGGCGAAGCGCCGGATCAAGGCGCAAACTACACCGCAGGGTCGTAATTCAGATTAGGGCCGAGCCATCGTTCGACATCCGCAACACTCATGCCTTTGCGCCCAGCATAGTCGGCGACCTGATCGCGGCCAATCTTGCCGAGCGAGAAATATCGCGACTCGGGGTGGGCAAAATAGAGGCCACTGACACTCGAACCCGGCCACATGGCAAACGACTCGGTAATCTGCATTCCCGTATTCGCCTGCACATCGAGCAGACGCCACAGAGTGCCCTTCTCCGTATGATCCGGGCAGGCCGGGTAACCTGCAGCGGGACGGATGCCGCGATACTTTTCGTGGATCAATCCATCAATGGTCAGCGATTCCGCGCGGCCATAGCCCCACTCATCGCGCACACGCTTGTGCAGGCATTCTGCGAAGGCCTCAGCGAGGCGGTCGGCGACGGCCTCGGCCATGATGGCGTTGTAGTCGTCGTGCGCGGCACGGAAGCTGTCGCAGAGTTCCTTGAGCCCCATGCCGCTGGTTAC
>CAYVMS010000101.1:6048-11322 GCA_964452615.1 uncultured Occallatibacter sp.
AGCAGCGGCAGTTCGAAGCCTTGACGCTCCATCTCGCGAGCCACATGCACCATCTCGTCTAGAGACGGCGTAATCAAGCCGCTGAGGCCGATCAGGTCAGCCTTCTCTGCCTTGGCGCGTTCAAGGATCTTTTCGCACGGTACCATCACTCCGAGATCTATTACATCGTAGTTATTACAGGCGAGGACGACGCCGACGATATTTTTGCCAATGTCGTGCACATCACCCTTGACCGTTGCGAGCAGGATCTTTCCCTTCGCCTTGACCACCTCGCCAGCCGCAACCATTGCGGACTTTTCAGCTTCCATGAACGGCGTCAGGTGCGCCACAGCCTTCTTCATGACGCGGGCGGACTTGACCACTTGAGGCAAGAACATCTTGCCGGCTCCGAAGAGATCGCCAACCACGCTCATACCGGCCATCAGCGGCCCTTCAATCACTGCCAGGGGACGGCCAAGTTTGACACGAGCCTCTTCAGCGTCGATCTCGATGTACGCGTCTATTCCCTTGACCATCGCGTGAGTGAGGCGCTCCTCGACAGTGCCGTTGCGCCATTCCTCGGTCTTCTTTTCGGCCGTGACCTGGCCAGTTCCCTCAGCCTTCAGCTTCTCGCCAAACTCCACCAGTCGCTCTGTCGCGTCGGGTCGGCGGTTGAGCAGCACGTCCTCGACGAGGAGCTTCAGTTCAGACTCAATCTCCTCGTAGACCTCAAGCATTCCGGCATTGACGATGCCCATGTCCATACCCGCCGCGATGGCGTGAAAAAGAAACGCGGAGTGCATGGCTTCGCGCACTTTGTTATTGCCGCGAAAGCTGAATGAGACGTTCGAGACGCCACCGCTGACCTTCGCGTGCGGCAGGTTGCTCTTGATCCACCGCGTGGCGTTGATAAAGTCAACAGCATAGTTGTTATGCTCTTCCATTCCCGTCGCCACGGTGAGAACGTTGGGGTCGAAGATGATGTCTTCAGGCGGAAAGCCGACCTCGTTGACGAGAATCTTGTAGGCACGCTCGCAGACGCGGATCTTGTCTTCGTAGGTGGCGGCCTGGCCTTGCTCGTCGAAGGCCATGACCACAGTCGCCGCTCCATACTTGAGAACAGCCGCGGCATTCTGACGGAACTTCGCTTCGCCCTCTTTGAGCGAGATCGAGTTAACGATTCCCTTGCCTTGCAGGCACTTGAGGCCTGCCTCGATGACCTCCCACTTCGAGGAGTCCACCATAAAAGGAACCTTTGCGATCTCGGGCTCACTGGCCAGCAACTGCAAGTAGCGCGACATAGCTGCGACGCCGTCGATCATGCCCTCGTCCATGCAGATATCGATCACGTTGGCACCATTGTCGACCTGCTGCCGGGCCACACCGACCGCTTCTTCGTACTTGCCTTCCTTGATTAACTTTGCGAATTTAGGCGAGCCAGCCACGTTGGTGCGCTCGCCGATCATGATGAAGACGCCAGGCTGCTGAGTGAATGGCTGTGAACCAGAGAGACGGAGGGGCTTTGGCTCTGTCTCAAGTTGTTCCGCAGTCTGTTCCCCCGAGGACAAAGTCCAAAGCCGCCGCGGAGGCTTGCCGTCGAGGGCTTTGGCGATGGCCGCGATATGTTCGGGCGTGTTACCGCAGCAGCCGCCAGCTATGTTGATGAGGCCGCCTTGCGCAAAGCTGGCTAGGTGACGGGCCATATCCTCCGGGCCGAAGTTAAAGCCGGTCGGCGAAAGCGGATTGGGCAAGCCGGCATTTGGGTAGCAGGAGATCGCCGCATTCGACTTCTCCGAGAGCTCGGCCAGGAAGGGATACATCAGATCGGGGCCGAGCGAGCAGTTGAGCCCGACCGAGAGCGGGTTCACGTGCTTAACCGCATTCCAAAATGCCTCAATGGTCTGCGCCGAGATCATCGTTTCGCCGCCCCGGCCAACGGCAGCCGAAATCATGATCGGCAACTCTTTACCGTCCTGATCGAAGACCTCGCGGATGGCGACCAGCGCGGCTTTAGCATTCAGAGAGTCAAAGATCGTTTCCACCAATATCAAATCGACGCCACCGGCGATGAGGGCGCGCGCCTGCTGGGCATAGGCTGTTTTAACCTGATCGAAGGTGACGACACGGAAACCCGCATCGTCGGCATCGGGCGAATTGGAAAGAGATACCGTCAGCGGCCCCATCGCCCCGGCAACGAAGCGTTGACGCGAGGACGCGTTCGCGACGCAGTCAGCCGATTCACGGCACTGCCGCGCCGACTGCTCGTTGATCTCCCAGGCCAGGTTGTTAAGAAACGGATCATCGACGATCTTTTGGTAGAACTCGGGATCCTTGCGACCGCCATGTTCACGAGGATCGTCCACAAAAAATTCACTTTGAGTGATGCTGGTAGCGCCGAAGGTGTTGGTCTCGATGATGTCCGCACCGGCCTCCAGAAACCGGCGATGAATATCGCAGATCATCTTCGGCTGAGTGAGGGAGAAGAGATCGCCGTTGTTCAGCAGATCTTTCGCAGAGTCCTTGAATCGCTCGCCGCGAATGTCCGCTTCCGTCATTCCATAGGTGCGGATCGTGGTGCCCATCGCACCGTCAATGATGGCGATTCGACTCTCGATGATCTTTTGAAGCGGATGCTGGCGAGCTATGGTCATTTCACTCCGACGGTCTAACTTGGAAAATCTGCCAAAACCGCTCCTGCCTGACCGGACGGATGGAAACAGGAAATGCGGCAACCTCTTTAGGATATATCCTATGAAGAGCGCTCGTGAATCAGAGCAACCTCGTGCCGAAAGAACTTGAAACCCAGAAGCCGCCCACCGCCGATGAGATCGCGGAACTCGCCGACACTGGCGAGGACATCTCGCACTTTTTTACAAGGAAGGGCAAGATGATGCCGTCGATTATGCCTCAAGCGGAGAATCCGTCTACATTTTTATACGAGATATGATATATTCGGGAAGTGAAAGAGTCTACGCAGATTCACTGGGTTGGAGATGCCAAGGACGTTCTTAGCGCCTTTCCTCAGGAGGTCAAGGGCGTCTTCGGATACTCGCTACGCAGGCTGCAAAAAGGGCTTCTCCCGGATTGCGATGCGCGGCGGATAGAGTCGGTGGGCAAGGGCGTCTGGGAGTTGAAGACCGCAGACGAGCACACGTGGTACCGAGTGATTTACCTGACACGGATCGGCGATACACTCTATGTTTTGCACGCCTTCGAAAAGGACAGTCGGAAGACGGACCGGCGCGATCTTGAGATTGCAAAAGCTCGTTTGAAAAATGTTATGGCAGAGTTGAAAACAGCGAAGGAGGAAGGCGATGGCCAAGAGAATTAGCGCGGTAACTCACGTAACGAGGGGAGACGTGCTCGACGATCTCGGTTTTACGCGCTCAGAGGCGACGGCGTTGAAGTTCAAGGCAGATCTGCTCGATGCCATCCGCGATGAGATCGAGCGGAGAAGCTACACTCAAAAGCAACTGGTGGATATTCTCGACGAGCATCAGCCCGCGGTCAGCAACTTGATTCGAGGCAGGATCAATCAGGTGAGCATCGAAAAGCTGCTCAGGTACTCGGACCGGTTGGGGATGCGGGCTCGACTGAAGGTACTGCCGGCGATCAGGGCGGTGGCTGCGGCGTAGTTTAAAATGGACGCCACCATGAGAAAGAGAATTGTTCAAGACATTCCCAACACTCCTCCCCCTAGCACTATATTCCTCGATGATTTGAAGGCGATCGAAGATCTTGTTCGTGATTCAATGGACACAAGTTACGCCCTCACTGGATTCCATTATGAATTTGAGGGGAAATTCGTTGTGGATTCGATTGAAGAATTGAAAGCAAATAGAGGTCACTCCAAGAAGTTCAAGATGGTTGCAATGCATCGCCGCACTCTTTCCAATGGGGAAGAGGTGAATGGAGATTCCAGAATATTCGAGGTGGGCGACCTTGGCACCGCCTATTTGAACTTCCCAAGCTGCTTAAGAATTAGTGAGAGAGACTTTTCTCACGCGCTTAGGAGCATTTTTGAAGCGCGAAAGAGGCATTTGCGCGCGATTATTCAGTCAATCCCGCCGGAAACGAGGGGGATGCTGTTTGCTGTCGTAGGCATCCTCTGCGTAGCCTGCCCTGGAGCAGCTATCTTTGCGATAGGAAAACTTCTGAGCACCCTTCAACTAAGCTCAGTGCAGAGATCGATCAGCTTCGGACTCGCCTGTGCGATTGGGCTTTTACTAGGCGCAGCATTGCTAACCTTCTGGAAATCTCTGGACCCATTCACCAGCCATTATCGTGTCAATTTCTACTTTGAAAGAGAGAAAGAGCTTGAGCGTGAAGGATGGCGCAAGGGACTCCTCGAAAAGCTGCTTCTTGCATGCCTTTCAGTGCTCTTGGGAGTTCTGGGAACGCTTTTTGTGCAGTGGGTTGGCTCTGGGTCCAAACACTAGCCTTTTGAAACCTAGCTCGACCCAAAAAATGGAGACCGGGACGGCAAATTCAGGATCTCTTACTTTTCGGCCGTCAGCGCGCTCACCGGCACCAGCATGTCCTCTTTGCGCATAACAAGGTTGGTGGCGTTGAGAGTGGCGAGCTCGAAGCCGTGGCCATGGGTGATGGCGTCGGTAGGGCAGGCCTCGACACAGTAGCCGCAGAAGATGCAGCGGTTGTAGTCGATGTTGTAGACCTTGGCGTAGCGATCGGAGGAGGAGATGCGAACTTCCTCGGTGTTCTCTGCAGCCTCAATATAAATGCAATTGGAGGGGCAGGCAGCGGCGCAGAGGAAGCAGGCTACGCACTTTTCCAGGCCGTTCTCGTCGCGCTGGAGAACGTGTGCGCCGCGGTAGCGCTGCTCGAGGACCGCTCCGCGCAGGGGGCCAGGGCCGTCGGGGTAGTTCTCAACCTGAGTAGGCTCGAAGATCTCCCCAAAGGTGATACTCATGCCCTTGGCGATGCCGGCGAGATTGCGCACGATCGACATGAGGCAAGTATACGATGAATTCCACTTTGGGTTCTGCCCGCCGGGTGTGCAACCTTATCGCCGCCTGGTTTGGATGGCTATAAGGTCGCATACCCTTAGGCTTTAGCACCCGCACGGTCCAATGCGGGTGCTCTCGACGACGCTACCCTTTGGGGTGGTCGTCCTTATGCTCTGGTGGCGCTGGGTGTTGCTGCGGTGGTGGCGCCTGGTGCTGTGGCGCTGCTTGATGTTGCTGTGGCGCTACCTGGTGTTGTGGCTGGGGCGCTGCCGGACGCTGCGGTGGAGGTGCAGCTTGGTGGTGTTCTTGCGGCGCAGCCTGACGTTGT